>DATMCI010000296.1:0-79035 GCA_035558535.1 Kofleriaceae bacterium
AGTCGCACGCAAATGTCGCGACTTGTCAGCGTCGGCTAACCTCGCGGATCTACCGTATCACGGGTCACCGCCGGCCCGGGCCGGCGCAGCTCGCCGCACCGGGCCGACGCAGCTCGCCGCACCGAGTCGCCGCACCGGGCCGGCGCAGCTCGCCGCACCGAATCACAGATCGACGAAGTTCCAGCTCCGCGCCGCGGCGAGCTCGAGGAACGCCCGCAGGTTCGCCGCCGGGAGGCGCGCGCCCGGGTAGACGAGCTGGATCGGCAGCGGCGGCGGCTCGTACCGCGCGAGCACGATCTCGAGCCGCCCGGCGCGTACCAGATCCTTCACCTGGTAGGCGAGCACCAGCGCGAGGCCGCCGCCGCGTACGGCGTGCGCGATCGCGGCGTCGGCGTTGTTGGTGACGAGCCGCGGCGCGATCGGGACGCGCACCTCGCGGCCGCGGCGGTGGAAGCGCCACTCCGGCTGCGCGGCGATCGCGCTGAAGTGGGCGAGCGCGTGCGCGGCGAGGTCAGCGGGCGCGCGCGGCCGCCGGTGCGCCTGGAGGTACGCCGGGCTCCCGACGACGACGCGCCGGGTGGCGCCGACCGCGCGGGCGTGCAGGCTCGAGTCGCGGAGCACGCCGATGCGGACCGCGACGTCGACGCCCTCCTCGACGAGGCTCACCACCCGGTCTGCCAGCTGAAGCTCGCAGCGCACCGCCGGGTAGCGGCCGAGGAAGTCGCTCACGAGCGGCGCCACCTCGCGCCGGCCGAACACCTCGGGCGCGGTGACGACGAGGCGCCCGCCCGGCGCGGTGCGCTCGGCGCGCGCGGTGCGCTCCGCCTCGTCGAGGTCGGCGAGGATCCGCCGCGCCCGCTCGAGGTAGCGCGTGCCCGCGTCGGTGAGCGTGACCGACCGCGTCGTCCGCTGCAGCAGGCGGATCGAGAGCTCGTCCTCGAGCGCGGCCACGAGGCGGGTCACCACCGGTGGCGAGATCCGGAGCTGCCGGGCCGCGGCCGCGAAGCCTTGCAGCTCGGCGACCGTGACGAACGCCTTCATCGCGGCGAAGCGGTCCATCGGGCGGGCTCCTCGTTGGGTGCCGGGGGCACGGGCACTGTTTCCATTTCAGGAATAGTTCATTGTCTTCTTCGCGGATTGTTGCGCAAGCCCCGCGGGTGCAGATTGCGGGGACGATGCAAGACTCACCGCGCGCCACGAGCCGGCCCCCTGTGCCGCCGTTTTCGTCCGAGACCGCCGCGCAGAAGGCGCGCATGGCCGAGGACGCCTGGAACCGCCGCGATCCGGCGGCCGTCGCCCTCGCGTACACCGAGGACAGCCGGTGGCGGAACCGGTCCGAGTTCTTCCAGGGCCGCGCGGCGATCACCGCGTTCCTGCACCGCAAGTGGCAGCGCGAGCGCGAGTACCGCCTCATCAAGGAGGTGTGGGCGTACACGGGCGAGCGCATCGCCGTGCGCTTCGTCTACGAGTTCCACGACGAGCACGGCAGCTGGTTCCGCGCGCACGGCAACGAGCAGTGGGAGTTCGACGACGCCGGGCTGATGCGGCGCCGCGAGGCGAGCATCAACGACGTCGCGATCACCGAGGCGGCGCGCCTCTTCCGCTGGCCGCTCGGCCCGCGCCCGGCCGGGCACCCGGGCCTCACGGAGCTGGGGCTCTAGCCATGCGCGGCGAAGGTGATCATGAGCCGGATCAGGCGCTGGAGCGGGTCGTGGATCGGGCGCTCGACCGGGCCCGGGACCAGGCGCGAGACCAGGTGCTGGTGGCTCCGAGCGACGTCGCGTTCACGCCCGCGGTGAAGGAGGTGCAGCGCGCGCGGGGCTCGCGCGCGGCCTATGCGCGCATGGAGGCCGGATCGGGGTGGCGCACCGTGATCGACGCCGATCTCACGGCGTTCATCGCGGCGCAGACCAGCTTCTTCTTCGGCACCGCGAACGCGGACGGCCAGCCGTACATCCAGCACCGCGGCGGCCCGCCCGGCTTCTTGCGCGTCCTCGACGCGCGGACGCTCGCGTTCGCGGACTTCCGCGGCAACCGCCAGTACATCAGCACCGGCAACCTGAGCGAGAACCCGCGCGTTCACCTGTTCCTGATCGATTACGCCCACCGGCGGCGGATCAAGATCTGGGGCCAGGCCCGGGTCGTCGCGGATGATGCTGCGTTCGCGGCATCGCTCGCGGTTCCGGGCGGCGCGGGCGATCGGGACGGCGCGCGTGTCGAGCAGGCGATCGTCATCCACGTGGACGCGTGGGACATCAACTGTCCGCAGCACATCCCGCAGCTCATCGACGCGAAGGTCGTGGCGGCCGCGCTCGCCGAGCGCGACGCGAAGATCGCCGCGCTCGAGGCCGAGCTCCGCCAGCTGCGGCCATGACCGGTCGCCGCCGGGGCCGCCGGGGCCGCCGGGGCCTCGAGGTCCGGCGGCCGGCGCGCTCACTCGTACGGATCCTTGCGCCTCCACCGCCGCACCGGGCCCTGCGCCTCGATGCGGATCTCGAGCTCGTACACCGCGGGCTTGCCGTCGCAGTCGAGGTCGCCCGCCGCGCGCAGGACCGCGGCGCGGCCGCCTGGATCCGGGGCGTAGGCGTACGTGTAGCGGTGCTCGGCGTCGACGGAGAACGCGAGCGCCCGCCAGCCGGGCGCCGACCACGCCGCCGGATCGGCCGTGCACGTGCCGCCCTGCGTGCAGCAGTCGGTCGCCGGGGTCGGGCCCGCCGGGGTCTCCGGCACGCGGCCGGTCGCGGCGATCGCGGCCTCGACGCGCTCCGCCAGGTAGCCGAGGATCTGCTCCGCCTCGCGCGCGCGCGACTTCGCCGTGCACGAGCGCTGCGCCGCCGGGCACGTCGCGACGGCGCACAGCGCGACGAGGAGCAGCGAGTAGCGGAGGCGGCGCCACCACATGGAAGGCGCCTGTCACCCTACTCGGGAGCGGGGCCGCCGTCGAGGCGGCGCGCGAAGCGCTCGACGATGCGGGCGGTGTGGCGCGGCGCCTCGAGCTGCGGCGCGTGGCCGACGCCGCGCATCACGATCAGCTCGGCGGCGGGCAGGGCGGCGACCAGATCCTCGGCGACGCGCTTGTCGATGATGCGGTCCTGCTCGCCGTGGAGCACGAGCGCCGGCTGGCGGATCGCCGCGAGATCGCGCGGCACGCCGGCCTCGCCGTCGGCGAGCACGAAGCCGCGGAACAGCCGGTGCAGCGCGTCGGCGCGGCGCGCCCGCTGCGTGACGACGTGCCGGATCACGGCGCGGCCCACGGGCGGCGGGCGCTCGAGCACGAGCTCCATGAAGCGCTCGATGTCGGCCTCGCGCGGGATCAGCGGGTTGTCGCCGGTGATCCACGCGCGCGCGCCGCCGTCGTGGACGTCGCGGCCGACCGACGCGACGAGGACGAGCCCCGCGACGCGATCCGGCCACGACGCCGCGAGCCGCAGCGCGACGCCGCCGCCCATCGAGTTGCCGCAGACGACGGCGCGCTCGAAGCCGAGCTCGTCGAGGACGCGCAGCGCCGCCTCGGCGTGGTGGCGGATGCTCGCGCGATCCTCGGGCACGTCCACCGAGCGGCCGTGGCCCGGCAGATCGATCAGCGCCAGCCCCCGCGCGCGCGGGATCAGCGCCCCGAGCATGAGCCACGTCTCCTTGTCGCCGCCGAAGCCGTGGATCCCGGCGATCGGCAGCGCGGGCGCGGCATCGGCGGCGCCGGGGCGCCCGGCGCGCGTCCAGTAGGCGACGCCGTCGGGGGTCTGGCCGGCGCGCACGCCCGCCGCGAGCGCGATCGCGCGCTCCATGGCGCGGAGCTGGACGCCGCCGAGCGCGACCTCGAATTCGGCGCGGCGCACCTGCCAGCGGGACGGCGGCGGGGTGCGCGGCGGCGGCGGGGCGGTGGCGCGGCGCCTCACGCGGGACCCGCTGGCGCGGCGTCGGACGCCGGACCCACTGCCGGCTCGAGCCGGCCCCAGGCCGGGACCGCGTCGAGCACGGCGAGGACGTTCCCGCCGAGGATCTTCTCGAGCACGCGCGGAGGCACGCCGCGCCGCGAGAGCGCCACCGTCAGGTTCGGCAGCGCGGCGATGTCCTCGAGCCCGACCGGCGGGACGACGAAGCCGTCGAAGTCCGAGCCGAGCGCGGGCACGTCCTCGCCCGCCACGTCGACGATGTGGAGCAGGTGATCGACGACGGAGTCGAGCGAGGCGCCGCCGAGGAAGCGGCGCGCGAAGATGACGCCGACGCAGCCGCCCTTGTCGGCGACGGCGCGGAGCTGCTCGTCGTCGATGTTGCGCCAGTGCGCGTGCACGCCGATCACGCCGGTGTGCGAGACCATCGGCGGCAACGTCGCGAGCTCGAGCGCGTCGAAGAAGCCGCGCCGGTTGATGTGCGCGAGGTCGACGATCACGCCGCACCGCTCGCACTCGCGCACGGCGTCGCGCCCGAACGCCGTCAGCCCCTCGGCGTGATCCGAGCCGCGGCCCTTCGCCGGCCGGCCGATCGCGTTCGCCGAGAAGTGGAGGAGGCCGAGGTAGCGCACGCCGCGGCGCGCGAACGCCTCGATCGCCTCGAGCTGGCCCTCGAGCGCCTGGCCGCCCTCGATCCCGCCGAGCGCGGCGATCCGGCCGGCCGCCTTGGCGGCGCGGACGTCGGCGCCCGTGCGGGTCCACGCGAGGTCCGCCGGGTGCTTGGCCATGGCCAGGTCGAGCGCGTCGAGCTGGCTCGCCACCGCGCGGGCGCACCCGCGCTCGGGGTAGGGCGTGGTCCAGAAGCTGAAGAACTGGCCGGCGACGCCGCCCTCGCGCAGCCGCGGCAGGTCGACGTGGCCGAACACGTTGGCCATCCGCGGCATCGGCCGCTCGTGCCGCAGCGCGAGGTCGTAGCCGAGCTTGTCCATGAGCTTCGCCGTGTCGGCGTGCAGATCGAGGACGCAGATCTCGGCGTGCAGCGCGCGCGCCTCGTCGAGGGTCAGGCTCACGGCGTCGGGCCGCCCGTCCCGGGGCCGGGCGCGCCGCGTTGATCGCCTCGCGGGGCGCTCGGCGGTACGGAGTCGCGCGCTTCGCTCGCTGGGGTCTTCTGCGGCTGCCAGCGATCGGTGCAGACCTCGAGCACCGCGAGCGCGGCGTCGACGCGGTTGAACGGCGGCATCACGTACGCGCCGGCGACGCGATGCTTGACGGCCTCGAGCGCCTCCTGCGCGATGCGGATCCCCTCGGCGCGCGCGGCCGGCCCCGAGCCCACCTTCGCCATGCGCTCGCGGTACTCGGCCGGGATCGACATCCCCGGCACCTCGTTGTGCAAAAACTCCGCGTTTCGGTGCGACGCGAGCGGCAGGATGCCGACCATGACCGGCAGCCCGAGCGGCCGGGCGTCCTCGAGGAAGCGATCGAGCGTCCGCGGGTCGTACACCGGCTGCGTCATGACGAGCTCGGCGCCCGCCAGCTTCTTGTCCTCGAGCCGGCGCAGCTCGCGCTCGCGGTCGTGCGCGCCCGGCTCGGCGCCCGTCGCGAGCACGAACGACGTCGGCTCGCACTCCTTGCCGGCCGGATCGACGCCCGCGTTGAGCCCGGCCGCGATCCGCAGGAGGCCGACCGAGTCGACGTCGTAGACCGGCGTCGAGAACGGGTAGTCGCCCATCTTCGGCGGATCGCCCGTGATGATGACGAGGTTGCGCAGCCCCAGGCCCTGCGCGCCGAGCAGGTGCGCGACGAGCCCGAGGAAGCTCCGGTCGCGCGAGCAGACGTGGAGGATCGGCTCGACGGACGTCTCGCTGGCGAGCCGCGCGCACACCGCCACGTTCGCCATGCGCGCCGACGCGCGCGGGCCATCGGCGATGTTGACGATGTCGACGCCGCCCTTGCCGAGCTCGGCGACCTGCTGCTTGGTCTTCGTGAGATCGCTGCCCGGCGGCGCCGTCAGCTCGACGGACACGATGAACTCGCCGCGCGCGAGCCGCCCGCCGAGCCGGCTGCGCTCGCCGACCGGCACCTTCGCCGGCCGCACCGGCTGCGGCGCGGCGCCCGTGACGGAGACCGCGGCTGCGGCGCCGCTGCCGCCGTCCTCGCGCCTTCCGTCGAGCGCGCCGACCACCTCGCCGCGCATCATGCGCACCGCGCCGAGCATCGACCGCGTGTGCTCCGGCGTGGTGCCGCAGCAGCCGCCGATCAGCCGCACGCCGCTCTTCAGCATGCGGCGCGCGAACACGCCGAAGTGCTCCGGGTTCGCGACGTACAGCGTGCGCCCGTCGACGGAGGCGGGCAGGCCGGCGTTCGGCTGCGCGATCACCGGCGCGCCGCGCCCGACCATGTTGACGACGACCTGGTACAGCTCGGCCGGCCCGATCCCGCAGTTGCCGCCGACGACGTCGGCGCCCGCGGCGATGAGGCGATCCGCGATCTCCGGCGGGCCGAGCCCGCCGTCGCTCTTGCCCTCGGCGTCGAACACCATCATCGCGAACACCGGGACGCGCGGCCCGCGCTCCTTGGCGACCTCGATCGCCGTCTCCATCTCGAGGATCGACGTGAACGTCTCGAGGATGATCGCGTCGGCGCCCGCGAGCACGAGCGTGTCGATCTGCTCGGCGAGCGCGAACCGGGCGCGCCGCCGCTCGGCGGTGGTGGCGACGCCGAACTTGACGCCGGTCGGCCCGACGGCGGCGGCGACGTACGCGCGGTCGCCGGCCGCGATGCGCGCGAGCTCGACGCCGGCGCGGTTGATCGCCGCCATCTGATCGGCGAGCCCGTGCCGCGCGAGCGCGATCCGGTTCGCGCCGAACGTGTTGGTCTCGATGATCTCGGCGCCGGCCGTGGTGTAGTCGTGGTGCACGCCGCGGATCAGCGTGGGCTGCGAGAGGTTCAGCTCGTCGTAGCTGCGCGTGTGGAGCACGCCGCGCTCGTAGAGCAGCGAGCCCATCGCGCCGTCGAGCAGCATCGGCCCGCCGTCGGCGAGCGCCTTGGCGAGCGAGCAGCGGGTGTGCGGGGCGCCGCGCTCGGTCATGACCGGAACTCGCGCCCGGGGAGGCCGAGCGAGCCGAGCTTTTGCCGCACCGCGCGCAGCGCCTCGCCGCGGCCGACCTGCGCCAGGTGGCCGCCGGGGAACCAGGCGACGTCGATGCCCCAGTGCCGCGCGAGCTCCTCGGCGTGGTCCGGCGGCGTGATGCGATCGCCGCGCCCCGCGATCACGGCGAGCCGCTCGCGGGGCAGCTGCGGCGGCCGCGTGGTCGGCGCGTGCACGGCGAACGCGTCGGCGAGCAGATCCTCGGTGATGCCGGCGCGCGCGGCGGCGCGGCGCGCCGGACTGGTCTCGCCGTGGCGCCACAGGAGGCGGGCCATCGACACGGCCGGGATCATCGCGACGGCGAAATCGAGTGCGCCCGGTGAAGGTGCACCGGCGATGCTCGCCCAGAGCGCCGTCGTGTAGCCGCCGAGGCTCATGCCCATCGCGCCGACGGCGGACGCGCCGCGGCTCCGGAGGAAGCGCGCCAGCGCGCGCAGATCGTAGATTGCCTGTCCGAAGCCCTCGTTCGTGCGCAGCGGGTTCGGGTTCGGGAAGAGCGCGCCCGAGGCGCCCGGCGCGCGCGGGCCGTGGAACGGCAGCACGAACGCCGCGACGTCGTAGCCGTGGCGCAGCCAGTACGGCAGCGTGAACGAGCGCGCGGTGACCCAGTGGTTGCCGCCGGACCAGCCGTGCAGGAGGACGATCGTCGGGCGGCCGGGTCCCGACGTCCACCACCGCGCGTGCGCTGTGAGGTTCTCGACGACGCGCGCGTGGAGGTCGCGCGCCGCCGGGAGGAACGGCTCGTACGCGGACGGCCACGACAGATCGATCGCCTGCGTGCCGAGCGGCCCGTCGCCGGCCGGCGCGAGCGCGACCTCGGGCGGCTCCGGCTCGGGGAAGAACCGGCTCGGCAGGCCGAGCGTGCCGTCGCTGTATTCGGCGGCGAGCGCGGCCAGCCGGGCGCGCGCGTCGCTCTCCTGGAGCCGCGGCGCGCGCGGCGCCATGCGGCGCTCCATCAGACGGACGACGCCGCGATCGAGGGCGGCGCTGGCGCGGGTGAAGAAGCTCGCCACAGGCGTAACGCCGAACTTATCAGCTTTGCCGCGGCGCGGCACAGGGTAATATCCGTGGGCCGCATGAGCAGTTGAATGCGGATCGCGCTATCACGTCCCAACATGTCGATGCGGCACGCGCAGCTCCTCGTCATCGGTAGCTCCCTGCTCGTGGCCGGGACCGCGGCGGCCGACAAGTTCGGCGGCTTCTCGGGCGTCGATCGCCCGTACCTCGTGAACCAGGATCGCGTCTGCACGCCGCTCAAGGTCGCGGAGGGCGCCGCGTCGGGGACGCCGACGTGCACGCAGGCCGCGGCCGACGTGGTCGCCCGGCTCTCGATCAAAGATCCGATCCCGCAGGCGGGGACGAAGGGGATGTTCGTCGCCACCGCGGCGGGCCGCACGCTCACGGTGTCGCTCAAGGCGACCGGCACGCCGGTGGTGACGTGGACCGCGGCCGATCCGATCGGCAAGGTCACCGAGGTCTACACGAGCCAGTACCTCGATCGCGTCGCCGTCGCGTACACGACGCGCCGCCTCGGCAAGGACGTCACGGACGTGATCGGGTTCGATCTCGGCCAGGGCGCCGCGCTCCAGCGGAGCGTGCCGGCCGATTCGTCGGGCAAGGCCCCGGGCGGGAAGGACCCGACGGGGAAGCCCCCGCCCGGCGAGGATCCGGACCACAAGATCCTGACGGGCCCGGATCCGAGCAAGGACCCGACGGGGAAAGACCCGACGGCCAAGGATCCGACCGCGGCCGCGACCGCGCCGGCGCCGCCCGCCGATCCGAAGGTGACCGCCGCGGTCGCCGCGGCCCGCAAGGCGCCCGCTGGCGCCAAGGCGCTCGCCGCGTGGAAGGCGGTGCTCACCCTCGACGGCACGCACCCCGAGGCGCTGTTCCGCGTCGCCGCGGCGCAGATCGCGGCGAAGCAGCCGGCGGACGCGCTGACGACGCTCGGCGTGCTCGGCGGCGCGGCGCGCGCCGACGCGATCGAGTGGCTCATCGAGGCGCGCTTCGATCCCGCGTTCGCGTCCTTGCGCAGCGACGCGAAGTTCCGCGCCGCGGTCGGCCTCGATCGCAAGCCGACGTCGGTGTACGAGCGCATGATGGGCTTCGGCGGCCAGTGGGAGCAGTCCAGCACCGCGTGCGATCGGCCCGAGATCCGCTTCTCTGCGCTCCGCGATCGCACGTTCAAGCTGCGCGTGAAGACGGCCTGCCAGGGCAGCGTCTACGACACGCCGTTCAAGGGCACCTGGCGGATCGAGGGGGCGCGCATCGTCCTCACGTTCCCGAACAAGGGGAAGGCGACCACCGCCGCTGACGAGACCGCCTGCGTCTTCGAGGCCGTCGGGGACGAGGAGGGGCTCAAGTGCACGATCGGCCGGGATCTCGAGTTCACGGCTCTCCCGGCGCGGCGCTGAGAGCCGGGGACCGCGAACGCGACGATTTCGGGCGCGTAGCCTGCGTGGCGGTAAGCAGGCTCACCTTCGCCGTGCGCGCGGGCACGCCGTTGAACGCGGCGCGGGAACCGGCCACTAAGCCAGACGGGCACCACGTATGCTGAGGCTCGTGAAGCGCGATGCCGGCTCGATCTCGCAGGGCCCCTTGGCCCCTGCGGATGAGGCGGATCTGATCGAGCGTTGCCGCGCCGACGACCGCGCCGCCCACGACGAGCTGTACCACCGCTACCGCCGCCAGGTCGCCGGCAACCTCTACCGCGTCCTCGGTGACCGCACCGATCTCGAGGATCTCGTCCAGGAGGTCTTCGTCATCGCGTTCCGCGGGCTGTCGCGCTTCCGCGGCGACGCGCGGCTCTCGACGTGGCTCTACCGGATCTGCGTCAACGTGGCGCTCGGCCGGATCCGCACGCGCAAGCGGCGCCCGCCCGCCGTCGGCGTGGCCGATCTCGATGCGGCGATGGCCGATCCGAGCCTGACCGAGCGGCCCGAGACGCCCGATCGTAGCCTCGAGCGCCGCCAGGATCAGGAGCGCGTCTACCGCGCGCTCGAGCACCTGGCGCCGAAGAAGCGCCTCGTACTGTACCTGCACGAGATCGAGGGCCTCGATCTGAAGGAGATCGCGTACCTCGTCGAATCGAACCCGGTCACCGTACGGACGCGCCTGTTCTACGCGCGCCGCGAATTCTATCGCGTGATCGCGGGCGACGCCGCCGGCGAGGCCGCCGCGCCCGGCGAGGATGCAGCCGGCGATGCAGGCGGGGAAGGAGAGGCGTCGTGAGCCGGCACGTCGCGCCGCACCGCTGGAGCGATGCGTGGGCCGGCCGCGTCGGCGACGACGAGCGCGCGGCGATGGACCAGCACGCCGCGGCGTGCCGCGCCTGCGCGCGCGCCCGCGATCGCGTCCAGCGCGCGAGCGGCAGCTTCTCGTCGATCCGCGCGCAGCCGGCGCCGGATCTGCCGTGGGACTCGGTGCGCGCGCGCGTCCACTGGGCCGTCTCGAAGGAGCGGCGCGCGGCCGCGGCGGCGCCGCGCGGGGCCTCGCGGCGCCTCTGGCGCTGGCTCGCGCTCGGCGCGCTCGGCGCTGGCGCGGCCGCACTCGCGCTCGTGACCGGGCCGATCGCGCTCGATCCGCCGGGCCGCGCCGAGGTGGCCGCGCCGTCGGCGTCGGCCGCGTCGCCGTCGGGCGTCGCTGCGCCGTCGCCGTCGGGCGTCGCGTCGCCGTCGGCGTCAGACGTCGCGGCCGTGTTCCCGCCCGCGCCCGCGCCCGCGCCGCCGTCGTCGCCGTCGCCGCCGTCGCCTCTCGTCGGCCTCGTCAACCGCGCTACCGGCGACGTCACGATCGACGGCCGCGCGCCCGCGGAGCTGTTCGCGGCGACGCTCGGCCCTGGCGCCGTGATCGCCACCGGCGAGGGCCGCGTCGACATCCAGTTCGCGGAGGCCGGCGCGTTCGCGCTCCTGCCCGGCAGCCGGCTCGAGCTGCGCCGGTTCGACACGGCCGCGATCGAGCTCGCCGTCGAGGGCACCGTCGACGTCGAGATCTCGCCGCGCGGGCCGCGCC
The DNA here is from genome assembly GCA_035558535.1 of Kofleriaceae bacterium. Classification (GTDB taxonomy): domain Bacteria; phylum Myxococcota_A; class Polyangia; order Haliangiales; family Haliangiaceae; genus JABFXX01. Next base: position 11,050 of record DATMCI010000296.1, read on the forward strand.
AGCGCTTCGCCGTGATCGCCGGCGAGCGGACGATCGAGGTCCGCGGCACGCAGTTCCGGGTCCGCCACGATGGCGGCGCCACTGCCGTCGCGTGCAGCCACGGCAAGGTGGCCGTGCGCGATCCACGCAGCACCGTCCTGGTCGACTCGGCCCGCCGCCTCGAGCTGGCCGCTGGCCGCGCCGCCTCCGCCGACGAGGTCGTGCCGCTCTCCGCCGAGGAGGCCAGCGCGCTTGCCGAGGCCGCGCCGCTGCGCCTGCCCGTGTGGAGCCCCGAGGCGCTGCTCCAGAGCTCGGCGCCGCTCGAGATCACCAGCGCCAGCCGGCGCGCCGTGCGCGTCGACGGCGTCGAGCTCGGGCCCGCGCCGCTGCGCGTCCGCGTGATGCCCGGCCGCCACACCGTCGAGACCGCCGACGCCGCCGGCCGGTTCCGCCGCGCCGGCTGGGTCGACGTCGGCGCGCCCGCCGCGGGCGCCCCCGCCGCGCGCTTCGAGCTGCCCGCCGAGCAGCCGTCGACGCGCGCCGTCGCCGAGCGCAGCCGCCAGCTCCGCGCCCGCCTCGATCAGGCGCGCCTCCGCCAGTGCACGCGGCGGATCGCCAAGCAGGGCCTGACCGGCACTTACGTCCAGCTCGAGCTGCGCGTCGACGGCAACGGCGCCGTCAACTTCCTGAACGTCATCGATACCGACCTCGGCTCGGCCACCGCCACCTGCGTGCGCAACGTGCTCGCCGACGTCCGCTTCGAGCCCGGCCCCGCCGCCACCTGGCGCGAGCGCGTGGATCTCTGATCGCGGAGATCGCGGCGCATGAGGATTGGCGCTGCGAGTCACCTCCTTGACGCTCAGGAGCAAGGGTGCCGAGACCGCTCTCTCGCTGCGCGACCTGCTAAGCCCCGCCGCAGCTGACGCGCGCCCGGTCGCCTCTCTCCTCACGCCGCCGAGGCTGCCGTGCCTCGTTTGCCCGGCGCACCACCGCGGCCGCAGCCGCCGTTCACCAGCCGCCGTTCGCCAACGGGTTAGCGGCGCAAGGTGGCTGCGCCACAGGGATTCTGCCGCGTACGGGAACGCGAGGCTCCGATCGGCCTCGGCTGGCAAGCGTTCGCGGTAGCCTTCGTGCATGGCCACCCTGGCGAAGGCACGGCCTCATCACGAGATGCTTCGGATGCTCCCAGGAGAATTCGTGGGCCCGAACCAAGCGGTGAAGACCAGACCGACACGGTTCGCGAGCGCGGTGCTGCCCCGATTGGCGGCCAACGCCGAGCACGATGCGAGCATGGTGTGCCTCGATCTAGTCCAGGTCTCTTTCGCCGACAATCCTTACGACTGGACGTGGAGCGTGTTGTCAGAGGCGGGAGTTTATACCTGGGGGCACACCATCGGATTGACCCTGCATGAGTCCTGGCGTTTCGTGACCTGGGAGTTCGGCTCTCCTCGGGTGTACACGGTCCAGTATGCTGAATCGCTCGATCCCTCGGAGATCGCTGCTCTCTACGGCCTCGATGCCGCAAGCTCCGCCCGGCTGGATTACAAAGCCGTGCAGCTTGCGCTCGCTCGCGTGTCGTGAGCCTCGATCGCCCCGCTGGCCGTGCCTACGTGCGCCAGCTCGTCACGTCCGGCAGTATCGAGTACCCCACGCGGTGATCCTCGTAGCCGAGGGCCATCACCCGCGATCGACGGCCCGGCCCGGCCCGCAGCTCGCGGCCTTCAGGCCAGCGCGGCCGCGATCTTCTCGGCCGCGCGCGTCGCGAGCGCCATGATCGTGACCTGCGGGTTCACGCCGAGCGGCGTCGGCACCGCCGCGCCGTCGACGACGTACAGCCCCGGCGTGTCGTGGACCTCGTGATCCGGCCCGATCACCGACGTCGCCGCGTCGACGCCCATGCGCGCCGTGCCGAGCGGGTGGTACGCGGACAGGTCGAAGTCCCACGGCCGGAGCGTCGCGCGCCGCAGCGCCGCCAGATCGTCGGCTGACTCCATGACGTCGAAGCCGTGGATCGGCATGTGGACGCGCCGCGCGCCCGCCGCGAAGAACAGCTGCGCGAGCACGTCGAGCGCGCGCTTGACGTGCGAGACGTCCTGCTCGGTGAGCCAGTACTTGATCATCGGCTGCCCGCGGAACTCGCGCACCGAGCCGCGCGACGAGTCCTCGATCATGAAGCCGAAGCTCGCGACGTGATCGAACGACTCGGCGAGCCGGACCAGCTCCGGGCCGATCAGCTGCGTCATCGTCATCGACATCTCGAGCGGCACCATCGCGCCCTCGTAGAGGATGCCCTCGTCGTGCAGATCCTCGACGGCGTAGCCCTGCGGGATGCCCTTCCACGGCAGGATCTCCTCGTCGAACTCGGCGAGCGCGCCGCCCGCTGGGTGGATCGAGAGGTTCTTGCCGAGCTGGCCCGACGCCGTGCCGAGGCCCTGGCGCTCGAGCAGGATCGGCGTCATGAGCGTGCCGCACGCCGCCACGACCGCGCGCGCCCGCACCGTCAAGACGTGCCCGTCCTCGGTCTCGGCCACGACGCCGCGCGCGCGCCCGTCCTCGACGAGGATGCGCTGGACCCGCGCGCCCGGGAACAGCTCGGCGCCCGCGCGCAGCGCCAGCGGGACGTAGCTGACGTTCGTCGAGCGCTTGGCGTCCGTCGGGCAGCCGAAGCAGCACACGCCCTGGCCGTCGCACGCGGGCGCGTTGCGCAGGAGCGGCTTGTGGCGCGTGAAGCCCAGCGCGTTGGCGCCGCGCGCGATCACGCGGCCGTTGCCGCCGAGCAGCTCGGCGCGCGCCGCCTCGACCTGCAGCACGCGCTCGACGCGCTCGAAGTAGGGCCCCATGTGCTCGGGCGACAGCTCCAGGAGGCCGAGGTCGCTCGCCCACGACGCGAGCACGCGGTCCGGCGTGCGGTAGCACGTGCCGGAGTTGACCGTCGTCGTGCCGCCCACCGTCTTGCCCATCGGGATCGGGATCGGCACGTTGCCGATCGAGAACGTCGTGCCGCTGTTCCGGTACAGCTTCTGGTTCATCTCGAACGTGCGGCCCGTGAAGTCCTTGCGCTCGAAGTATCGGCCCTCCTCGACGAGCACCACCGCGAGCCCCGCCTCGGCGAGCTCGCGCCCGACGACCGCGCCCCCCGCGCCCGTGCCGATCACGACCACGTCGCACTCGACCGCCAGATCGCCGTCGAGCTTGGTGTGCACGCGATCGCGCATGTACGCCGGCTTGGCCTCGGCGGCGGGGGCCATCACGTCGTAGACGCAGCCGAGCTGCTTGTAGAGCCCCGGATCGTCGAAGTGCGCCAGCTTGAGCGGCGTCACCAGCGCGCGCAGGAGCAGCCGGCGGAGCGGGCCGCCGGTGCGCCACCGATCGAGCAGCGCGAGCCGCTGCTCCGGCGTCGCGCGCGCGAACGAGCGCCGCTCGTGGAGCCACGCGAGCGCGTCGAGCCCGCGGAGCAGGCTGCCGAGCCCGCTCTGCACCATGTCCGGCAGCGTGCTCGCGAAGCGCTCGACCTTCTGCACGGTGGCTTCACCAGCCGCAGGGATGAATCGGCCGGCGGGCAGGGCCGCCTCCGCCACCGCGACCAGCGTCTGGTGCTGCTTCGGTGAAAGTTGAGACATCGTGACCACCGTAGCAGACGGTTGGTCCGACCAGTATACCAATCAGAGGCCGGCGAACGTGGAGCTCAGGAACCCGTACGTGGCCTCGAGTTGCGCGCCTACGAAGAGCTCGCCGCTGTCGATGGCGGCGGTCGCGGCGAGCCGCAGTCCGGACGCCTGATTGACCCAGTAGGTGAACCCGAGCTGGCCGCCGATGCGCAGGCCGGTCTGGTTGTTGTCGCCGTTCGGATCGAGCCGGTCGTTCGAGAGCTTCACGTCGGCGGTCAGATCGAAGACGCCGAACGGATCGCCGTGGTCGCCGTACGTGAAGCGGCGCAGCCGCGCGGCGGCGCCGGCAGCCCACGGCGACGGTTGGTACGGGTTGTCCGGGGCGAGCACGCGCAGCCGGCCGTAGCCCGTGCCGGAGATCTCGACGGTGTCGTCGGCCGTCTGCAGGCCGTACCCCGCCGCGAACAGGATCTGCTCGACGCGCCCCGCCTCGCGGCCGAAGTTCGAGCCGTTGCCGATCTCGCCGGGGCGGACGAGGTAGCTCTCGGCGACGCCGAGCTGGAGGTCGAGCCCGCTCGGGCGCAGGAACAGCTGCGAGTCGCGCAGGACGTTCAGGAGCTCGTACGTGAGGCCGGCGTCCGGCTCGCTGAGCAGGATGCCCGCCTCGCGCAGGAGCGCGATCGTCGCGACGAGCGCGCGGTACGACGAGCGCTCGCCGCGCAGCGACCACCACGTGAGCTGGAGCCGGCGCGCGATCGCCGCGTCGATCGGCTTGCCGAGCGCGCGGGCGGCGTCGAGCGTGCGCGTCAACCGGCGCACGCGGATCGCGCCGCCGACGTCGATCACGCGGCCGTAGCCACCGACGAGCGCGGCCTGCGCGTCGAGCGTGAACCGCGCGTCGCGGAGGTCGTTGTTCGGATCCTGCTCGAGATCGGCGATGTAGTTCAGCTGCGTGCCGAGCGTCGCCTTGCCGCCGAAGTACAGCCCCGGCCCGACGTAGTAGCGGACGTCGGCGTCGCCGGCGAGGGTGGCCTGCAGGCCGCGCGTCACCTGGCGGCCGCGCGGGTTGATGAGCCCGGCGAGCACGTGCGCGCCCGCGTTCCAGCCCCAGGCCAGCTGCTCGCGCTCGATGCGCTTCTGGTAGGTGCCGGTCACGTCGGCGTCGAACGAGGAGCGGTTGCGGACCGTGTCGTAGGCCAGGCTCGCGGTCCCGGCGGCGAACGTCAGCCGCTCCGTCGCGCCGAGCAGATCCTCGGGCAAGGTCGGCAGCGCCGGCAGCCCCGGCGCTGGCTTTTCGCCGAGGAGGGAGCTGCCGGTGACGGCGCCGCCGGTGCCAGTGCCGGTGCCGGTGCCGGTGCCGGTGCCATCGCTGCCGCCGGTGGTGCCGGTGCCGGTGCCTGTGCCCGCGCCCGTGCCGCCTGTGCCGCCGGTGCCGGTCGTGCCGGTGCCCGCGCCGGTCGCGCCCGTGGTGCCGCCGGTGCCGGTGGTGCCGGTGGTGCCGGTGCCGCCGGTGCCGCCGGTGCCGCCCGTTGCGCCGGTGCCGCCGGTGCCGCCGGTGCCGCCCGTGCCGCCGCCGCCGGTCGCGCTCGCGCCGAGCTTGCCGAGCGCCTTCACGGCCAGGTCGCGCTGCGCCTTGTCACGCGCGCTGTCGTTCGCGATCTTCTGCAGCACCGGCACCGCCGACGAGTCGCCGAGGTTGCCGAGGCCCTCGATCGCGATCTCGCCGATGATGTCGAACGTCTCGGCGTCGGCGAGCTTGATCAGCGTCGGGACGGCGCGCTTGTCCTTGCTCTGGGCGAGCTTGCGCGTGGCGTCGCGGCGCTTCTCCTTCCACGTCGTGCGATCCTGATCCGGCGGCTGGTTCTCGATCAGCTTGACGAGGGCGGGGACGTCCACGGGCTGCGCGTGGGCCGGGGCCGCCGCCATCGCGAGCACCGCGCCTGCGACGAACGCGAGCGCGGTCTTCACGGATCACCGAGCCGGATGCAGCGGATGTCGTTGCGGTTCGGGTCCTCGGGCGAGCCGAAGACGCGGAGCTCGTCGCAGACCGACGCGGCGATGCAGTTGATCATGATCCGCTGGCGATCGTCCGTCCGGCCCGCGATGTAATCGACGCACTGGCCCCAGTCGAAGCGGCGATCGTTCGGATCGTCCGGGTTCTCGTAGGCGATCGGGATCGCGCCGCAGTCGACGAGGCGCCAGCACGCGCCCTCCGGCGTGCGCTCGGCGTCCGGACAGTCGTTGAGCTCGCCGCCGAACGCGCACTGGCCGTGCGCGCCCTGGACGGCGTCATCGCCACCGCAGGCGACGAGCCCGAGAGCTGCGAGCAGGAGGCTCGCGGTACATCCATTCATCGCGCGGCATCATACACGCGCCGCTCGCCGCCTCGCGCGATCCGGGCCACGCTCCGGCCACGCTCCGGCTACGCGCCTTCGGCGGCCGGCTTCTTCTTGCGGACGAGCCGATCCACCGGCACGTCGGGGATGCTCGCCGCGACGAGCTCCGCGACGTCGAGCACGGCGATCTTCTCCTCGACGTTCCGCTGCTTCATGCCATCCGTCAGCATGATGTTGCAGAACGGGCACGCGACCGCGACGGCGCTGACCTGCGCCTCGATGATCTCGTCGGTGCGGTTGAAATTGACGCGCTGGCCCTCGTGCTCCTCCATGAACATGCGGCCGCCGCCCGCGCCGCAGCAGAAGCCGTGGCGCTTGCTGCGCGTAAGCTCGCGGTAGCCGCGATCGCCGCCCGGCTCGAGGACGGCGTGGATGATGTTCCGCGGCGCATCGAACTCGCGGTTCCACCGGCCGAGGTAGCAGCTGTCGTGGTACGTGATGGTGTCGACCGGCGCCTTCGCCGCCTTGAGCTTGCCCTCGGCGAACAGGTGATCGATCAGCTGCGTGTGGTGGACCACCTCGAGGTTCGCGCCGAACTGCGGGTAGTCGTGCCGCAGCGTGTGCAGGCAGTGCGGGCACGACGTCACCACCTTCTTCGCGCCGACCGACTTCAAGGTCTCGACGTTCTGCTCGGCGAGCGCCTGGAACATCATCTCGTTGCCCGCGCGGCGCGCCGGATCGCCCGTGCACACCTCCTGGTGGCCGAGCACGGCGTAGTCCACGCCCGCCGCGTCGAGCACTTTGATCATCGCGCGCGTCTGCTTGATGATGCGGCTGTCGAACGCGCCCGCGCAGCCGACCCACAGGATGTACTCGGGATCCGGGTTGTCCTCGATCGTCGGCACGTCGAGGCCGTTTGCCCAGTCCATGCGCTGATCGCTGGCGATGCCCCACGGGTTCTGCTGCCGCTCGAGGTTGCGGAACGTGCGCACCAGCTCCGGCGGCGTCTTCTCCTGCTCGAGCACGAGGTTCTGCCGCATCTGGATGATCTTGAGCGGGTGCTCGATGAAGACCGGGCACACCTCCTGGCACGCGCCGCACGTGGTGCAGGCCCACAGCGTGTCCTCCTGCACCCGGCCGCCCGTGAGCCTCGGCATCGCCGCCTCCTCGGCCTGGGCCGCCGCGAGCTGCTCGCGGAGGTAGGCGAGGTCCGGGTGCTCGTGGCCGTGGCCGTCGCCGTGGCCGTTCGCCTTGCCGTGGCCGTCACCGTCGCCGTCGCCCGCCGCTTGGCGCTGCGTGTACGCCACGAGGCTCGCCACGTCGCCCTCGAGCTTTGCGATCTTCTCGCGGACCTCGACGCGATCGAGCATCTCGTAGCGGATGTCGTGGATGAGCTGCATCGGCGAGAGGTTCTTGCCGGTGTTGTACGCGGGGCAGTAGTTCGAGCAGCGCGCGCACTCGGTGCACGCGTACGTGTCGAGCAGGCTCTTCCACGAGAGCTGCTCGAACTTGCCGACGCCCCACTGCGTCTCGTCCTCGAGGTTTATCTTCGGCAGATCGAGCCGGCGCTCGGAGCGGTTGCGCAAGAAGATGTTCGGCAGCGCGCCGAGCAGGTGGATGTGCTTGGAGTAGGGCAGGTAGTTCAGGAACGTGAGCAGGATCAAAACGTGGAGCCAGTAGCCGAAGGCTGCGCCGCGGCTCGCCGCCTCCGGCGACACCGACGAGAGCGCCCGGCCGATGAAGCTCGACACTGGCATGTAGTCGGGCGCGGCGCCGCCGGCCGCGAGCTCACCGGCGATGTGATAGCCGTGATAGAGGAAGTGCGACACCATCAGCGAGCCGATGGCGCCGAGGATGAGGCCGGCGTCGAGGTTCCACGGGATCAGCGCCGGCTTCACGATCGTGCGGCGCGCGATCGCCCACAGCACCATCGCGAGCACGACCAGGTTCATCACGTCGATGACGAGGTACAGCGGGCGGTAGAGGAGATCCGGCAGGAGCCGCAGCGAGACGCTCGGGATGACGCCCGACACGACGACGTCGACCGTGGCGATCGTGATGACGAGGAAGCCCCAGAAGATGAACAGGTGGTGCTTGCTCGTGCGGTGCTGCGGGCCCTCCTCGGCCACCTTCTTCTGGCCGAAGAAGTAGACGCCCACGTCGAGGAGTCGACCGGGTAGCTCGTCGAGCCGGGGCCGCGGCTCCGGCGCGCCCTCGGCCACCGCACGCCCGAACAACCAGATCGTCCGTGCGAAGAACGCCACCGACGCCGCGAGCAGGAGGATGAACAGGAGCTGGGTCACGTCGGGGGACGGGATATCACGCGTCCACGGAATTGTCATGACGGTGCGCGGCCTTGCTCGTGCTGCTCGGTGTGACGAAGCATGTCGGGGTGCCGCTTGGGGCGTCGCCTATCCGGCATGAGGGACATACCTGCGAGTGAAGGCCGCGCTGGCGGGTTCGCGTGCGAGGGGGCCCGAGTCAGGTGGCTGGCCGCGGCGATGCTGGCCGCGGCGATGCTGGTCGCAGTGCTGGTGCGTCCCGCGGCGAGCGATAGCTGCTCCGAGGCGGAGCGCGACGAGCGAGGCAGGTGCCCGGCGAAGCCCACGGGCGTACGGGCACAGCCGGCGCCACCGGCGAAGAAGTCCCGTTGTCCAGCGGGCATGGCGTGGGTGCCCGCAGGGAAGCTTCTGATGGGCAGCCCCGATGGCGTCGGCGATGCCGGGGAGCGTCCGCAGCACGAGGTGACGCTGGCGGGGTACTGCATCGACAAGCTGGAAGTGACGGTGAAGGAGTACGAGGCGTGCGTGGTGGCCAAGGGCTGTCCCGCAGCGCCCCGTACGGTGCATCAGGATGGGATTCTCCGGGTCGAGCTGGAGCGCTACAGCTTGCTTTGCAATGGCGACGATCGTCTGGACCACCCGATCAACTGCGTGGACTGGGCTCAGGCGGTGGCGTATTGCAGGTGGGCGGGCAAGCGGCTGCCGACGGAGGCGGAGTGGGAGTACGCGGCTCGGGGCGCCAGCGGCCAGACCTATCCATGGGGCAACGATCCGCCGAGCGCGGGGAGCCTGAATGCCTGTGGCGCCGAATGCGTCGCGATGAGGGCCCGCATCCCCGGCTCAGCGGGCCACTCGAGTGAAAAGATGTACGAGGCCAGCGACGGCTGGGAGACCACGGCGCCCGTCGGCAGCTTCCCGGCGGGGGCGAGCCCGTTCGGGGTGCTCGACATGGCCGGCAACGTGGCGGAGTGGACGGCGGATTGGTACGCCGATTACTCGAAGGAGGCAGTCACGGACCCGCGCGGTGCACAGGTCGGCGAGACGCGCGTGTGTCGTGGCAGCGGCTGGAACAGCAGCGCCGCCGGCAGTAGCAGCGCTGCATTCCGCTTCAGCCGCCGGCCGCATTATCGTCTCTCGGGGGTCGGATTCCGTTGCGCGGCGAGCCCGTGAGCTCGCCCCCGAGGTGACGGGGAGGGGTACTGCATCGACACGACGGAGGTCACGGTGACCCTCTTGAGAAACGACGATCCGGGGAAGAGCGGGAGAGACGGTAATCACTCGTCCCTCTGCGGCGGCGGCTGGCTGGATAGCAATGATAAGGATGTCCAGGTGGAGAGCTGCGGCTGGTCCGCGGTCGACATTCGCAGCCCCGCCATGGGATTCCGCTGCGCGCGGGGGGGACGCGGCCTCGCCGTAGCTCCCGCGATCCTGGTTGCAATTTACATTTTGTTCAGGCCCGGTAGAATCGCGCCATGAGGGTGTCTGGGATGGTCGGGTTCGTGGCGCTGGTGATGCTCGTCGCGGAGACGCCGCGGTCGGTGGCCGGCGATAGCTGCACCGACCGCGAGCGCGACGAGCGCGGCCAATGCCCGGCGAAGGCCGCTGCGCCGTCGCGTCCGCCGCCGCGGCTTCCTCCGCCTGCGGTGAAGAAGACCGAGCTCGACATCCAGGGCCCGGACGTCGGGGGGGCTCGTGTGGTGCTCGATGGCCAGGAAGCGGGTTACGCGCCGCTGATCCTGGAGACGGCCCCGGGCCAGCACCAGCTCGAAGTCCGTAAGGTGGGCTACGTGCCTTACTCGGAGTCGATCAACGCGAAGCAGGCTCAGCGCGTGGTGGTGGTGGTGCAGCTGCGGGCCGCGCGCGCGCCGGCACCTGTCATCGAGCCAAAGCAGGGGAGCTGTCCGGACGGGATGATGCACGTGCCATCGGCGACGTTCCAGAGAGGCGATCTCGCATCCGGCGATGAGCGCCGGGTGGAGACGGTCACGATCAAGGGGTACTGTATCGACGCGACGGAGGTGACGGTGAAGGCGTACGCGGCGTGCGTGGAGGCCCAGGGCTGTTCGGCCGCGCCGCGAGTGGTGACGGACGCGAGCGCAGAGGAGAGCAAGCGCCAGAGCTGGTTCTGCAATCAGGAGGACCGCCCGAGCCACCCCGTCAACTGTGTGAAGTGGGAAGAGGCAGTGGCGTATTGCAAGTGGGCGGGCAAGCGGCTGCCGACAAAGGCGGAGTGGAGGTACGCGGCGCAGGGGCAGGACGGTCGGACCTATCCATGGGGCAACGACCCGCCGAGCGTGCGGCGCCTCAATGCGTGTGGCACTGAATGTGTCGCGATGCGGAAGCGCGTCCTGCAGGAGAGCTATTCACCGCTGTACAAGGGCAGTGACGGCTGGGAGACCACGGCGCCCGTCGGCAGCTTCCCTGGGGACATGAGCCCGTTCGGGGTGCTCGACATGGCCGGCAACGTGAGGGAGTGGACCGATACGAAGTGGGAGCTGAACTCGATAGTCTGCGGTGGCAGCTGGCTGGATATCAGCGACGCGAATGCCAGGGTAGAGAGCTGCGATTTGAACGGTGCATCGCACCGTTACAATTTCCGCGGGTTCCGCTGCGCGCGCGACGAGTGAGCCCGCCTGCGTGCGAGCCTCTGGGGATGAAATCGTGCGCGAGCCGTGTCGGCATGATGCAGTGAACGTCGCCTTATCCACGTGACGTGAGGGAAAGCTCCGTGAGTGAGACCCGCGATATCGAGCCCGCCCCGCTCCCGAGCGCGGAGGAGCCGCGCGCTGCTGCAGGACGCCGCGTGATCGCCGCGATCGGGATCGATCGCTACCACCACTGGCGTCCGCTCTCGAACGCGGAGAGCGACGCGCGCGGCGCGGTGGCGCTGTTCCGGCAGCTCGGGTTCGAGGATGCCGTGCCGCCGCTGCTCGGGGAGGCCGCGACCGGCCGGGCGATCCACGCGCTGGCGGCCGACGATCTGAGGGCGCTCGGCACCGAGGACAGCCTCGTCTTGTTCTATGCCGGGCACGGCGGCACCCGGCGGAACCACGTGAGCGGCGAGGAGATCAAGACCGGGTACCTGATCCCCGTGGACGCGTCGGTCTCGCCGGACGAGGCCGTGACATGGATCGAGCTGGAGAGCTGGCTGCGCGCGGTGGCGCTGCTGCCGCCGAAGCACATCCTGGTGATCCTGGACGCGTGCCACAGCGGGATCGCGCTGAGCCCGGTCGTCCGGTGGCGGGACAGCGGGACAGCGTTGCGGGACCTGCCGCTGTCCACGCTGCGGATGCGGCGCAGCCGGCGGATCATCACGTCCGCGCTCGACGATCAGGTGGCCCTGGACAGCGGTCCGGTGCACGGACACTCGCTGTTCACCGGCGTCTTGATCGAGGCGTTCACCGGCGGTCTGCGGCCCGAGGGCCGGCGGGCGATCTCCGGGTCGGAGCTGGGGCTGTACGTGCAGCAGCGCGTGGAGAAGTACCCGCGGTCGCGGCAGACACCGGACTTCGGCGCGTTCGACCTGGACGAGCGCGGCGAGATGGTGATCCCGCTGGCGAGCGAGGGGCCGGAGCTCGACGACGTCCTGCTGCCGCCGCCGCGGCGGCTGCCCGGGCCGCGGCGGCCGCCTGGGAGCGAGGACAAGCCGGTTCGGCCGCCGCCCGAGCCGTCGAGCTGGCGCGTGCGCGCCGGGGTCGCGGCGGCCGGGCTCGCCGCGATCTTCGGCGTCGTGGCGCTCGCCACGCGCGGGGAGTCGCCGGAGCGCCCGGCTGTGCCGCAGGCGCCGGCAGACGCGTCGGTCCCGCCGACCGAGGCGGCGCCTCCGCCGGCCGAGGCGCCGCCCAAGGTAGGCGAGGCGCCGTCCGAGCTGTCCACGCCGATCAAGGTGCCGAACTCGTGGGTCCGGATCGATCCGCCGCCGGCGCCGTACCCGCTGGGCGTGGCTGACAGGGCGCCTCCCCAGCACGTCGGGTTCAGGGCGTCGCGCGGCATCGTCACGCCTTCGCGGCCCTATGACATCCAGATGCACGAGGTCACCTGGTCCGAGCTCGAGCCGTGGCTCGCCGCTCGGCGGGAGCGGGTCGACTACCCGCCGTGGGCGGCGGACGTCGGCGTGCGCGCGGGGCTGCCCGCGACGGGCATCACGTGGTCAATGGCGTCGGCGTATTGCCGATCGCTCGGCGGCGAGCTGCCCACCGAGGAGCAGTGGGAGTACGCCGCGCGCGGGGCTGAGCGGCGGTCTCACCCGTGGGGCAACAAATCGCTGGATCTTCAGATGACGCACGCCTACGCCGGAGCGGACGCCGTGCCGCGGCCGGTGATGGAGAGCGTGCAGGATCGGACGCCGTACAAGCCCCGCATCTACGATCTCGCGGGCAACGTCCAGGAGTGGACGCAGGATCTGTGGCGCGAGGATCGGCCGGGCGGGGACGAGTCGGACGTGCAGGTAGGGCAGACGACCAGCCGCGCGATCCGCGGGCTCCCGCTCGGGGTGCCGTCGCCGGCGAGCCTCCCGCCCACCTCGGCGGCGTATCGCGAGCGCCTGTGCGCCACGGGCCCGTGCGTCGAGCGGACCCGCAAGCGCCTCGCGTACATCGGATTCCGCTGCGTGAAGCCGCTCGACGAGTGAGCGCTGCGGTCCCCGTCGCTCGCGAAGTGAGTTTTACATGTCAGCTGTACTCCGGGGCGTCACGAACCACGTAGTGGACATCGGACTTCATGGGTTACTTGCATTCGTCGGGGCGCGGTTGAATAATCCTCCTCCATGAGGGCGTCTCGGGTGAGCGGGTTCGTGATGGTGCCAATGGTCATTGCGGTGATGGCGCGCCCCGGGGCGGGCGATGACTGTCCCGAAGACCAACGCAATGAGCGAGGCGAATGCCCGTCGCGGCCCGAGGCCGGTCGGCCGCCGGCGGGGAAGGGCGTGCGCGCCGCGCCCCCGGCGAAGCGGCCGTCGTGCCCGGCGGGCATGGCGCTGATCCCGGCGGGGATGTTCGGCATGGGCAACGCGAAGAACGCAGCCTATATGCCGGACGAGCTCCCACGTCACGAGGTGACGCTGCCCGGGTTCTGCATCGACAAGACAGAGGTGACCGTGAAGGCGTATGCGGCGTGCGTGGCAGCCAAGGGCTGCTCCGCCGCGCCGCGGACGGTGAATTCGAGCAAGCTCTCCCCGGAGAACGTGGAGCGCCACAGCCAGTTTTGCAATCGCGAGGACCGGCCAGATCACCCCATCAACTGCGTGGACTGGACCCAGGCGACGGCGTATTGCAAGTGGGCTCGCAAGCGGCTGCCGACGGAGGCAGAGTGGGAGTATGCGGCGCGGGGCATCGACGGCCGGATCTATTCCTGGGGCAACGACCCGCCGAGCGCGCAGCGCCTCAACGCCTGTGGCCCCGAGTGTGCTTCGACGGCAGGGCGCGCCCTGGGCTGGATCGATCGAACGCTGTACGACGCTGCCGACGGCTGGGAGACGACAGCGCCCGCCGGCAGCGTTCCGGGTGACGCGAGCCCGTTCGGGGTGCTCGACATGGGCGGGAACGTACGAGAGTGGACGGCGGATCGGTACGGGGAGTACTCGGCGGCGCCGGTGGCCAATCCGCTCGGAGCGCAGACCGGCTGGGCCCGTGTGATCCGCGGCGGTGGCTGGAGCAGCCGGGACCGAACGTTCGACGGCCGCGCCGTGAGCCGCGAGTCGAATGAGCCGTCGGTCCGTGGTATGAGCATCGGGTTCCGCTGCGCGCGCGACGGCTGAGCCCCGCCTGCGTACGAATCTGTACGTACGAAAGTGTGTCGTCGTGATGCCGTGCGCGTCGCCTCACCTGCGTGATGGTGAGGGGGATGCCCGTGAACGAGACTCGCGATGTCGAGCCTGCCCCGATTCCGATCCTGGTTTCGGAGGCAACGCACGCCGCCGCGGGGCGCCGGGTGATCGCCGCGGTCGGGATCGATCGCTACCACCACTGGCGTCCGCTCTCGAACGCGGAGCGCGACGCGCGCGGCGCGGTGGCGCTGTTCCGGCGGCTCGGGTTCGAGGATGCCGTGCCGCCGCTGCTCGGCGACGCCGCGACCGGCCGGGCGATCGATGCGCTGGTGACCGACGATCTGCGGACGCTCGCCCCCGAGGACAGCCTCGTGTTGTTCTATGCCGGGCACGGCGGCACCCGGCGGAACCACGTGGGCGGCGAGGAGATCAAGACCGGGTACCTGATCCCCGTGGACGCGTCGGACTCGCCGGACGAGGCCGTGACATGGATCGAGCTGGAGAGCTGGCTGCGCGCGGTGGCGCTGCTGCCGCCGAAGCACATCCTGGTGATCCTGGACGCGTGCCACAGCGGGATCGCGCTGGATCCGATCGTCCGGTGGCGAGACAGCGGCGAGTGGCGGGACCTGCCGCTGTCGACGCTGCGGATGCGGCGCAGCCGGCGGATCATCACGTCTGCGCTGGACGATCAGGTGGCCCTGGACAGCGGTCCGGTGCACGGACACTCGCTGTTCACCGGCGTCTTGATCGAGGCGTTCACCGGCGGCCTGCGGCCCGAGGGCCGGCGGGCGATCTCCGGGTCGGAGCTGGGGCTGTACGTGCAGCAGCGCGTGGAGAAGTACCCGCGATCGCGGCAGACGCCGGACTTCGGCTCGTTCGACTTCGATGAGCGCGGCGAGATGGTGATCCCGCTGGCGAGCGATGGGCCAGAGCTGGACGACGCGCCATCGCCGCCGCCGCCACCGCCGCCGCAGCAGCAGCAGCTCGGGCTCGATGACAAGCCTGGTTCGCCCTGGTGGCGCGCGCTCGGCGCGGTCGTGGCGGTCGGGTTCGTTGCGGCCTTCGCGTCCATCGTGCTCGGCCCTCTGCGCAGTGCTGTGCCGGAGCAGGCGGACGCGTCACTCGACGCGCCAACCGACGCACCGCCTGCGCCATCTGATGCGTTGGTCCCGCTACCCAGGTCGATCATGGTCCCGAATCCGTGGGTCCGGATCGATCCGCCGTCGGCGCCGTACCCGCTGGGCGTGGCCGACAAAGCGCCTCCGCAGCACGTTGGGTTTCGTGCGTCGCGCGGCATCGTCACGCCTTCGCAGTCATACGAGATCCAGACGCACGAGGTCACCTGGTCCGAGCTCGAGCCGTGGCTCGCCAGCAACGCGTTGTGGCTCGCCAGTCGCGCCGAACGCGTGGACTACCCGCCATGGGCCACCGATGCCGGCGTGCGCGCGAGGCTGCCCGCGACGGGGATCACGTGGACGATCGCGTTGGAATACTGCCAATCGCTCGGCGGCGAGCTGCCCACCGAGGAGCAGTGGGAGTACGCCGCGCGCGGGGCCGAGCATCGGCCCAACCCATGGGGCCAAAAATCACTGGATCTTCAGATGACGCATGCCTACGCCGGACCGGACGCCGTGTTGTGGCCGGTGATGGTGAGCAGGCAGGATCGGACCCCGAGCAAGTTTCGCGTCTACGATCTCGCGGGCAACGCCCAGGAGTGGACGCAGGATCTGTGGCGCGAGGATCGGCCGGGCAAGGACGAGTCGAGCGTGCAAGTCGGGCAGACGTCCAGCCGCGCGATCCGCGGGCTCCCGCTCGCGGAGCCGCCGCCGACGAGCATCCAGCCCACGTCGGCGACCTATCGCGAGCGCCTGTGCGCCACCGGCCCGTGCGTCGAGAAGACCCGCAAGCTCCTCGCGTACATCGGCTTCCGCTGCGCGAGGCCGCTCGAGGAGTGAGCGCCACGGCGCTCGACGGCGGGTGCATCAATTTCATAGCTGTCGGGGCAAGCGCTGTTGACGTAGAGATCTCCGCGTTTCTCCGCGCTTCTTGGCGCTTGCGAGTCGAGGTCAAGCCTGGAAAGGTGGTGCCAGGCGACGTCAGACCTATCGCTTACGGTTGCCTGCTTCATGTTGCCCGATACCGCCAAGTTGCTGTGCGATCCGGGATCCGAGCTCGTGTTCGGCTTGGTCGCGCCGGTGGGCGCTGACCTTGACGTCTTGGAGGCGGACCTCTCGAACCAGCTCCGGCAGTACGGGTATACGCCGATCTCGATTCGGTTGAGCAAGCTCCTGAAAGGTGTCCGTGAGCTCGATGTCGAGCTGAAGGACGCGCCCGAGTTCGACCGGCTGATGAGCCACATGGATGGAGGGAACCGGTTACGGGCCCAGGCCGGCTCCGGTGAGGTGCTTGCGTTGTGGGCGATGGCAGAGATCAAGAACCAGCGCGTGACGGGCAACCCGGTGCGTCGGAGGACTGCGCATATCCTTCGGTCGATCAAACATCCCGATGAGGCACGCGCCCTGCGTGCCGTGTACGGGCCTGGCTTTTTCTTGATCGGACTATCCGCTTCGACGATCCAGAAGAAGTGGTCTCTGCGGCAGAAGGGGCTGACCGAAGAGCAGGCACTGGCCGTCATCGAGCGCGATGCGAGCGAGGAGAACACCTTCGGCCAGCAGACGCGGGATGCCTTCGACCTCGCAGACATCTACATCCGGCAGCAGCCTGAGCGTGCGAAGACGACCGAGCAGCTCGAGCGATTTCTTCGGCTAGTCTTCGGAGCTGTCGTGGAGACCCCAACACCAGACGAACACGCGATGTTCCTGGCCTACGCGTCCTCGCTACGCTCCGCCGATCTCTCAAGGCAGGTTGGAGCGGTCGTGTGGAAGGATGGCGTGGGTGTAGTCGCAACCGGCTGCAATGACGTTCCCGCACCTGGTGGTGGTCTCTACTGGGGCGGGACTGGGGACCAGAGAGACCATGCTCTCGGCGTTGACGCCAACGAGCTTCATCGGAACCAGATCGCCGATGAAGTAGCCCGGCATGTAGCCGCCGAGCTGAAGCTCAGCGAGGCAGACCAGGAGCGCATCCGTCAGGCCTGTGGACGCACGCGCCTCCTCGACATCACGGAGTTCGGCCGGCCTGTGCACGCCGAGATGGACTCGCTGATAAGCTGTGCTCGCGCGGGCATCGAGACGATCGGCGCAACGTTATTCTCAACGACGTTCCCTTGTCACAACTGCGCGAAGCACATCGTAGCTGCCGGAGTGCGCCGCGTCGTCTACATCGAGCCGTACGAGAAGAGCCAAGCGATTCAGCTGCACGGCGACGCTATCAGGTTCGATGATCATGGCGATCGGAGTGATACTGGACGTGATGCGAAGAAGGTCGTGTTCGAACCGTTCGTTGGTGTCGGGCCCAGGCGCTACTTCGATCTGTTCTCGATGAAGCTGAGCAACGGATACCCGTTGAAGCGCAAGATCGCGGGCAGGACCGCAACGTGGGACCCGAACCATCACGCTGTGGTTCGGGTCCCTATGTTGCCGACATCGTATCTGGAGCGTGAGTCTCAGCTGATCCACGCGGTCGCGATCGAGGAGCCGGCATGAACAAGATCAAGCTCAATCTAGAAGACCCGAAGATCCGAGCCATCTGGGAGACCATCCTCGAGGCAAAGCGAGAGGTTGCGAGCTGGCCAGCGTGGAAGCGCGGCGAGGACGTGGTGCCTAGCAGCGACGACACCGCAGCGTCGTCCACCGCAGCGCCAGAGCAAGACCCGGAGCGGTAGCTACTGCGGCGGTCGAGGTCCGTCAGGAGAGCGCTGGCCCAGCATGCCGGCCGAGCGGAGGTAACATCATGAAGAAGATCAAGATCAGCCTCGAAAATCCCGAGATCCGAGCCATCTGGGAGACGGCGCTCGAGGCAAGGCGAGAGGTTGCGAGCTGGCCGGCTTGGAAGCGGGGCGACGACGTGGTGCCTAGTAACGATGACACCCCAGCTTCGTCCACTCCAGTGCCGAAGCAAGACCCGGACCGGTAGCTACTACCGCAATCGAGGTCCGTTGGGACGGCACTGGCTCAGTGTGCCAGCCGAGTGATTCCTCTCGCAGCGCGGGCGAGTCTGAATCAGATCGATATGGGTGTCGCTACGGGCGGAGGGCGGTGAGGCGGCGGCGGGCGAAGACGTGCGGCCGTCGGCGTCGCGGGGTGTCGGAGCTTTGTGGTACGGCTCCGTCGTGGCCGGGCGATCGCCTGCAGAGACGCCGCTGATGCGGCAGTACCTCGACGTCAAGGATCGGTACCCCGACGCGCTGGTGTTCTTCCGGCTCGGGGACTTTTACGAGATGTTCTTCGAGGACGCGGTGGTCGGCGCGCGCCTCCTCGACTTGACGCTGACCACGCGCGACAAGGGCAAGGACGACGCGATCCCGATGTGCGGGGTCCCGCATCACGCGGTGCGCGGGTACGTCGCGAAGCTGACGGACTTCGGGCGCACCGTCGTCATGTGCGAGCAGACGGAGGATCCGAAGCTCGCCAAGGGGCTCGTCAAGCGCGAGGTGGTCCGCGTCGTCACGCCGGGCATCGTGCTCGACGACGAGGTGCTCGATCCGAAGCTGCCGCGGTACGTCGCGGCGCTGGTGCCGGCGCCGCGGCGCGCTCCGGGCGGTGGCGGTGGCGGCACGGGCGGCGGCGCGGGCGGCGGCACAAACGGCACGCTGCCGGGGACGGCGGGCCCGGGGACGGGTGACGTGCGGCGCGAGCAGACCCTCGTCAACGAGATGTGCGGCCTGGCGTACCTCGACGCGACGACGGGCGAGCTGGCAGCGACGGAGTTGCCGCTGCCGGCCGTCGCCGATGAGCTGGTGCGTATCGCGCCGCGCGAGATCGTGTGCGCCCCGGACGAGCTCGGCGAGGGATCACGCCTCGCGCCGATCCGCGCGCGCTACAAGGCGCCGTGGAACACGGCCGAGGTGCCGGATGACGCCGCGGCGATGGGCGAGCTGGGTCCGCTCGCCCAGGTGGCGGCCGACACCGGATCGTCCGCTGCGGTCGGCGCGCCCCCGGCACGGGCGGGCGGCCGCGCGGGCGGCGCGGGCGGCGCGGGGGGACGGCGCGGGCGGGCGGGGGCCGGGGCCGGGGCCGGGGCCGGAGAAGGAGCGCGGCCGGAGCCGGCGCGCACCGAGGAGGTCAGCCTCGCCGACGTGCCGCTGGCCGCGCGCGCCGCGGCGGCGGTGATCGGCTACGCGCGCGCCACGCAGCCGACGGGCGCCTTGCCGATCGCGCGGCTCCGGCTCTACGAGCAGGGCGAGAGCGTCGTCCTCGACGAGGCGGCGATCGCGCACCTCGAGCTGGTCGAGACGATGCTCGGCAAGCAGCGGCACGGCTCGCTCCTCGCGGTCATCGACGACACGGTCACGGCGCCGGGCGCGCGCCTCCTCCGGCACTGGCTCCTGTACCCGCTCCTCGACGTCGCGCAGATCCGGCGGCGCCAGGACGCGATCGCGTGGCTCGTCGAGCGGCCGCAGCCGTGCGAGATGATCCGGCGCGCGCTGGGCCGGATCGCCGACCTCGAGCGGCTCGCCGGCAAGGCCACGCTCGGCGTCGCCACGCCGCGCGACCTCGGCAAGCTGCGCGACGCGCTCGCGCAGCTGCCGGACCTGATCGCGCTCGTGCGCTCGGGCGCCGACGCGTTCGAGGCGACGCTCACCGGGGAGCTGCCGGCGCTGCTCGATCTGCGCGCGTGCGCCGATCCGGCGCTGCCGGCGCTCGCGGCCCGGCTCGCGACGTCGCTCGTCGACGCGCCGCCGTCGCTGCTCAAGGACGGCGGCGCGATCCGCCCCGGGTACGACGCGACCGTCGACGAGTGCCGCCGGCTCGCCGACGGCGGCAAGGACGAGATCCTCGCGATCGAGGAGCGCGAGCAGCGCGCGAGCGGCATCAGCAGCCTCAAGGTCCGCTACAACCGCGTGTTCGGCTACTACATCGAGATCACGAAGACGAACCTGGCGAAGGTGCCGGGGCACTACGTGCGCAAGCAGACCATCGCCACCGGCGAGCGCTACGTGACGCCGGAGCTGGCCGAGCTCGAGCGCAAGGTGCTCACCGCCGAGGAGACGCTCGGCGCGCGCGAGGCGGAGCTGTTCCGCGCCGAGGTCGCAGCCGTGGCGGCGTGCGCCCGCCAGGTCACGGCCGCGGGCGCCGCGCTCGCCGTGCTCGACGCGTGCGCGTCGCTCGCGACGGTGGCGGCGCAGCGCGGCTACTGCCGGCCCACCATCGACGACGGCCTCGTGCTCGACATCACCGACGGTCGCCACCCGGTGATCGAGGCGATGCTGCCCGCGGGCACGTTCGTCGGCAACGACTGTCACCTGGATCCGGGCGCGGAGCAGCTCCTGCTCATCACCGGCCCGAACATGGCCGGCAAGTCGACGTATATGCGCCAGGTGGCGCAGATCGCGCTGCTCGCGCAGATCGGCAGCTTCGTCCCGGCGAAGGCCGCGACGATCGGCGTGTGCGATCGCGTGTTCACCCGCGTCGGTGCGGCCGACAACCTGTCGCGCGGCGACTCGACGTTCATGGTCGAGATGCGCGAGGCGGCCGCGATCCTCGCCAAGGCCACGCGCCGCTCGCTGGTCATCCTCGACGAGGTCGGGCGCGGCACGTCGACGTTCGACGGCGTCTCGATCGCGTGGGCGGTCGCCGAGTACCTGCACGACGCGATCGGCGCGCGCGCGCTGTTCGCCACGCACTACCACGAGCTGGTCGCGCTCGCCGACTCGCGGCCGCGCGTGCGCAACGTCTCCGTCGCGGTGCGCGAGCACAAGGGCGAGATCGTGTTTTTGCGCCGCGTCGTCCCGGGCGGCGCGAGCAAGAGCTACGGCATCGACGTCGCGCGCCTCGCCGGCCTGCCGCGCTCGGTGATCGCGCGGGCGCGCGAGATCATGGGCCAGCTCGAGGGCGGCCCCGCCTCGCAGCTCGGCCGGGCCGACTCGGCCCAGCTGCAGCTGCCGACGCTGGCGCCGCCGCAGCTGCAGCAGCAGCCTGCGCGCCGGCGCGAGGCGGCCGGCGCGGCAGCCCCCGGCGCTTCGGCCGCCGCCGCTCCGTCCCCGCTGATCGAGCGGCTCGCATCGATCGATCTGGACCACACGACGCCGCTCCAGGCGCTGCAGCTCCTCGCCGAGCTGAAGGCGCTGCGCTGATCAGGACGAAGGTACGGCCGGCGCTATCGAGAGGTCTCGATCGTCTCGATCAGCTTGGCGTGGACACGGACGTCACGGGTCAAGTCGATACGCTGCGTGAAGTCTTCGAAGTCCGGCTTGTGGACGATGAGGTTCGCCGGGCTTTCCTCCTTGAAGATCATCGTGCGAAGTGGGGTCGTGCCCAGCGAGAAGGCGCCCGTCTGCTTTCGCAGTAACACCTCGGCGTTCGGCGGAGTGGAGTCAATCTCGACACGGATCATGGGCGGCGCGGCCTGGTGGAAAGCGTCTATTTCTGGCGGTGCATCGATGGGCGGCTGGGCATCGATGAGCGGAGCGTAGACCAGCAGTGGATCGTTGGTGGTGGACGGAGCGTCCGCTGGCGCGACTGGGCCACTGCCGCCGATGCCGAGCTGCCACGCGATCAGGAGGGCCAGACCGATCACGAGGAGGCCGAGGCCGATGCCGAGGAGGAGTCGCAGGTGCTTCGGCAAAGGCCTCACTTCATCGGGCCCGCTTGGGCGGGGCGCCAGCTGAGCGCGGAACGCGTCGGCGTCAGGTGGGCGGGCGCTCACGTCCCTCGACAGCGCGCCATCGACGCAGCGCGCGAGCTCCGGTGGCACGTCGCGCCGGCGCGCCGCGAGCGGCACGATCGGGTTCTCCCTCGCGGCATCGAGCTGGCTCTGGTCGGCGTACTCATCGCGCGGCGGCTCGAGCGTCAGCAAGAAGTGCAGGGTCGCCGCCATCGACCAGACGTCCGAGGCGGGCGTCGCTCGTGCTTCGGTGCCGAGGAGCTCCGGCGGGGCGAACCGCGGCGCGTGGGAGACGCCGAGCGATCGCTTCACGCTCGCCAGGCACCGCGTGAGGCCGACATCGGAGATCGCGACGCTGCCATCCAGGCGAACGAGCAGGTTCTCGGGGTTGAGGTCGCCGTGCACGATCCCGCGGCGATGCAGCGCGGCGAGACCGTCCAGCGCCTCGAGCACGCGCCTCTGTACCTCCGCCACGGCCATTGGCGCGTCGGATTCCGCGACCAGGTCGAGCACGCTGCCCCGGCAGAGCTCCAGCTCGAGCCAGATGCCGGTGGCATCGGGCAAGGCGCCTCGCGCCGTGGGCGCGAGGATCCGCGGATGATCGATTCGCTTGCCGCGAGCGAGCTCGCGCAGAACGTGCGCACATGCGTCCGCGCCGCCGAGCAGGGGCACGATCTTCAGGGCCACCTCGCGCGCATCGCCGAGCCGCGTCGCGCGAAACACGGTGCTCCGCGCACCCCGCCCGAGGAGCTCGCGGAGTTGGTAGCCGGGGACGCGCATCTCGGTGCTCTCGAGCAGGCGCCCGTTCGCGCGCAGCGTGGTCGCGTCGAGCGCCCAGAGTGCATTCACCACGATCGCCGTCGGCAGGGCGAGGGTTCGTGCGATCGACGCGGGATCGCTACGCCGGTCCTGTGCGCGCAGCTGCTCGACCGCAGGCTTGATCCAGCGCTCGTCCCACGTCCGCGCGCTCCACGTGCACCAGAGCGAGTCGTGGAACGCCGTGCGCGCCGCCTGCGCGAGCGCGCTGTTCGCGTCGACGGTGCGCGCACCGAGCTGGAGGCCCTTCGCCGCGGCGAGGAAGCTTGCATGCAGCAGCGGAGGGGACTTTGGCAGCTGGACCGTCGATGGCTCGCGCAACTCGAGCCGCTCGAGATGCTCGAGGACGACGATGTCCGGGATCTCGCGATAGCGCACCAGGCGCTGCATCACTCCGGTGAACGCCGGGCGATCGTGGTTGCGCCATAGCAGGTGCGCCGCCGCGATGCCGAAGCACAGGTCCGCCTCGGCGGCTGACAAGAGAGCGCGTGCGGCGCTCGGGAGCTCACGATCGGGCGCGCGGAGCGCTGCGAGCACGCTCTCCATCGCGCTCGCGATTGGGCTCGCCGAGTCGAAGGCCGCGTCGACTGGGATCAGCGACACTCGCACCTCGTCGAGCCGGACCACTCCGGCGTCGGCGATGAACACGTGCGCCGCCCGCCCCGCCGGGATGGTGACGGCGAGATCCCGCCGCGACCAGCCGCTGCGGATACGGTACGTCCCGGGAGCGACCCGACAGGAGAGCGCGGCATAGCCGAGCTCATCGTCGATCCGCGCGTTGTCGCGAGAGATCGCGGCGAGCGGCCGGCCGGCGACGTCGTGGACCGTGATCGGCTCGCTCGGTAGCGCGCGCGGCTCCGCGTCGGGTCGTGCGCGCCGGAGGAAGAGAAACAGGCGGCTCTCGTGCGGCGGCACGCCGAGCGGCGGTCCGGTGTCCTCGAGGCTGAGCCGGCGAGCGGGCGTGGTGTACGGGCTCGCCGCGCCGGTGAGCGGGATCGGCGAGCTTGACGGAGGGCCAGGATGCGCGAGCTCGGTGGGATGCTCGTGATCGACGATCTCCTTGTGGACGACGCCCCCATGCTCGAGCAGCACTACGTACAGCCCGGGCGGTAGCGACAGCCGCACGCTGCCCTCGCTTTGGCCGCGTACCTTCCGGGCCGCATCGTAGACGGTGATCCGGACCGCCGGACCCGACGTCACGCGGAATGAGAACGAGCCTGGCTCGTCGCGCTCGGTGAAGGCGGGCGCCCGCAGCGAGCTGCGCCTCCTTTGAGCCCTGTGCCGAACGACGACCTCGATATCCTCATCCTCCCACGGAGAAGAGTCCTCGAGCTTTTGCAATTCACGCAGAGAATGAGGGCTGAAACCGGCTATGCCCGCGACGAGGGGGCGATTCGGGAGCGACGGAGACTGAGCCTTGACGAGGATCCGAGACTCGAGTGGCGGGGCGCGCTCGAAGAAATGTTCGAGGGCGGCATACGTCATCGACGGAAATGCCTTGAGTAGCTGCGGCGGCGGGGGCGGGTACGGATCGCCTTCGCGCATCGTCACGACATCGGCGAAGTCACCCTGCACGGCGAGCACGGCGCGCGACTTGACCCGATAGACGCCCGGCGCGATGCGGAGCGTCCGATCACGGGGCACGTCGACGGGCAGGCTCCCATCGAACGCGACCAGCGTGATGGGCTCGGCGCACTCGATCGTGATCGTCGTCCACTGGTATACGTAGATCGCGGTCGCGATCTCGCCCTCAGAGCCGGACACGCGTCTCCGCTCCTTCGCCGTGCTCGAACGTGATCGCCCGGCCGGCGGCGTCCTCGAGCTTGTACAGGCCAGCCTCGAGCGAGAGCTCCCACGGCTCCGGGCCGACGGCTCGCTCGGCGATGACGGCGCGGCTCCCGTTCCGGAGCCGGACGTGCTCGCGCGCCTCGACGAGCTCGATCACGAGCCGCGGTGGCGCGCTCCGGCGGCCGAACCGGCTGTCGTCGCGCAGGCCGTTGACGACGTGCGCCTGCTGGCCGCGCGCGGCCATCCGGTACTCGAGCGCGTGCTTGAGGTCCGCGGCGCTGATGCCGTGCGGCGCGCCCCGCAGGATCTCGAGCAGGCACCGGGTGAACACGCCCTGCCACCGGCCACCTTCGGGCGCGGGGACCTCGAACGCCGGTCGCCCGAGCTCCGTCGCGTACGCGAGGAACGTGCGCGTCGCGCAGGGCTGGGCCCGAGGCTCGTGGGTGAGCGTCGGCGGCAGGCCGACGGCGTGCATGGCCGTGGTCCGGCAGCAGTCGAGCGAGATCACGATCTCCTCGAACAGCCCCATCGCGCCGAGCGCGCTCCGGTACCCGTCGGTGCTGAGCGCGAGCCGCGCGAGGCTCCGCGACCACCGCGCGAGCAGGAGCGCGACGTCTTCGCCCGCCTCGCCGGAGCTGCTGGCGCCGTGGCCGCTGAAGTGGAAGTACAGGCGGCGACCGCCGCCGAGCTCGTCCGCCTCGGTGACGAGCTCGAGGAGCTGCTCGTCGACCTCGTGCTGCAGCGGCGCGGCGGGCTCCGGCCGCGACACGATGAGCCGCGCGTGCTCGGGGGCGAGGCCGCCGCCGTCTGCTTCGCACAGCCAGCTGTGGAAGCTGGTCGCGTCGGCGATGGCTCCCTGCAGCGAGCGAAACCGAGGGTAATGATCGACGCCGATCACGAGGCCGAAGTCGATGTGCCGCGGCTCGGGGGCGGCGCGCGGCGCCTCGACATCGCGTGGCGTCGCGGCAGGTGAGCCAGCTACCATGCGCGACTCCCGCCCGACGACATGCCGGCTAGGCGCCGCGAGCGAGCCGCTTCCGACATACGGCGCCGCGCGGTCGAGCCCGCCCGAGGTCGCGCGCGAGCCGCGCGGCGCTGGCCGCTCGCATGTAGGCGCTCTCGGCACACTCGGCGCGCTTCGATCCGCGCTTCGATCTGCTCCTCGATCCGCGCCTCGATCCGAGTTTGTGGGTCATCACCCCCAACGCCTCGTGGCTGGGGGCGCTAGCCCAGCATGCCTCTGCGCCAAGCCGCTGAAAACCAAGCCTTCAGGTTGGCGCGGGCCTTGTAGTAGTCGCCATCACTCGATTCAGGAGGAAGCTGTGAAGCAACAGATGAAGATCATCGCCCTGGGAGCCGCGTTCATCGCCGCGGCCGGCGGCGTGGGTTGCGGGTCTGACGACGACGGACCGCTGTCCAGCGTCGATT
Organism: Kofleriaceae bacterium; assembly: GCA_035558535.1. Lineage (GTDB taxonomy): Bacteria > Myxococcota_A > Polyangia > Haliangiales > Haliangiaceae > JABFXX01. The sequence continues at coordinate 36,776 of DATMCI010000296.1, forward strand.
CGTTGGTCATCCTGCAGCGCCCCAAGCGCAACGATGTGGGCGACATCTTCCAGTACACCTCCTACAAGGCGGGCGCGAAGATCGTGAAGCTGTCGCCGCCGACCGCCGACGGCAAGCGCGAGGTCATCTGCTGCGATCAGTTCCCCGGCTTCGAGAACGTCGACATCTCCGGCTACGACATCTCGTTCGACGCCAAGGAGATCGTGTTCTCGGCCGCGCTGTCGGGCGGCGAGCGCTACGGCCTGTTCATCATGAACATCGCCGACGGCACCGCGCCCGAGCAGCTGCCGACGGACCCGGGTCGCCACTACATCTCGCCGATCTTCCTCCCCGGCGATCGGATCCTGTTCACGACGAACGATCTCGACGAGACCGGCGCGCGCCAGTTCCAGGACGAGTACGAGCGCGGTGAGACGCTCCAGCTCGGCCGCATCAACCGCGATGGCAGCGGCGAGATCCTCGGGCCTCGCAACCTCTCGCACCGCACGTTCCCGACGCTGGTCTCCGACGGCCGCGTGATGTTCACGCAGTGGGACCACCTGGGCCCGATGAACGCCGGCCACCTCATGTTCGTGAACCAGGACATGCGCGAGCTGCGCGAGGGCTTCGGCAAGGAGGGCACCGGCGCGTCGAACTCGACGCTCAAGGTGCGTGAGGTCAGCCCGGGCCGCTACGTCGCCGTCGCGACCTCGCGCGATCGGACCATCCAGGCCGGCGCGCTGATCGATATCCGCCTCGGCGCGGTCCAGAACAAGGACGGCGTGGTGAGCGCCCCCGACAACACCACCGAGGCGAACGCGACGTTCAAGGCGCTCACGCCTGACGTGCCGCGCGATCGCGAGCCGTCGCCCGACCGCGTCGGCCGCTACTACGACGCGTTCCCGCTCAACGCCAAGGACAGCCCGGACCTGATCGTCTCGTGGGCCGACGGCCCGGTCGAGTCCGGCGTGCTCGGCACCGCCGGCCTCGCGGCGAACTTCGGCGTCTACCTCTACGACAGCGCGCGCAAGTTCCGCCTGCCGATCCTCGACGATCCGGAGATGTGGGACATCTTCGCGCGCCCGCTGCAGACGCGCACCGCGCCGCCGATCGTCGGCTCGGCGAGCGACGCGAGCCTCGGCGACCAGGGGCTGATCGGCGCGATGAACGTCTATGACTCGACGATGAAGGACTTCGCCCCGAGCTCCATCTTCGGCGTCCGCGTGATCGAGGGCTTCTCCTCCGAGGAGGGCTTCCCGCGGATGTTCGGCACGTCGATGTTCGAGGGCCAGGCGAGCCTCGGCGTCGCGCCGGTGCGCGCGGACGGCTCGTGGCTCGCCCGGGTGCCGGCGAACGTGCCGCTCTCGATGCAGGCGATCGACAAGTTCGGCATGGCGCTGCTCCCCGAGCCGGTGTGGTTCTCCGTGGGCAAGGGCGAGGCCCGCGTCTGCGGCGGCTGCCACGAGGCGCGCGACTCGTCGACGGTGATCGATCCGGGCCTGACCGACGCCGCCGCGATCGGCCCGACGCAGATGTTCGGCTCGACGCCGCGCGCGCAGCGCCGGTCGACGCTCACCGACCTGACGAGCGCGAACGTGATCTCGACGGTGGCGGGCGCCAAGGCCGCCGGCCACGAGAAGCTGGTCGGCATGGCGTGGGACTCGGCGATCCAGAGCATCTTCGACGCGAAGTGCCTCACCTGCCACGACAGCAACAACGCGGCCGGCATCGCGCCGTACACGATCACCGACCCGGCGACGGGCGAGACCGTGTCGTGGACGTTCAACCTGAGCGCGACCAAGATCCCGCTCGTGATCGGCGGCGAGGACCTCGCCGGGGCGTGGCCCGCGTCGTACTTCTCGATCGCCGGCCCGGACATGGAGGCCATCGAGGAGGCCAACCTCGTCGTGAGCGCCAACTTCAAGGTCTACGCGAAGCCGCAGGACTCGCGCGGGTCGCTCCTCCTCCAGAAGCTCAACCCGACGCAGCTGTTCCCCGAGCCCAACGCGGCGGTCCGCGCGTACACGACGGCGCCGCACTCGCAGGGCAAGTTCACCGAGCTCACCCCGACCGAGTTCTACAAGCTGATCCTCATGGCTGATCACGGCGTGAACTACTACGCCCGTGAGAACAAGCCGATGAACCTCCAGTAGCCACCGCGGACCCCAAGGAGATGACCATGAAGACCATCCGTATCCAGCTCGCCGCGGTCGCCCTCGTCGTGTGTGCCGCGCTCCCCGCGTCTGCGGGCGTCGGCGGCAGCGCCGAGAAGATCCGCGCCGCCGTCGCGTCTGGCTCCATCGATGCGATCGTCGCCGAGGTCGAGCGCGCCGAGTCGCTCGCGTGCGGCGAGTGCGTGCAGCTCGTGACGAACCTGACCGAGGACTCGCGCTACCCCGTCCGCGAGGTCGCGGCCTGGTGGTTCGCGAAGCGCCCGGCGATGAAGCAGATGCTCGTCACCCAGTTCGACGCCGAGCTCCTGACCGGCGGCACGATCAAGGTGCGCAACGCGGCCGACTTCCTCGGCGCGACGATGAACTACGCGTCGCTGCCGAACCTGCGCGCCGCGATCCGGCGCGACGTCGGCGCCGAGGCGAAGGTCTCGATCGTCCGCGCGGTGCAGCTGCTCGGCCACAAGAACGGCAACGACGCGCTCACCATCGCGATGGCCGACCGCGACGCGGGCGTGCGCGCGGCCGCGGCGCGCGCGTGGCGCGAGATCGTCGAGCAGAGCGACGCGACCCCGGTCGTCGGGCTCCTCGCCGACGCCGACGCGACCGTGCGCGCGGAGGCGGCCACCGTCGTCGGCGCGCTCAAGGCGCCGGCCGGGCGCGCGGGCCTCGAGGCGCTCGCCGTGTCCGATCCGAGCCCGACCGTCCGCCGGAACGCGGCGTGGGCGCTCGGCAAGATCGGCCAGGCGGCGTCGCGCGAGGCGCTCGTCAAGGCGTCCGGCGACGCGAGCAGCCTCGTCCGCATGACGGCGAAGGCCTCGCTCGCGCTCCTGCGCTAGCGCACACCCTGCGCCGCTGGGCGCAGGGACTCTTCCGATCGTGATCTGAGCCGCGCCGCGAAGCGCGGCTCTTCGTCGTTTGTATCGTCGTTCGTCCAGCCGCTTCCGCCGAAAGAAGACGTACCATGGCGCTCATGCTGCGAAGGGGAAGTCTCGCCGCGATGATCGGGATTGCGCTCACCGCCGGGTGCGGTGAGTCGCCGAAGGGGCGCACGTACTACGAGCGCAACGTCGAGCCGATCTTGCTCCAGAAGTGCACGGGCAACACGTCGGGCTGCCACGCCGTCAAGGAGGGCGACGCGTTCGCGGTCGCCGCCGGCAACCTCGACGTGACGTCGTTCGAGAACGTGCAGAAGCGGCGCGACGTGCTGGCGCCGTTCGGCGCGTACCCGTTCCCGCTGTTCCTCGTCAAAGCCGTCGGCGCGAAGAAGCTCAAGCTCCAGTACGCCGACGTGTTCCGCGACATCGACGTGCAGCACGTCGGCGAGGGCATCATCGAGCCGGGCTCGGACGCGTTCTTCACGCTGCAGCAGTGGCTCGAGAACGGCGCCACCGAGAACGGCCTCAAGCCGGCCACGCCGCCGCGCGAGGGCGAGGGCGCGTGCGCGACGGAGCTCCCGGCGGGGTTCAGCCCCGGCATGTTCACGTCGAAGCCGGAGTTCGCGACGTTCCAGTCGCAGATCCAGCCGATCCTGACGTCGCACAACTGTGGCGCCGGGAACTGCCACGGCGCGCCGCAGTCCGACTTCTACCTCACGTGCGGCAGCTCGAACGAGCAGCTCGCGTTCAACTTCAGCCAGGCGTGGGCGTTCGTGAACGTGCCGGTCGACGACTCGCAACTCCTGCGCGTGCCGCTCGCGGTGGCCGGCGGCGGCCGCGGCCACACCGGCGGCGATCAGTTCGTGTCGACGACGGATCCCGAGTACGTGGCGGTCCGGACGTGGGCCGACACCGTCAAGAAGCGCCCGTTCGCGCCGACCTCCGACATGGGGCGGACGTTCTTCGCCGAGCGCGTGCAGCCGGTGCTGCTCCAGCGCGGGTGCGCGTTCCAGGCGTGCCACAGCCCGCAGTCCAGCAACGACTTCAAGCTGCGCAGCGGCGCCGTCGGCTTCTTCTCGCCGGTCGCGCTCGAGAAGAACTACCAGCTCCTCAAGGAGGAGTTCATGGCGCTCGAGTTCCCCGACGCGCGCCGTGGCCGCGCCGTGGCCAAGACGATCCTCGAGGAGGACGAGCGCTACGACGCCCCCGCCGGGATCCCGCACCGCGGCGGTCCGGTGCTCGAGACGGCGGCGAGCCCGGGCCAGCCAGACACGCAGTCCGATCCGGCGGTGTGCGGCACGTACAATCCGACGGCGAACCCGCCGCCGACGGCGTTCTGCACGATCCAGGAGTGGCTGCGGATCGAGCGCGCGCAGCTCCTCGCCGCCGGCGAGGTCACGCCGATGGACATGGGCGATCCGATCCGCATCGTCTACGTGAACCGCCCGGCGGGCGGCGCGACGGCCGGCCGCCTCGAGTTCGACACGTTCCAGGGCGGCGCCGATCTGCGCGTCGTCGGCACGACGTTCGGCATACGCCAGCAGATCACGCCGGTCGCTGCCGGCACGACCTCCTTGCTCGGCAACTGCGCCGGGCTCACCGCGGGCACCGCGGACGTCCAGCACCCGAGCGTGGCGAACGACGGGACCCGGGTCGCGTTCGCCGGGCGCAACGCGGCGAGCGAGCCGCTCTCGATCTACGTCGCCACGATCGACGGCGCGACCTGCAACCGGATCACGGCGCCCGCGGCCGACATGAACGGGCTCAAGCTCCACAACTTCGATCCGGTGTGGGCGCCCGACGGCAGCGCGATCGTGTTCGCGTCGACGCGCGGCAAGGCGGGCCCCACGCGGTCGCGCAAGCGGTTCTTGCCGCAGTCCGATCTCTGGCGCGTGGCCATGAACGGGACGACCGCGTCCGGCATGCCGGAGCAGATGACGTTCCTCTCGAACGCAGAGCTCGGGCCCGCGTTCATGCGCGAGGGCCGCGTCACGATGACGACGGAGAAGGTGAGCAACGGCTTCTACCAGCTCGCCGGGCGGCGCATCAACTGGGACCTCACCGACTACCACCCGCTGCTCGCGCAGCGGAAGGACTCGCCGTACGCGGTGCTGCCGGACCTCATGTCGACCGCGCCCTCGATCGGCTACGCCTCGGCGACCGACATCCAGGAGGGGGCGAACGGCGACTTCCTGATGGTCCTCACCGACACCGACACGGCCGGCGCGCCGGTGCTGCGGGGCGCGGCCGGCGCGCTCGCCATCTTCAGCCGCAGCATCGGCCCGTTCGAGGCCACGCGGAACAACGAGGGCTACCTGCGGGCGATGCGGATCATCGCCGGCGCGACGGGTCTCGCCGGCACGACGGCCGGCTATCGCCGCCCGGTCTCGCTGCCCGACGGCACGATCATGGCCTCGTACACCGCGGACAACGGCAACACGTTCCAGATCGTGGCGGTGGATCCGCGCGCGGGCACCAACGGGGCGCGGACGACGCTCGTCACGGGCGGGGGCGGCGCGCTGGTCGACGCAGTGCTCGCGTACAAGCACCCGCCGCGCAAGCTGTACGGAAACCGCCGCCAGCTCGTGTTCGGCGGTGACGCGGCGCTCGGCGACGCGGGCCACGCGGTGCTGCACCTGCCGGACGCGCCGATGGTGTTCACGCTCCTGACGGGGAACCTGCGCCGCGGCCGCCCCGTCGACGCGTTCCGCTCGGCGCGCTACCTCGCCGTGTACTCGGAGGGGCCGTGCCCGGCGGGCAACTGCTCCGCCAACATGGGCGGTATCTTCGAGAGCCGCTCGCTGCTCGGCCGGGCGGAGCTCGCCGACGACGGCTCGGTGCGCGTGCGGCTGCCCTCGCGGACCGGCGTCGTGCTCGAGCTGCAGGACGGCAGCGGCGCGTCGCTCGTGAAGATGGGCGAGGAGCACCAGCTCGGCCCGGGCGAGCGCACGTCGATGGGCGTGCGCCAGGAGCTGTTCAACGCCGTCTGCGGCGGCTGCCACGGCTCCGTCTCCGGCAGCGAGCTCGACGTGGCGCCGACGCCGGACGCGCTCACCGGCGCCTCGTCGTCGAAGTCGGCGGACGACACCGACAACATCGGCGATTAGCCGCGGCCGAAGCGGCGGGGGCCGGGGCGGGGCGGGGCGGGGGCCGGGCGGGGCCCGCCGCGGCGGTTACTTCTTCGGGGTGGTGCCGCCGCCGCCCTGGGCGTTGAGGACGGCGTCGACGGCGTTGCTGTTCGTCCTGGTGTCGGGCTTGTCGGACTTGTCGGTGTCGATCACCGCCTTGATGACGGCGTTCGTCTCCTTCTTCGGCGGGGCCTTGGCCTCGCGGATCGGGGCGAGCTCCTTCTTCACGCGCGGGTCCTCGATGACCAGGGCGAGCGCGTCGTAGGTTTTGAGCTTGTCGACCGCGCGCACGTCGAACTCGCCCGTGCGCCAGGTGATGGTGCCGCCGTCCACGTCGCCCGCGCCGTACTGGCCCTGCATCACCTTCGAGAACGTCTCGAAGTTCTTCTTGTCCTCGGGGAGGATCGAGACGTCGAGCGAGACGAACATCTTGTACAGCTTGCCGTTGAAGAAGAAGAAGAAGCGGCGCTGGTTCTTGCCGCTGGAGTTCTCCCACCGCTCGAGCATCGCCTCGCCGGTGTTGTGCGCGAACTCCTCCTCGATGATGGAGACGTCCCATCCCGTGGTGCGCTTGCCGTCGAACGCGATGTAGCTCTGGCTGACGCGCGCGAGCTCGCTCTTCTTCTCTCCGCGCAGGCGGTCCTGCGCCGTCACGTCTGTTGTGGCCTTGAGCCGCTCCTCGTACTTCTGATCGATCTGCTTGCGCAGGACGCCGATCACCTCGTCCTTCGTCATGCCGAACTTGAAGCCGGCGTACAGCTCCGCCAGCTTCTTCTTGCCCTCGGCGGTGACCGGCGGGGCCGGCTTCTTCGCCGTCTTGGCCGGCTCGGCCTTCTTTTTGTCGGCCGCCACCGCGGGCGTCGCGCCGAGGCCGAGCAGGAGCGAGATCAAGATCATTCGAGACGAAAATCGACGCATGCGTCCTCCGTGGGGCTCGCGCATCCTAACGCAGGGCAATCGTGACGCGCCAAGGCAGACGTGCAAGCGCCAGCGGTATTCAGACGCCACGCCTCGGCATCCTCCCGACAGAGCGCGGCGGGGCAGGACGCCCCGCGCCGGCTACATGAGGAACGTGAACCGCGTGCCCTTGTTCGCCTGCGTCTGCAGGGCGGGCTCGAGCTTGTTCGCGTCCTGGATCAGCTTCTTGGCGCGCTCCGCGATCGTGCGCAGGCGCTTGCTGTAGAGCATCTCGGAGGCGGTCGCCTCGTTGCCCTGCAGCACGGCGCGCGCGACGCCGTTGTCGATCAGCGGCACCATCTTCTTCGACGGGATCTGGTCTGCGCCCTGCGTCTGCAGCTCGCCCGGCGTGAACGTCTCCTTGCCCGGATCGCCGCGGTAGGCGTGGCCGCTCACGTTCGCGCCCTCGGGGCACTTGCCCGACACGGCGACCTTGCCGTCGCATACCGGCGGCCCGATCTCGACGAGCTGCGCGCCGAACGGCAGGTCGCAATCCTTCTTGTCGCCCTCGCCGCACGAGGCCGGCGCCGTCACGATGACGGCGTAGCGCCACGCGCCGGTCAGGTACCCGTTCTGCTCCGCCTTGAGCTGCTTGTCCTCACCGGCCTTCTTCGCCGCGATGAACGCCTGATCGTCGGACTTCGCCGACTTCAGGTGCGTGTCGATCATCGCCTTCAGCTCCTGCAGGCCGCCGTAGAACGAGAGCGCCTGCATCGCGATGTCGTTCTCGTGCGTGACGTTGCGCGCGAGCGCGTACACGGCCGGCTTGACCTCGAGGCGCGCCACGAGCGTCGTCAGCTCCCTGTCGACGGCAGGATCGGGCTTGTAGTTGCTCTTGGCCTTGTGATCGTCGAGCACGCGCTCGAGGTCCGACAGCGCCTTCTTCAGGCCCTTCTCGTTGTCGAGCAGGTCGCGCGCGCCGGCGAGGCCCTCGTTGTAGTGGCTGGCGCTCGTCCCGATCTTGCCGAGGGCGATGCCAACGATGAGCGCCAGCACGCCGGGGACCGCGATCATCACGATCTTGGCCTTCGCCCCGGAGGATCCGACGTTCTCGACCGGCTTGCCGTCGTTGACGATCACGATCTCTGGCGCGCGCTGCACTGTGCCGACCGCGGCCATCGCGTTCATCGCCCCGAACGGGTCATCGGCGGCGTTCGGGATCACGGGTTGCGCGGGCGTCGGGGGCGCCAGACCGGGAGGCGGGGCGATGCCGGCGGTCTGGCCACCGTTACCCCGTGCCTGTCCGGTTGCTGGTGCTCCGCCTTTCTTCAAGCCCAGGCGCTGCTTGAGATCGCTGATGTCACGGGCACCGGGACGCTTCGGGTCACTCAAAGGGGAAACCTCCGTCGGGGGACTGTATGGAGGCAAAGCCTCGAGTGTCAAGGATGCCCGTGAGTTGGCGGGGTTGCATGGTTTGTGAGGGGGTCAGGCAGGTGTTCGAACCTGTCGCCGGCTCACCACAACGCCGACACGTCGTGAAGAGCGGGTCACACCGCCGATGTAGTTGCGGATCCCGGGGGCCTGTAAGCGGTCAGAATCGCCTGCGTTTGGGAGGCGATCGCCGGGTGGCGTGGCTGGCCCGACGAGTGCACACTAAACCGGTCACTGACTTCGAGCGTCTTAGGTCAGCACCTCCGCCGCCTCCGCCCGTTCTCCTGGATGGCTCGATCGCCAGGGGACTTCCTCCCAGCACTTCTTATTTCGAAAGGCTCCCCCGTGAACCTTCGCTTCGCCCTCGCCTTTGCCCTCGGCCTCTCGACCCTGGCCACCGTGGCGCATGTGGATCGCGCTGAGGCCGGCCGCTACCGGTTCGGGGGCGGCGGCAGCGTCCGCGTCCACGCCTACGCGCGCACCGCGCCCGGCGGCGTCTCGGTCACCTACTCGCGCAGCCCGCGCTATTCCCCGAGCCGCACGTGGTCGGTCGGCGGGTCCGTCTACGTCGGGCCGCGGTACTCGTATTACCCGCGCTACCGCTACTACCGCCCGTACTACTCGTACAACTACTACTACCCGGTCCCGTCGTACTACGGCTACTACGAGCAGAGCTACTACCCGGTCGCGCCGGCAGCGGCGCCCGCCCCGGCCGTTGCCCCCGTGGTCGCCGCCGCTCCCCCCGCGCCGCGCCAGCTGCCGAAGTTCGGCGTCGGCCTGTTCGCCGGCGGCGTCAGCGTCGAGAACGTCGACGAGTCGAGCGATCTCGGCTTGCTCGGTCGGTACCGCCTGACGCAGGGCCTCCTGATCGAGGGCGAGGTTGGCAAGACGTCGTACGCGAACGATCTCCGCGTCGATCGCCGCCTCGGCGCCTCGCTGGTCTACGAGATCGGCGCGCACAACCGGTTCGCGCCGTACGTCCTCGCCGGGCTCGGCGCCCAGCAGGCGGACGTCGGCGGCGAGGTCACGACCACGCAGAACTTCGGCGAGCTGGGCATCGGCCTCCGCTTCGCGCTGACGCCGAACGTCCATATCCTGGCCGACATCCGCGCCGGCAGCCGCGCGTCGGTCTCGAGCGACGATCGGTCTGACGTGGCGGCGCGCTCGGTGGTGAGCCCGCCGTCGGTGGACAGCGACGAGAGCGAGGAGTACACCCGCGCCCGCCTCGCCGCGGCCCTGTACTTCTAGTCAGTGCACGGGCCGTCCGGGACGGCGCTGGAGTGTTCCACCGGCCGCGCTCTCGCGGCCGGTGGCCGTTTCGGGCATAGAATGGGCCCCAACGCGCGATGATCGATGGACTCGGACAGCGCCAGGTCATCGCCGCCGATGGCACCCGCATCGGCTACCAGGTGCGCGGGCGCGGGCCGTGCGTCGTCCTGGCGAACGGCCTCGGCGGCACGCACCTCGCGTTCCGCCACCTCTACGCCGCGCTGGGTGACTACAAGACGATCTGCTGGGACTACCGCGGGCTGTACACGTCGGGGCCGCCGGCCGATCCGCGGGCGAACACGATGGCCCACCACATCGACGATCTGATGCAGATCCTCGAGGCGGAGGGCGTCGGCGACTTCGTGATCGCCGGCTGGTCGATGGGCGTGCAGGTCGCGCTCGAGACGGTGCGCCGCCACAAGGCGCGCGTGAAGGGCATCTTCGCGATCAACGGCACGTACGGTCGTGCGTTCCAGACGGTCATGGGCTCGCGGCTCATCGGCCAGATCATCCCGATGCTCCTGCGCCTCGTGCGCGCGCAGGCGGCGCTCGTCGGGCGCGCGACGCGGCGGGTCGCCGGCTCGGACGCGCTGATCGGCGCGATGCAGCGCGTCGGCCTCATCTCGGCGACGGCCGATCTCGAGATCTTCCGCGCCGTCGCCGCGGGCTTCCAGACGATCGACTGGGTGATCTACAGCGATCTGCTCGCGCGGCTCGACGAGCACGACGCCGAGGACGTCCTCCCGACGATCGACGTCCCGCTCACCGTCGTCACCGGCGATCGCGATCTGATGACGCCGCCGTCGACGGCCGAGCACATCCACCGCGCGGTCCCGCACAGCCGCCTCGTCGTGATCCGCGGCGGCACGCACTACACGCCGGTCGAGTACCCGGGCGTGCTCGTCGACGAGCTGGGCCGGCTGCTCGATCGCGTGCCGGGCTGGGAGCGCGGGCTGCGCAAGGAGTCGGCATGACGCAGGCGTGCCCCAAGTGCGGCAAGGAGGTCCTCGACATCGACGTCAAGTGCGCCTCGTGCGGCGCCGGGCTCGGCGCGAGCGGCGCGCACCGCATGATCGGTTCGGTGATGCTCGGCCAGTACGAGCTGGTCGATGTGCTCGGGCAGGGCGGCATGAGCGTCGTGTTCAAGGGCCGCCACAAGCTGACCGAGCAGGAGGTGGCGCTCAAGATCCTGCCGCCGGAGCTCGCGGCGCACAGCCAGGTGAAGTCGCGCTTCCTCGATGAGGCCAAGGCGCTCGCGGCGCTCGATCACCAGAACATCGTCCACCTCTACAACTTCGGGCAGGAGAACGGCTCGTTCGTGCTCGCGATGCAGCTCGTCCAGGGCCGCACGTGGGAGCGCATGATCCTCGAGAGCCAGCGGCTCGACTGGCCGACGTCGGTGCGGGTCTGCGTCGACGTCCTGCGCGCGCTCGAGTACGCGCACGGCCGCGGCGTCATCCACCGCGACATGAAGCCGTCGAACGTCCTCGTGCGCGCGCAGGACGGCTCGGCGACGGTGATGGACTTCGGCATCGCGAAGATGACGACGTCGACGCGGCTCACCGCGACGGGCCAGACGATGGGCACGGTGCGCTACATGTCGCCGGAGCAGGTGCGCGGCCAGGAGGTCGATCTCCGCACGGACATCTACTCGCTCGGCGCCACGCTGTACGAGTCGCTGACGGGCGAGACGCCGTTCGACGGCAACACGCACTTCGAGATCATGACCAAGCACCTGAGCGAGATCCCGCGCCGGCCGTCGCTGCGCGGGATCGAGGTGCCGCGCGACATCGAGGACGCGCTGATGCGCGCGCTCGCGAAGCGCCCCGAGGACCGCTTCGACACGGCGCGCGACATGCGCAAGCTGTTCGAGCAGATCCTGCGCGACAACGACCTCGGCCTCGTCGAGACGCAGCGGCTGAGCCGCGAGCTCGTCAGCGAAGTGCGCGCCGAAGTGCGCGCCGAAGTGCGCCCCGAGACGCACCCCGAGCCGCCGACCCTGCCGCTGCCGATCGCGCTGACGCCCCGCACGCCGCCGCCCGTGCGCATGGCCACGGCGAACGACCTCGCCGACGAGCTCGAGCCGGGCGGGTCGGGCGTGTCGCCCGCGGCGGCGCGGCGGCGCCGGCTGTGGCCGTTCCTCGCCATCGGCACCGCGGTCGCGGCGGGCGCGGTCGGGGCCACGCTCGTGCTCCTGCCGGGCCGTGCGGGCTACCGGCCGACGGTGAAGGTCGAGGGCGTGACGCTGACGGCGGGCCAGCGGTTCGGCGCCGTGCTCGTCGAGACCGACGGCGAGGTGTCGCCCGATGAGGTCTGGACGATCTACCAGAAGGAGCTGGCCGCGCTGCGCGACTTCGCCGCGCAGAAGGCTCCGAAGCTCGACATCCCGGATCCGCTGACCGAGATCATCGCGATGCCGCAGGCGGCGATGTGCCTCAAGCGCAACTGGGGGGGCATGGATCCGCCGAAGGACTGCGCGCTGTCGACGTCGGTGACGCTGTTCGGGCCGCAGAACCAGCACCGGATGTTCGCGGTGTCGGACCGCACGCAGCTCGTCGACGCGATCCGGCGCGGCGTCGCGCAGGCGGCCTGCGACCTCCAGCTGGCGGGCCCGACGCCGGCGGATCAGCAGCGCCAGGCGCAGGTCTGCGAGCTCACCGAGCAATTCATCCAGGCGGGTGTACGCTGACGAGCGGCCCCGCGGCGCGCCTGTGCTCCCGCGCGACGTGACGTGCAGCGGCCGGTCGTAGCCAGGCCGACGTGGGGCGGGGGTGAATGGCCCGGCTTGCCGGGCCAGAGGGGACGGGAAGGTCCCCTGTCCATTGACAGGTTGTTGCAACGCCAGGAATATCTCCGACGGAGGGAGCATGTCCCGCGCCGTCATCTCGATGGTCGTCGCCAGCGTCATCGTGGCGCTCACGGCGATTGCGTTCTTCGTCACGTCCGCCAGCTACGAAGAGCGCGCACGCAAGGACGCGACCACTCAGCTCCGGCGCGCCTACCACGTCATCCAGCGCCTCAACCAGCTGCAGAGCATCGACGTCCTGAACAAGGCCGAGCGCCTCGCGTCGCAGGTGTGCGCGACGGTGGATCCCCAGCGGGAGAGCTGCACGCCGTCCGTCAAGCGCGAGGCGATCTTCGCGTTTCAGCAGTTCATGGCGGACGACAAGGAGGGCGCGGTGCGGCCGGACATCATCGCGCTCGTCGACAAGAAGGGCGAGATCGTCGCGATGCACGACGTCCCGGTGGTCGATCCGAAGCAGTGGCTCGCGTCGCGCGACGACAGCAAGCCGCGCCCGGGCGGCGAGGAGCGCGTGCGGACGATCATCCCGGCGCTCGACGTGGTGCTGACGAAGCGGATGATCATCAGCGACATCTGGTACCACGGCGACCGGATGCTGAAGATCGGCGTCGCGCCGGTCATCGACCCGTCGATCAAGATCAGCCGGGAGGATCCGGAGAGCAAGCAGGTCATCGGCGCGATCGTCATGGCGTACGCACAGACCGCGAAGAGCGCGCAGCTCGATCGCTCGTTGCTCGGCACCGAGATCGCGTACTTCGACGCCAAGCGCGTCGTCGCGTCCTCCTTCACGCGCGGCCAGACCAGCGACGAGGACACCACGAAGTCCAAGCAGCTCGGCGACCTGCTCGCGCTGGGCATGCTCGTCGACAAGCAGGACGGCGAGCGCGTGAAGGTCGGCGGCGTCCCGTGCCTCGCCGCGGCGGTGCGGCTGCCGCGCAAGTCGACGCGGCCGCTGCCGGGGCCGCCCGACTTCCCGCCGTACCCGCCGGTCACGGCGGGCGCGATCGTGCTCGCGCCGATCGTGCCGAGCCAGGAGGCGGCGACGGTCAAGCTGTTCGCGATCGTGCTCGGCATCGGCGCGCTCGCGATGGCGATCATGGGCATGTACCTCACGCACCGCCGGCTGGTCGCGCAGATCGATCAGGTCGAGCTGGGCGTCGCCGACATCATCAACGGCAACGTCGATCGCACGTTCCGCTCGGTCGGCTTCGAGGTCGAGGGCCTGTCGAACGCCCTCAACGTGATGCTCGCGCGCCTGCTCGGCCGGCCCGAGCCGGGCGAGGAGGTCTACGACGCGGAGGGCAACGTGGTCGTCCCGGGCCGCGTCGAGTTCGACGAGCACGAGGGCGCGGGCGAGGGCGAGCTGCGGCCGGCGCCGACCACCGCGCCGGAGCTCGCGGCGCTCGCGCAGGAGTACGAGCCCGACTACTACAAGCGCGTCTACACCGAGTACCTGGCGGCCAAGCGCGACACCGGCCACCCCGACGAGGTCTCGTTCGAGAACTTCATCGCGAAGCTCAAGGTGAACGAGGGCAAGCTCCGCTCGCAGTACCAGTGCCGCGCCGTCCGCTTCCGCGTCGTCACCAAGGACGGCAAGGTCTCGCTGAAGCCGGTCCCGATCTTCGCCTGATCCGCCCAGGGAGCCGTCCATGACCGTCTACACCGGACTCGCCCGACTCGCGATGGAAGGCAGCTCGCTCCTCGAGGGGCGCCGCATCGGGCTCATCTGCAACCCGACGGCGGTCGACGCCGAGCTGCACCACGCGATCGAGCTCGTCACCGCGCGCATCGATCTCAAGGTCGCCGCGCTGTTTGGCCCCGAGCACGGCGTGCGCGGCGACGCGCAGGACATGATCGCCGTCGACGGCGCGCGCGATGCGAAGTCCGGGCTGCCGGTCTACAGCCTGTACGGCTCGAGCGAGGCGTCGCTCGTGCCGACGCCGGAGATGCTCGAGCAGATCGACGTCATGGTCTACGACGTCCAGGACGTCGGCAGCCGCTACTACACGTTCGTGTGGACGATGGTGCTCGCGATGCGGGCGTGCGCGAAGGCGGGCAAGCCGTTCGTCGTGCTCGATCGGCCGAACCCGCTGGGCGGCGTGCACATCGAGGGCGGGAGCATCGCGGCGGGCTTCGAGTCGTTCGTCGGGCTCGCGTCGTGCACGAACCGCCACGGCCTGACGGCGGGCGAGATCGCGCGCTGGCGCCACGAGGCCGAGCGGCTCGATCTCGAGCTCGCCGTGATCAGCATGCGCAACTGGCAGCGCGACATGCGGTTCGAGCACACGGGGCTGCCGTGGGTGATGCCGTCGCCGAACATGCCGACGCCGGACACCGCGCTGGTCTACCCGGGGATGTGCCTCGTCGAGGGCACCGAGCTGTCGGAGGGGCGCGGCACGACGCGGCCGTTCGAGCTGGCGGGCGCGCCGCACCTCGACGGGCACCGGCTCGCGGCAGACCTCGCGGCGATGCAGCTCCCCGGCGTGCTGTTCCGGCCGGCGGTGTTCACGCCGATGTTTCAGAAGCACGCGGGGCAGGCGTGCGGCGGCGTGCAGCTCCACGTGACGAGCCCGGAGGCGTTCCGGCCGTACCGCACGGGCGTGGCGTTCCTCAAGGCGTGCCACGATCAGGCCCCGGACAAGTTCCGCTGGCGCGAGCGCGCCTACGAGTTCGTCGATCGCATCCCGGCGATCGATCTGCTCGCGGGCACGGACGCGCTGCGCAAGGGGATCGAGGCGGGGGCCAGCCTCGACGAGCTCGCCGCGCGATGGCCGCGCGACGAGGGTGCGTGGGCCGAGGAACGCGAGCAATACCTCCTCTACACATGACCCGCATCGCGCTGTTCGGCGGCAGCTTCAACCCGCCGCACGTCGTCCACCAGATGGTGGCGCTCTACGTGCTGGAGACGCAGCCCGTCGACCAGGTGTGGATCACGCCGACGTACGTCCACCCGTTCGAGCACAAGCAGCTCGTCAGCTTCGAGCACCGGGTCGCGATGTGTAGCCTCATGGCCGCGCCGCTGGGGGCGCGCGCGCAGGTCACGCGGATCGAGGAGGAGCTCGCGCAGCGCCCGGGGTTCCGCGCGAGCCGCACGCTCGATCTCGTGGAGCACCTCATCGCGCAGGGGCTCGAGGTGCGGCTCGTCGTGGGGAGCGACATCATGTCCGAGACGGCGAAGTGGTACCGCTGGAACGAGCTCGTCACGAAGGCGCCGCTCATCATCATCGGGCGCGAAGGGTTCGAGTCGCCGGCGGGCAGCGTCGTCACCGGGTTCGCGATGCCGGCGATCTCGTCGACGCAGATCCGGCGCGCGCACGCCGCCGCCGAACACGCCGCGGTGCAGGGCCTCGTGCCGCGCGCGGTGTACTCGTACATGGTCCAGCACAACCTCTACAAAGGACCGGACGCGTGACTGCCGCCAGCCCCACCACCTTCGTCATCGGCGCCGGACCGGTCGCCACGGCGCTCGCCGGCGCGCTCCGGCTGGGCGGCGTCCCCGTGCTCGGGCTGTGGGCCCGCCGCCCCGCGCAGGCGCGCGCGGCCGGCGCCACCGCGGGCGTGGCGGCGTTCTCGTCGGCGCCGCCGGACATCTTGCTCGAGTCGCGCGTCGTGATCCTCGCCGTCCGCGATCAGGACATCGGCGACGTCGCCGCGATGCTCGCCGGCACGGGCCTCATCGGCAAGCGGCACGTGCTCCTGCACTGCGCGGGCGCGGCGTCGGCGCGCGAGCTCCTCGGCGGCGCGGCCGCGCAGGTCGCTGGCGTCGGCACGCTGCACCCGCTGTCGGCGATCTCCGACGGCAAGCTCGCGATGCGCGCGCTGCGCGGCACGGTGTTCGGCGTCGAGGGGGACGAGGCGGGGCGCGTTGCGGCGGGCAAGCTCGTGGCCGCGATGGGCGGCATCGTGCTGCCGCTCGACGGCAGCCAGATGGCGGCGTACCACGCGGCGGCGGCGCTCGCGTCGAACTACGTCGTCGCGGCGATCGATGCGGCGGCGGCGGTGCTCGCGGGCGCGGGCGTCGCGCCGGACCGGGCGGCGCAGGCGCTCGTCCCGCTCGCCGAGGGGGCGCTTCGCAACATCTCCGCACAGGGCACTACCTCGGGCCTCACCGGCCCGGTGCGCCGGGGCGATGTGGAGACGGTGCGCCGACATCTGAAGACGTTGCAGGACAAGCCGGAGCTGGCCGAGATCTATCGGGCGCTTGCGAAGCGCGCCGTCGCGATCGCGTCGCGGCTCGAGGGGAGCGACGCGCCCGATCGCGCGGGGCTCGACGCGATCCGCGCGCTGCTGGAGGCCCCGGATCCGGCGTGACCGGCCCCCGGACGTCGGCTAGCATCGGTGTCCATGACCGTGCGCGCCATCCTGATGTCCTTCGTCGCGTTGCTCCTCTTCGCCGCGCCCGCAGCGGCAGAGAAGCCGAACCCTGCCTTCGCGGGCCGCATCATGCTCAGCGACAAGCGGTTCCCGCTGCAGGCCAAGAGCCTCGCGGCGTACAACGCGCAGGTCAACAAGCAGTCCAAGACGTCGTTCTTCGAGGACAAGGACAAGAAGTGGAAGATCTACTTCGCGGGCTTCCTCAAGACGCCGCTCAACGACGTCGAGTACGTGGTCAAGCTGTACGAGCTGGGCGCCAAGGGCCAGCAGCTGCTCGCCACGATCGAGCAGTTCACCGATTCGCGCGGCCAGGTGTCGCTGCTCTCGAACCTGACGCTCGAGCGCAAATCGATCGGCGCGAACAAGCAGCTCATGATCACGATCGAGAGCGGGGGGAAGGTCCTCGCCTCGAACAAGTTCAAGGTCATGGGCGCGCAGGAGAAGTCCTCCGGCAAGGTCGACTTCTCCGAGGACGAGGCGGCCGGCAAGATCAAGGAAGACGAGTAGCGAAGCGTTAGCGAAGCGAGGCTACGGGTCGACTTCGATCGGCACGTCGAACGCGCTCTCCGTCTCCGGCGGGAAGATGCGCACGCGGTACGTGCCGGCCGTCTGGAAGGGGTAGTGGAAGCCGAACTGGTCCGGCTCGGCCTGACGCGGCCGCGCGATGATGCCGGTCGCCTTGCCGGCCGGATCCTCGACGGTGACGACGACGGACTCGGCCGGGAGGAGCTTGCCGAGCTTGTTGCGCAGCTGGAAGAAGATGCGGTGACCGCCCGCGCGCAGGCGCAGCGGATCCGGCACCCAGACGCGGAGCCGCGTGTCGCCGTCCTCGATCAGCGGTAGCTCGCGGCGCTTGGTGATCGGCTCGGCGCTGCCGGCGCCCTTCGGGGCAGGGCGGCTCGCGAGCTGGTACGCGGTGAAGCCGGCGGCGGTCAGGAGCAGCGCCGCGGCGGCGCCGATCGCGAGATCGCGCACGCGCGCGCCGAGCGAGCCGCCGCGGGCCGCGGCGGCCGGCGGATCGGCCGCGGCGCGCGCCGCGGCGCCGAGCGCGGTGTCGGCCAGGGCGTCGGTCGCGCCGCGTGCTGCGGTGGCGGGCTTGGTGGCGGGCTTCGTCGCGCGCGGCGTGGCGGGCCGCGCGCGCTTGCGGGTGCTGCGCGCGGGCGGCTGCTCCTCGAGCTCGCGCAGCACCTCGTCGAGCGTGGCCACCACCAGGTCGGCGCTCTGCGGCCGATCGTCCGGCTTCTTGGCCATCAGCGCCGCGACGAGCTGATCGGCGGCCGCGGGCACCTCCGGGTTCTTGCTGCTCGGCGCGGGCGGGGGCCGGTGGAGGTGCGCGAGCAGGACCTCGAACCCGGAGCCGTCGAACGGCGTCTCGCCGGTGAGCAGCTCGAACAAGAGGCAGCCGAGCGCGTACAGATCGGAGCGCGCGTCCACGTGCTCGCCGTGCGCCTGCTCGGGCGACATGTAGTGCGGCGTGCCGATCAGCCCGCCGGCGGTGAGGCGCGTCGCGTCGGCGGTGCCGGGCTTGGCGACGGCGATGCCGAAGTCGACGATGACGATGCGATCGTCGCCGAGGCGATCGCGGCGCCACATGATGTTCGACGGCTTGAGATCGCGGTGGACCACGCCGGCGGCGTGCGTCTCGGCGAGCGCGGCCGCGATCAGGCGGGTGATCCGCAGCGCGCGCACGGGCGGCAGCGGGCCGCTGGCGAGGATCCGATCGAGCGGCTCGCCCTCGACGAGCTGCATCGCGAGGTACGGCCGCTCGTCGGGCAGCTCGCCGACGGCGTAGATCGCGACGACGCCGGGGTGCGTGATGCGCGACGCGGCCCGCGCCTCGCGCGCGAACCGGCGCGCCATCACCGCATCGGCGGAGATCTCGTGCGTCGGGATCTTCACCGCGACCTCGCGATCGAGGCCGAGCTGGCGGCCGCGGTAGACGGTGCCGAATGATCCGCCGCCGAGCACGGCCTGGATCGAGAAGCCGTCCACGACGAGCCCGACGAGGCTCGCCGCGGCGGTGGCCTCGCCGCTCTGGTCGGTCTCGGCGGGCCGCTGGGCCGACGTCTCGGCCGGTGGCTCGGCGGTCAGCACGGCACCGCACGCCGGACAGAACCGCCCGGCATCGTCGGTCGTCGTGGAGCACGCCATGCAAACCTGCACGGGACCGCAGGGTAGCAGCTTGGCGGCGCGGACCGCCTACGGCGTGCCGGTCGGTAGCGGTCGGCGGCCGGGGGCCGTGGGCAACGGTCGATCTGCGATCGATCGGCGTAGGCTTCGGGCTCGGCGCGGAGCAGCGCTGGCCCCGAGCTTCGCCCCCTCGCTTGCGCTCGGGGGCTCAGGCCACGGCGCGGAGCGCGGTGGCGACTTGCGGCGTGAGCGCGCTCTCGACCAGGCCGAGGGCGCGATCCGTCCGGACCGCGAGCGGCTCACCCGGCAGGCCGAGGTTCGCCTGCATCTCCGCGGCGTCCAGGCTGCCGAGCAGCACCGACCAGGCGAGGTCGGCGATCTCGCGCGCGTTGACCTGGCGGTACAGGCCGGCGTGGATGCCGTCCGCCACGCAAGCGCCCATGTGGTCCTGGATGCGGCCGATGCCGGAGGACACGGCCGCGACGACCTCGTCCGAGAGCTGGGGCCGGATCGACGGCTGCGCCAGGAGCCGCAGGATCCGCGGCCCCTCGGCGTCCCGCTCCGCCCAGCGGACGAGGATGCTCCACGTCTCACGCAGCCGGAGCGAAACTTCTACCTGCTCGCGGACCTGCGCCATCTCGACGTCGAACACCGTCAGCGTGTCCTCGATCAGAGAGACGTAGAGGTCTTCCTTCGAGCGGAAGTACAGGTAGATCGCTCCGACCGACAACTGCGCGGCCCGGGCGATCAGCTCGATCGAAGCACCGGCGTAGCCACGCTCCGTGAAGACAGTTCGGGCTGCCTCTTGGATTCGACGGCGGCGAGCCTGCCGCTCCTGCGCCTTGCGTTCTTGAGCGTTCGTCATGGCGCCGATGTAGTATTAACTGACGCGACGGGTCAAGCACGAAGAAGTAGCAGAACGTCGCCGGATGGATTCCATCTGTTAACAAATTGCTGACTCGGACCCACATTATCGAGATCCTTGGTGTTCCAAATTTGATTCAGAGATCGTTACAGGCGTAACTTTTGTCACGAGTTGCGTGAGGAATATCCTCCCGCCGATCGGGTTCCAAAATCGTCTTCATGCTCCGGAGGGCCGTCAGACCGGGTGCAGTAGGCTGTGCGTCGGAGAGCCTCATGGTCGCCATCGCGAGCCGCGCTCGAGCCCTGCCCACCCTCGCCGCGGCGGGAGCCGCGCTGATCGCTGCGGCGCTGCTGCCACCGGCGCCGGGCGCGCCGCCGAATGGTTGCCCGCTGGGCGTGCGCGAGCACGCCGACGACGGCATGCAGCTGGCGGCGCGCTGGCAGCGCCACGAGGCGGGCGCGCACGTGGTCGTCGAGATCGCGGCGCCGGCCGCCGCGCCGGTGCGGCCGCCGCGCTCCGTCGCGATCGTCATCGATCGATCGAAGTCGATGAGCGGCGAGCCGATCGAGCACGCGAAGGCGGCGGCGGCGCGGCTGGTGTCGCGGCTCGACGCGGGCGACGCGTTCACCGTGATCGCGTACTCGGACAGCCACACGACGGTCGTCCCGATGGCGTCAGCGAGCGCGACTCACAAGGCGCTGGCGCTCCGGGCGATCGCCGAGCTGGAGATCGACAACGGCACGTGCATCTCGTGCGGGCTCCTGAGCGCGGCCGAGTGGCTGGAGCGCACGCCGATCGAGGGCGGGATCCGCCGGATGGTGCTGCTCTCCGACGGCTACGCGAACCTCGGGCTGCGCGATCGCGACGACCTGGTAGAGCTCGCGGCCGGCGCGGCCGCGCGCGGCGTCTCGATCTCGGCGGTCGGCGTGGGTCTCGACTTCGACGAGCAGACGATGATGCGAATCGCGGAGGTCGGCCGCGGTAACTATTATTACGTCGCGGACGCGGCGGGCCTGGACGCCGCGCTCGCGCGCGAGCTCGAGCGCCTCGGCGAGACGGTCGCGACGGACGTGCGGCTCGCGGTGCAGGCGGCCCCGGGCGTGCAGATCGAGGAGGCGCTCGGCCACGCGATGGCGGCGGCCGGGGGCGCGGTGTCGATCCCGATCGCGGATCTGCGGGCGGGCGAGACGCGCAAGGTGGTGCTGCGGGTGAGCGGCGCGCCGCCGGCGTGCGGCCTCGTGGCGAGCCTGTCGTGGCGGCGGGCGCAGGGTGGCGCCGGCCGCAGCGCGCTCGCCGTCGCGCGCAGCGACGGCGGCGGCGCGGGCCTCGCCGCGATCGAGCAGGCGCTCGTCGGCGCGGTCCTCGAGCGGGCCGCCGCGCGCGACTACGAGCGCCGCGGCCCGGCGGCGGCGCGGCGCGTCCTCGAGGACTACGCCGCGGCGCTCGATGGCCGGCCGGGCCTCGATCCGATCGTCCGCGGGGAGCTGCGCGCGCAGCTCGGCGAGGCGGCCGCCGCGTTCGGCGCCGCGGCGGGCGGCGGCGACGGGGCCGGGGCAGTGAAGCTGTCGCGCTCGCTGGCGCACGCGCTCGCGCGCTGACCGCGGCGCGGGCGGCGGGGCAGGGCGCGCCGCCTAGGACGCGAGATCGGCGAGCGTGACCTTCAGATCGCGCGAGATCAGCACGGCGTGGCCCGCGGGGACGTCCTCGAAGCCGTCGCGCGGATCGCCGTCGCCGCCGGAGACCATGATGACGCCGCGGAAGTCGTCGCGCTCGCCGCGCTCGCCGGTGACGAACAGCCGGCGCAGGCGCAGCGGCTCGTCGATGTGCGCGACCACCATCGAGCGGCCGTTGGTGAGCGCGATGTTGCCGATCACCGTCGTCTTGCCGGCCGTCGCGAGCTCGCCGTTGATCTGGCGCACCGCGGCCGCGAGCGCGGCGCGCGTCGCGGTGACGGGCAGGTTCGGGTCGTCGAGCTGGGCCAGCCCGCCGTCGTGCAGCTTCGCGAGGAACAGGTGGAACGCGAGCTCGGCCGGCGTGCGCCCCTTGATGTTGCGGCGCAGGTACTCCGGGACGTGCTCGAGCAGGCGCGGCGCGACGTCCTCGAGGCCGTGCGTGTCGAGGATGCCGGTCTGCGCGTACATCCAGCGCCGGAAGCGGAACGGCGGCGTGTTGTCCGTGCCGCCGAGCGTGGACGTGTCGCCCTGGACGGCGATCGCGATCGCGCAGTCGGTGCGCAGCTCGGTGAGCGGGGCGGCCAGATCCACCGGCAGCTCGCTCGATTTCGGCGTGCGCACGAGCAGCACGTCGCCGCCCTGGACGTACCCGAGGCCCCAGCGCTTGACCGGCGGCTGCGCGACGAGCGCCGCGCGCACGGGCGCCAGCGCGCTCGCGAGCCGTTGGGGTTGGTTGCACATGCAGGCGAAGAGCTTCATAGGGAGTGGACTCCGCGGTCGGAGGCGCTGACTGTCGGCTCCTGACGCCAGAGGCGATCAGCTGGTCGATATGACCTCAAGGAACGACACCGCCCACGCCGGCCAATGGACCTAGTATAGGGGCCTCGTCGGAGGGCGCCAATCTTGGACGTGAGCGCGCAGGCGCCGCGGGGCGTCGCAGGCGCGCGGCGCTTCAAGCGCTCGTCAGCACGCGGCGAACCTCGGCAAACACCTGACTGCGCGACGTCTCGTTGAATACTTCGTGCTTGAGCCCGACGAGGTCGTGATAGGTCGCACCCGGGACCTGGGACGCGACGACGCGCGAGCGCGCCGGATCGGTGATCGGATCGGCACCGCCGACGAGCCACGTCGTCGGGATCTTGATGCGGGAAGCGTGTGCCGCCACGTAGTCCTGCGCGTCCGTCGCCTCGGTGAACCAGCGGGCGGTGGCGATGTCGAGGCAGAGCTTGTCGGCGATCCGTTCCTGTTGCTTGACGGGATCGGACGTCAGGTCTTCGGCGCGCAGCGCGTTCGGCTGTGCGAGCTTCGGCGCGACGCGGCTCGCCAGGCGCGCGAGCAGCTTCCGGTACCCGGGTACGGGGAGGCGCAGCGCCAGGAACGGCGACGCGAGGATCGCCGCCTTGACGTCTCGCGGTGGCTGCTCGTCGCACAGCGCCCGCAGCGTGATCAGGCTGCCGTGCGAGTGGCCGAGCAGGACGAAGGGCGCGCCCGCAGGGGCGAGCTTGCGCGCGGCTGCCTGCATCGCGGCGAAATCTTCCAGGTAAACGCCGAACCGATCGATGTAGCCGCGGACGCCGGGCGACTGGCCGTGGCCGCGCACGTCGTAGGACAGCATCGCCCAGCCCTCGCTGACGATCACGTTCGCGAGCTCGCGGTAGCGGCCGCAGTGCTCCGCGTAGCCGTGCGTCACGAGGACGACGCCCTTGGGCGTGCCGCTCGGCAAGAACTGCTCGGCATACAGGCCGCCGATGGTGGGTGTGGCTGAGGGGGGGATCGGCCCGGGTGCGCTGTTCATCGAAGTCCTTCTCGAGGTCCTTCTATAAGATCCATCGCGGGCCGGGCGCCACGCGGGCCGTCCACAGACGAACGGCAGACGAACGGCAGACGAACGGCGAACGAAGGCGGGACGTTGAACGGGGGGCGCCAAAAAATTGCGCGGCGCGATCGCGGCTCGTAGCGTCGGTGTGTGCGGCCTAAGACTTCTGGATTCCTTGCGATTCTACCTGTGGCCCTCCTCGCGAGCTGCGGCGGCACACGCGTCCCGCAGGGCGCGGCGAAGAGCGAGAAGCGGCTCGATCTGGCGAAAGATTTCCTGCGCAAGCACCAGCTCGAGGCCGCGGAGGCGGAGTCGAACCGCGCGCTCGCCCTGAACCCGGTGAACGAGGAGGCGTACCTCGTGCGCGGGCTGGTCCACGTGGTCCGGGCGATCGACACGCAGCGGACCCTGGAGATCGACACCTGTCTGACCGGTCTGGACGCGGAGGCGACGCAGCGAGATCTCGAGGCGAGCCTCACGAAGGCGAGCGCGGACTTCGCCCGCGCCACGAAGCTCACTCCGGAGTACGGCGAGGCGTGGTCCAATCGCGGGGTCGTGCAGAACCTCCTCGAGGATTACGCGGCGGCGGAGCAGTTTTTCCGTCGAGCGCTGGAGAATCCGGTGCGGCTCGAGAGCCCGGGCCTCACACGCGCGCACCTGGGCTGGGCGCTGTTCCACCAGCAGCGGGCCGTGGAGGCGGCGAAGGAGCTGCGCCAGGCGGTGCAGTTCCAGCCCAACATGTGCGTGGCAACTTATCGGCTTGCGAGGGTTTACTTCGCCCGCGAGGAGTGGGAAAAAGCGGCCGAACTGTTCCAGACGGCATCCGACGATCCGTCGTGTGGATCCCAGGAAGCCGCTCTCTATCTGATGAAGACGCGGATGCACCAAGGGCTCATCGATGACGCGCGGCGCGCACGCGACGCGTGCCTCCGGCTGTCGCCCCGCAGCTGCATCGCTTCGCAGTGCCGCGCCGATGGTGGCGCGCTGGGCGCCGCGCCGACGGTGGCCCAACCGTAGCAAATCATGGTGGAACGCCGCATCGATCGCCCGGATGTCAGGACCTCGAGTGACCCGCGTGCGTCGACGGTGGTCGATCCCCGGATGAGCCTGGCGCTCTGGCTCCGCGCGGGACGTATGCAGCGCGGGATGTCCCTGGAGGATGTCTCGCGTGTGACGAAGATCCAGACGCGGACCCTCGAGCGGCTCGAGAGCGGCAAGCCGGAGGGGCTGCCGGCGGACGTCTTCGTGCGCGGGTTCGTGCGGAGCTTCGCCAAGTGCGTGGGGCTCGATGAAGATGAGGCGCTGCGCCGCTATAGCGCGTGTGGCGTCGCGAGCGCGCCGACGGTCACCGTGCGGGCGATGATCGAGGCGATGGCCGATCTCGCGCCCACGGTGGCGCGGGCGATCCCGGCAGGGGGATCGCCCCCGCCGCTCGCGTCGGGCAGCTTGCAGGACCTGCCGAAGGCGGAGGAGCTCGGCGAGCTGGCCACGGAGATCGCGCCGGTGGCGGCAGCGGCAGCGGCAGCGGCGCCGGTGGCGGCAGCAGCGCCGCCGGTGGCGGCGGCAGCGGTGGCGGCGGCGTCGGCGGCAGCGGCGCCGGTGGCGGCGCCGCCGGTGGCGGCGGCAGCGGTGGCCGTGACGCCTGTGGCGGTTCCGGCTGTCGAGATGGCCCCCGCGCCTGTGGTCGCGGAGGCGGCGCTTCCGGCGCCCGCGACGCTTCCGGCGCCGATGGCGGAGGCTGAGGCTGCGCCGGCCGTCGTGGAGACGGCGGCGTCGGCTCCCGCGGATGCAGCTGCGTCGGCGGAGGCGGCCTCGACCTCGACCCCGGCTCCGGCGAAGAAGAAGCGCACGCGTCGCGCGGCTGCCGGCGGCGCTAGCGCTAGCACGGGCACCAGCACCAGCACGGGCACCAGCACCAGCACGGGCACCAGCACCGGCAAGAGCCGCAGCAGGCGCAAGCCGCTCGCGAACGGCACGCCGGCCGAGGCATACCCGGCCGTCTCGACCGACGGGGCGCCGCTTGCAGACGCGGCGAAGCCCGCGAGCAGCGAGCCCGTGCCGACGCCCGCGAAGACTCGATCTGCGAGGTCTGCCAAGAGCGAGGCGCTCGCCGCCAAGAGCGAGGCGCTTGTTGCGTCGGCCGCCCACGAGGCGGCGCCAACAGTGGCCGATGTCGCTCCGGCGGCGCCCGCGCCGAGCGAGGCAGCGCCCGCCGCGAGCAGCCAGTCGATCTCAGCGACGGCGATCGATCTCGCAGCGACGGCGACCGATCCCGCAGCGGCCGCTTTCGCGGCAACCGCTCTCGCGGCCGCTGCCACCGCAGCGGCCGATCTCGCAGCGATCGATCCCGCGACAGCGGCGCCCGCTGTTGCCGATCCGTCAGTCGCCGCGCCGTCGCTCGCGTCCCCGCCCGCCGCCGTGTCGTCGCTCGCGTCCCCGGCCGCCGCCGAGCTCGCCACCGCCGCCGCCGAGCTGGCCACCGCCGCCGCCGAGCCGGCCACCGCCGCCGCTGAGCCGGCCACCGCCGCCGCTGAGCCGGGCACCGCCGCCGCTGAGCCGGGCGCCGCTGCCGCCGAGCTGGCCGCTGCCGCCGAGCCGGGCACCGCTGCCGCCGAGCCGGGCGCCGCCGCCGCCTGGCGCCCGAAGATGCCGCCAGCCGCGACGCAGAGCTTGCCGCCGTGGCGCCGCCCGCGGCACGCCGCAGCGTCCGCGCCGTCGGTCGTCCCGAGCCTCATCATCGACGACGCCGATCCCGAGAGCGCCGAGCAGGTGCTCGAGGAGCGCGCGGCCGCCAAGTCGGTGATGACCTCCGCGCAGCGCCGCTCGTTCCTGCCGCCGGTCCTCCTCGATCGCGAGGATCGCTCGGCGCGGCAAGGCGGGCTGACGCTCGCCGTCATCATCTTGCTGATCGCCGCGACGCTCACGCTGTCGTACCTGATGCGGCGGCCCAGCTCGTCCGGCGACGGCGTCACCGAGCGCGAGCGCCCTGCACCGGCGCAGCTCATCGGCTAAAAAGCCGGGATGGCCGAAGGCTGCCTCGGCGTCGTCCTCCGCACGACCCCGCTGCGCGAGTCGGACCTGCTCGTCGTGCTCTACACCGACGTGCACGGCCGCGTCTCGGCGGTGGCGCGCGGCGCGCGGCGCTCGCAGCGGCGGTTCGCCGGCGCGCTCTCGCTGCTCGTGCTCGCGCGCTACCAGCTCGGCCGCCGGCCGCGCGGCGAGCTGTGGGGCCTCGACGGCGCCGAGATCGTGCAGGAGTGGACGCGGCTGTCGAGCGACGTCGTCGCGGTCGCCCACGCGAGCTACGCGGCCGAGCTCGTCTCCGCGCTCTTGCCACCCGAGGCGCCCGATCCGCACGCGCTCGAGCTCCTCGTCTCGCTGTGGGATAGCCTCGCAGAGGCCGGGCCGTCGCCCGGCGCGCTGCGCGCCATGGAGCTCGCGCTCCTCGAGCTGGCCGGGCACCAGCCCGCGATCGATCGCTGCGCCGCGTGCGGCGAGACCGAGCTTGCGTCCGGCGCCGTCTTCGATCCGACGCGCGGCGGCGCCATCTGCCGGCGCTGCGCCGCGACGAGCCGCGGTCCGAACGTCCGGCCGATCGATCCCGCGGCGCGCGCGTACCTGCAAGCCGTGAGCGACCACGGCCGGCCGGGGGCCGCGCGCGCCGTCGACACAGATCCGCGGTTCCTGCCCGCCGACCGCGCGGCCGGGCGCGACGCGCTGATCTCGATGGTGACCTCGCTCGTCGGGCGGCCGCTGCGCTCGCTCGAGTACATCGCCAAGCTCGGAGCGGCGCAGCGGCGCGACGAGCCGTAGTACAATCGACGGCGATGCGGGATCGCCGGATAGCACGGATCACCGTCCTCGCCCTGAGCACCGCGCTCGCCGCGCTCGCCGCGCCCGCCGCGGCGCAGCCCGCCGACGAGATCGAGATGGATCCAGAGCCGGCGCCCGCCAAGCCCGCGCCGCCCGCGCCGCCCGCGCCCACCCCCGCGACCCCGGCGCCCACGGACGCCGCGCCGCCGGTCAAGGATCCGAAGCTCGCCAAGAAGTGGCTCACCACCGGCCAGCAGCTGCTCCAGAAGGGCGACTCCCATACGCGCGCCAAGCGCACCGAGGAGGCGCAGACCAGCTACCAGAACGCCGTCACCGCGTTCGAGAAGTCGATCGAGACCGGCGACGATCTCAACACGTACGCGCTGCTCGCTGAGGCCGAGGACAAGCTCGGCAAGCACGACGTCGCGGTGCGGCACTACCGCATGGTCGTCAAGGCGCAGGCGGGCGTCCGCGCCGACGTGCAGAAGAAGGCGAGCGCGAAGCTCGACGAGCTGGCGGCGAAGGTCGCCCTCGTGACGGTGAAGGTGAAGCCCGACGGCGCGGCGGTCATGCTCAACGGCACCGAGATCGGCAAGACGCCGCTCGCCGACGCGCTCGTCCTCTTGCCCGGCACGTACACGCTGTCGTTCCAGGCCGAAGGGTTCCAGCCGCGCGAGGCCGAGCTCAACGTCGAGGCGGGCTCCGAGAGCGAGCGCGAGATCGAGCTCGAGGCCGTGAAGATCGTCGTGGTGCCGCCCGTCAAGGACGAGGATCCGGTGCCGGTGCCCCCGGCGCCGCCGCCGTCGCGGCTCCCGCTGTACGTGGGCGGCGGCGCGGCCGTCGCGCTCCTCGGCGCCGCGACCGTGACCGGCCTCCTCGCGGTGGGCCGGCACAACACGTACGAGTCGTCCGAGTCGACTCCCGCCGAGCGGAAGGACGCCCGGTCGAGCGGCAAGTCGCTCGCGCTCGTGACGGACATCGCCCTCGCCGGCGGGCTGGTCGCCACCGGGTTCACGGCGTACTGGTACTTCGCCAAGTACCGGCCGGCACAGCGGAAGCAAACGGAGCAACGCCCGGCGGCGACGAGCGCGGGTCGCGGGCGGCGGGATGGGTCACAATGGACCAAGATCGATCTGGTCCCGTGGGTCCAATCCGGCACGAGCGGGCTCGTGCTGGTGGGCGGGTTCTAAGCGCGTTCGTACGGAGCTCGAAGGGAGCTCGAAGGGAGCTCGAGGAGTCTTATGGCGAATCCAGGTTATCCGATGCAACCGCCGCCGATGGGCGGCATGCCTCCGCAGATGGGGCCCGGACCGGGGATGCCGGGCATGGGCCCCGGGATGGGGCCGGGACCCGGTCCGGGGCCCGGACCGATGCGGCCGATGCGCCGCGGGACCTCGCGGGCCGTGCCGGTGGTCGTCTCGGCGGGCCTGGCCGTCGGCGTGTTCTGCGGCCTCCTCTTCGGGCTGGGGACCGGCGATCACGCGAACGCGGCGCCGACGGTCTACAAGAACAAGGACAAGCCGGAGACCGAGGTGCCCGACGTGCTGCAGGCCAAGCCGAGCACGGGCACGCCCACGCCGACGCGCGACGTCGGCTCGGCCGGCAGCGCCGCGAGCGGCTCGGCGACGGTAGCGGCCGGCTCGGCGGCGGGCTCCGCGGCGGGCTCGGCCGCGCCCGCCGTCAAGGTCACGAAGATCATCGTCGAGATCAAGCCCGAGGCCGCGGCCGAGGCCGCGAAGATCACCATCGACGGCAAGGACGCGCTCGCCACCTCCGAGTTCGACATGGGCGGCGCCGAGAAGAAGAAGGTGACGGTCGGCATCAAGGCCGCCGGCTTCAAGGATCACTTCCAGGAGCTCGAGGTCGAGGCCGGTGCCGAGAACAAGCTCGCCGTCGAGCTGCCGAAGAAGCCGAAGCCGGCGGGCGGCGGCGGCGGCGGCCTGCCGCGGCCGAGCTTGCCGGCCGGCGACGGCGGCAAGAAGCCCGGCGGCGGCAAGAAGCCGGGCGGCGGCCTGATCGATATCTAGCCTCGCGCGGCGCGGTGCCCCAGCGCGCCAGTGGTTGGATCATTTGGCCGCGTTGGCCGCGTTCGGCCGATTTGGCCGCGTTCGGCCGCGTTTGGCCGCGAGCCGCCGCTTCCTGCCAGGTCCGCGGGGCGAGCGCGATCCAACCCGTTTGACCGATCGAGCCAGGTGCGTTACCCGTATGGGTCACATGGACCACCAGGCTCGACGTCGACCCCTGTTCGCAGGCCGGCGCCGAGCGCGGCGGATCCGGCAAATGCAGCCGGTCGGCCTGCCGGCGCCGCTCGACGAGGCGTCGAGCCCGCTCGATGGCAGTGCGCTGCGCGTGCTCGGCTCGGGCGACGCCGCGTTCCAGGCGATCGTCGAGCGCATCCGCGGCGCGCGCCGGTCCGTCGACATCCGCGCCTTCCTGTGGCGCGACGACGAGGCCGGCAACATCCTCGGCGACGCCGTGCTCGCCGCCGCCGACCGCGGCGTGACCGTCACGATCCACAAGGACAAGATCGCGGCCGTCTACGAGTACACCGGCGGCAACAAGCAGAGCTTCTTCCACAAGCGGGTCGAGCCGATCCGCGGCTTCCAGGCGTGGTTCCTCGGCGCGATCTACCGCGCGCCCGGCTCGTTCAAGCAGCGGCCGAACGCGCTGTCGGAGCGCATCCTCGCGCACCCGAAGATCACCGTCGATCACCAGCGCAAGCGCTTCGACCACAGCAAGGTCTACGTCATCGACGATCGCTACATCATCCTCGGCTCGATGGGCATCGGCGACAACCACCGCCACGACTGGCTCGACGTCATGGTCGAGGCCGAGGGCCAAGAGCACGTGGCGCGGCTCCGCGAGCGGATGACCGGCTTCGACGAGTTCGATCCGTCGCGCGGCCTCGACTTCCTCGTCCACAGCCGCGAGGCGCACCGGAAGAAGAGCTGCCCGATGATCAGCCACCGGCTCGCGCTGATCGATGCCGCGGAGCGCTCGATCACCGTCGAGATGGCGTACTTCACCGATCGCCGGTTCACGGCCGCGCTCGCGCGCGCCGTCCAGCGCGGTGTCGAGGTCAAGGTCGTGATCGCCGATCACGCCGACGTGCTCGCGAACATCAACCGCGCCACGTGCGACGCGCTGATGCGGCTCACCGGCGCGCCGGACAACCTGACGATCGTGCTCGTGCCGCGCATGGTGCACAGCAAGGTCGTCGTGATCGATCACCGGTTCAGCGACGTCGGCTCGGCGAACTTCACGTCGCTGTCGCACGGCGTGTACGACGAGATCAACCTGTACGCCGACAGCGAGTCGTTCGCGTGCGCGCTCGAGGCCGAGATCGAGCGCCACTGCCAGGACGCGCAGATCGCCGAGCAGCGGCTGCGCTACCGCAAGATGTACTCCGGCGTCGAGCGCGCGATCATCGCCTACCAGTCGCGGCGAGGCGGCTAGTGGTCGCGCCGCAGGATCCCGCCGAGCGCGCGAAGCTCGAGCGGCGGCGGCAGATCCTGGCTGCGGCGAAGCAGGTGTTCGCGGAGGCCGGGTACCACGGCGCGACGATCCACGCGATCATCGAGCGCGCCCAGATCGCGCGCGGCACGTTCTACCTGTACTTCGAGAGCAAGTCGGCCGTGTTCGACTCGATCCTCGATCAGGCGCTGGCCGATCTGCGGACGAAGATCCGGCGGATCGCGGTGGACGATCCGGCCGCCCCGGCGCCGCAGGTGCAGCTCCGCGAGCAGGTCGTCGCCACGCTCGAGTACATCGTGAGCGATCGCCCGCTCGCGATGCTCCTGCTCTCGGCGGGGCACACGCCCGACGCCGAGGCCGCCGAGCGGCTCGATCAGTTCTTCACCGAGGTGCGCGATCTTTTGCGCCGCGCGCTCGAGACCGGCATGGAGATCGGCCTCCTCCGCCCGTGCCAGCCGGCGCTGGTCTCGGCGGCGATGCTCGGCATGATCCGCGGCGTGATCGAGTTCGTCGTGCGCGGCGAGGCGCTCAAGGTCGACGAGGTCGTCAGCGAGACGCTCATGGTCGCGCTGCGCGGCGTGCTCCGGGCCTAGCGCCGCCCGTGGTACCGTCGCTGGCGGAGGTGCACATGCAGAGACTCGCTTGGATCGTGGCGGCGCTCGCGGCCTGCGGTGGCGACGACCGCGTGGACGACTTCGTCGGCTCGTGGACGTATCAGGCCGGCTCGATCACCACGCTCGACTGCGACAACAACAACCTCGACTCGATGGACATGCTGACCGGCACGTTCATGTACACCGTCGGGACGTCGTCGGACATCATCGAGCCCCAGGCGGCCGATGAGCCGTGTCCGGCCCTGCGGCTGGACGTCAGCGGCGGCACCGCCCGCGCGCAGTCGGGGCAGACGTGCACGCAGACGGTGGGCGTGGCGCCGAACACCGCCACGATCATGGCCTCGATCACCAGCCTCACCGCGACCCTGGACTCCGCCGGCACGAAGCTGACGGTGCAGGGGGAGAGCACGTCGACGGTCACGGGCGGGATCACGGCGTCGTGCACGGCCACGATCAACGGCACCGCGATGAAGGTCAGCGCCCGCACCGCCGGCGAGCTCCGCGCGACGTGGGCCGACGCGCTCGCGGGGCGCCTGCGCTCGGCCGGCGGCGTCCTCGAGTAGCCCGCGTCGCCCAGCGATGCGGCGCGCCGACGCGCCGGATCACCTGACGGTCGTGCGGGGCGCGCTGCGCGGCGTGCTCCGGGCGTAGCGCCCGCCCGTGGCCTGCTTCGTGCCTCCGTGCCGCACGCGGGCGCATGCCTGCAGCGCGGAGCGCGCGGAGTGGCAGAGGTCGAGCCAATCACTGCGTCACGCGTTACGCGAAGCGCCATCATTTGGTAGGCAGGCCCACGTTTGGCTGCGAACGCCCCTTCGCACCGAGATGGCGAGATCTTGCCGATACTTAAGTCTGGACTGACGCGTCAGTCCAGTCCTAGACTGACGCGTCAGTCTAGCCCCCGGGCTCATCCCCGGCGGCTGCAGTTCCGCAGGCAGGAGAAGCGCGCATGGCCCAGACCCCCGGCACCACGCCCGATCGCGTCGTCATCGGTATCGACGTCGGCTCCACCACCGTGAAGATGACGGTCGTCGATCCGGAGACCAAAGAGATCCTCTGGTCGAAGTACCTGCGCCACGAGACGCGCCAGCCCGAGATGACGCGCGACATGCTGCGCGAGATCCACGCCGCGTTCCCGACGCTCAAGAACGATCAGGTCCGCGTCTTCATCACCGGCTCGGGCGGCAGCCCGATCGCGCCGCAGATCGGCGCGAAGTTCGTGCAGGAGGTGAACGCCGTGACGATGGCGGTGGAGAAGCTCCACCCCGACGTCGGCAGCGTGATCGAGCTCGGCGGCCAGGACGCCAAGATCATCATGTTCAAGCAGAACCAGGAGACCGGCGACAAGACGGCGCAGACGTCGATGAACGACAAGTGCGCGTCGGGCACCGGCGCGACGATCGACAAGTGCGTGCTGAAGGTCGGCATGCCGCGCGAGGAGGTCCCGCACCTCCAGTTCGATCCGTCGAAGCTCCACCACGTCGCCGCCAAGTGCGGCGTGTTCGCCGAGACCGACATCGTGAACCTCGTGAAGAGCGGCATCCCGCGCAACGAGATCATGAACTCGCTCGCCGACGCGATCGTCAGCCAGAACCTCGCCGTGCTCACGCGCGGCAACACGCTCAAGGCGAAGGTGCTCCTGCTCGGCGGGCCGAACACGTACCTGCCGTTCCTCCAGCAGTGCTGGCGGCTGCGCATCCCCGAGGCGTGGGCGGAGCGCGGCTACGAGTACGACAAGACCGTGCCGCTCGAGGAGCTGATCTTCGTCCCGAAGAACTCGGACCTCTACGCCGCGTACGGCGCGGTGTTGTTCGGCCTCTACGAGCCCGAGACCGTCGGGCGCTACCGCGGCCTCGATCCGCTCGAGGAGTTCATCGCGCACGGCCGCAAGGCCAAGCTCGGCGAGTCGGCGGGCCCCGGCCTCGTCGAGGCGCCGGAGCAGCGCGACGCGTTCGTCGACAAGTACCGCACGCCGGACTATGCCGACACGCGCCTCGAGGCCGGCAAGACGTACCGCGGCGTGATCGGCCTCGACGGCGGCTCCACGTCGTCCAAGTGCGTCCTCATCGACGAGAACGAGACGATCCTGAAGAAGGTCTACACGCTCTCCAAGGGCAACCCGATCCAGGACATGAAGGACATGTTCACGGAGATGCGGCAGTGGGCCGAGGAGCAGGGCGCCCAGCTCGACATCACCGGCTTCGGCGTCACGGGCTACGCCGGCGACGTCCTCGAGCGGTCGCTCGGCGCCGACGCGAACATCGTCGAGACCGTCGCGCACATGATGAGCGCCAAGCGCTGGTTCCCGAGCGTCGACGTCATCTGCGACATCGGCGGGCAGGACATCAAGGTGATGTTCATGCAGAACGGCGACGTGAAGAACTTCCGGCTGTCGAACAGCTGCAGCGCCGGCAACGGCATGCTGCTGCAGGCGATGGCGGACCAGTTCGGCCTGCCCGTCAAGCAGTACGCCGAGGTCGCGTTCGAGGCGCGGCTCGCGCCGAAGTTCAGCTACGGCTGCGCCGTCTTCCTCGACTCGGACCGCGTGAACTTCCAGAAGGAGGGCTACTCCAGAGAGGAGCTGCTCGCCGGCCTCGCGCTCGTCCTGCCGAAGAACATCTGGCAGTACGTCGTGCAGATCCCGCGCATGAGCGAGCTCGGGCGCGTGTTCGTGCTCCAGGGCGGCACCCAGAAGAACGTCGCGGCGCTGAAGGCGCAGGTCGATTACATCGAGAAGCGCGTGCCGAACGCCGAGGTCTACCTCCACCCGCACTGCGGCGAGGCCGGCGCGATCGGCGCCGCGTTCGAGGCGCTGCGCGTCGTGCGCCGCCGCGGCAAGACGACGTTCGTCGGCCTCGGCCAGGCGATCGAGATCGAGTACACGTCGACGAACAACGAGGAGACGCGCTGCAACTTCTGCCCGAACAACTGCTCGCGCACGTTCATCGACACGAAGACGCTCGACGGCAAGACCGCCCGCTACATCTCCGGGTTCTCGTGCGAGAAGGGCACCGTCGAGAACATGGACGCGCTGAAGAAGCTCAACAAAGAGCGACAGACGCGCATGAAGAAGTACCCGAACCTCGTCGACTACGAGGCGAAGCTCGCGTTCAAGAGCTTCTACGAGCCCAAGGCCATGCCGGCGCACGGCACGCCCGTCGACGACGTCGTCGTCAAGCGCACGCTGCTCGGCGCGGTCCGGCACAAGCCGATCCAGCGGCCGTTCCAGCGCAGCTCCGCCGAGAGCTGGGCCAAGCGCCGCGACGCCCGCATCGGCATCCCGCGCGTGCTCAACATCTACTCGACGGGCCCGTTCTGGCGCACGTACTTCGAGGTGCTCGGCGTCGACAC
This sequence comes from Kofleriaceae bacterium, assembly GCA_035558535.1. GTDB lineage: Bacteria > Myxococcota_A > Polyangia > Haliangiales > Haliangiaceae > JABFXX01. Next base: position 71,439 of record DATMCI010000296.1, read on the forward strand.
GCGCAACGTCGTGTTCTCCGACGAGACGACCGAGGAGATGTGGCAGGCCGGCTGCAAGTACGGCTCGGTCGACCCCTGCTACCCGTCGAAGGTGTGCCAGGCGCACATCCACAACCTCCTGTTCAAGCACCACGAGAAGAAGCCGCTCGACTACATCTTCTTCCCGTCGATCACCCACATCCCGACGTTCATCGTGAACCAGATGGACACGGCGAGCTGCCCGGTGGTCTCCGGCACGCCGAAGGTCATCCGCGCCGCGTTCACGAAGGAGACCGACTTCTTCGCCGAGCGCAAGATCAGCTACCTCGACACGGCGGTCACGCTCAACGAGCCGCTCATGTGCAAGCAGCAGATGTTCCGCGAGTGGGGCCCGCTGCTCGGCATGTCCGAGGACGAGAGCGACTTCGCCGTCGAGCAGGCGTTCAAAGCCATCGACGCGTTCGAGGACGAGATGCAGCGCAAGGGCAAGGAGATCCTCGGCGAGGTGATGCGCGAGAACCGCGTCGCGCTCGTGATGCTCGGCCGCCCGTACCACAACGACCCGGGCCTCAACCACTCGGTGCTCGAGGAGTTCCAGGCGCTCGGCTACCCGATCCTGTCGCAGCGCTCGCTGCCGCGCGACAAGGCGACGCTCGACCACCTGTTCGCCGAGGACATCGCGAAGGGCGTCATCGAGAGCGGCCTCGACATCACCGACGTGTGGCCGGAGAACTACTCGACGAACTCGGTGCAGAAGGTGTGGGCGGCCAAGTACGCCTCGCGCCACCCGAACCTCGCGTGCCTCGATCTGTCGAGCTTCAAGTGCGGCCACGACGCGCCGACCTACGGCCTCATCGACAGCGTCATCGCGTCGGCGGGCAAGGCGTACTCGGCGCTGCACGACATCGACGCGAACAAGCCGTCGGGATCGATCAAGATCCGCGTCAAGACGTACGCGCACACGCTGATGCTCCTGCGCGAGAAGCTCGAGGATCAGGCGCAGAAGCAGGTGGAGCTCGATCGGTCGATGGCCGAGAAGAAGCTCGATCTCATGCGCGCGCTCCAGACCAAGCTCGCCGGCGTCGGCCGCACCGACGACCGGCTCGACGCCGAGGTGAAGGCGCTCGAGGAGAAGGTGGCGGCGTGGCGGGCGGCCGACGAGGCCAGCCGGCCGAAGGCCAAGCGCGCGCAGGCGCTGAACGTAGTGCAGCAGTAGTGTGCGGTAATCCCTAGAACCAGATTTCGATAGCCAATCGAGGAGACACCAGAATGAGCACGACGAAGGACAACCGCGGGGCCGAGCTCGACTCGATGTCGATCGAGGCGATCGAGGCCGAGCTGCAGAAGTTCGAGGTCGAGGAGCGCAAGCGCCTCGGGCTGCCCGTGGAGGGCGCGAAGCACTGGTTCGACGAGGTGCCGCGCGAGTTCACGCGCGAGCAGCGCGATCACACGACGATCCTCGTGTCGGGCCTGACGATGGCGCACGACCTGTTCATCCAGGCGGCGCTGCGCGGCATCGGCTACAAGGTGCTCGCGCTCGACGTGCCGGACAACGACGCGCTCCAGTTCGGGCGCGAGTACGGCAACCGCGGCCAGTGCAACCCGACGTACTTCACCGTCGGCAACCTGGTGAAGTACCTCGACGGGCTGCGCGCGCGCGGCATGTCGAAGGACGAGATCGTCAAGAACCACCTGTTCATCACGGCGGGCGCGTGCGGCCCGTGCCGGTTCGGCACCTACGTGACCGAGTATCGCAAGGCGCTGCGCGACTCCGGCTTCGACGGCTTCCGCGTGCTCCTGTTCCAGCAGACGGGCGGCCTCAAGCAGGCGACCGGCGACGGCATCGGCCTCGAGATGAACCCGACGTTCTTCTGGCAGGTCGTGCGCGCGATCATGATCGGCGACGCCTTGAACGCGCTCGGCTACCGGATCCGGCCGTACGAGGTCGAGCCCGGCGCCACCGATCGCGCGATCGAGACCAGCAAGCACATCATCTCGCAGGCGTTCGAGCAGGCCACGTCGCTCCCCGCGGCGCTGTTCAAGGTGCGCCGGACGATGGGCGCCGTGAAGGTCGACCGCACGCGGCCCAAGCCGCGCGTCGGCATCATCGGCGAGTTCTGGGCGATGACGACCGAGGGCGACGGCAACTACGGCCTGCAGCGCTTCCTCGAGGCCGAGGGCGCCGAGCCGGAGATCCAGCTCGTCACCGCGTGGCTGCTCTACATGATCTGGCAGGGCGGCTATGACACCGAGCAGCGCGCGAACCTGCGCGGCGCCGACGCGACGAAGGACGAGGGCGGCAGCAAGTTCAGCCTGAAGGGCGTCGACGTCCGCAAGCGCAAGGCGTCGCTGTGGGCCGGCGAGCAGGTGCTGCGCGGCCTGTTCCAGACGTTCGCGCACGCGATCGGCCTGTACGACTACCACCTGCCGGACATGAACGAGATCGCCGAGATCTCGCACGCGTTCTACGACAACAACCTCCGCGGCGGCGAGGGCCACATGGAGGTCGGCAAGCTGATCCAGAACGTCGCTTACCAGAAGGTCAACATGACCCTCTCGGTGAAGCCGTTCGGGTGCATGCCGTCGTCGTCGGTGTCGGACGGCATCCAGTCGTTCATCACCGAGCTCTACCCGCAGGGCATCTTCCTGCCGATCGAGACCAACGGCGACGGCGCGGTCAACGTGTACAGCCGCGTCCAGATGCAGCTGTTCAAGGCCAAGCAGCTCGCGCAGAAGGAGATCGACAAGGCGCTCGCCGACGTCGGCATGACGATCGAGGAGGTGCGCGCGTACCTCGGCAAGCACCCGCAGCTCGCGCACGCGTTCCACCGCGCGCCGCACCGGGCGGGCTGCACGGCGGCCGACCTCATCTATGAAGTCGGCGCGCGGCGCAAGACGCTCGCGTTCCTGCGCGACCGCGTCGTGAACACGGTCACCGGCAAGGCCGACCGCGAGCACGCCGAGGCGCACCAGCGGCTGCTCGACATCGCGCGCAAGGCCGCGGCGAAGGCGAACAAGAAGAAGTCGATCGTCTCGGTCGCGCCCGAGGTCGATCCGGACGATCAGGCGGCGCCGCCGATCCCGGCTGGCCGCAAGAGCCTCCGGGTCGTGAACTAACGCCGCGCGCGAAGCAGCGCGCGCGAAGCAGCGCGCGCGAAGCGCCGCGGCGCGAGTTCTTGGGTAAGCTTCCAACCATGAAGCTCGATTGGTCCAAGCTCGACGGCGCGCGCGCCCGGGCGCGGGCGGCGCTGGAGCGGCTGCCCGGCAAGGCCGGCGAGCTCGCGCGCCGCGCGAACGAGGCGCTCGGTCGCCCGCTCGCCGACGAGGCCGAGCTCGCCGAGCGGCGCGAGTTCGAGGCGCGCGCCGACCGGGCGCCGGGTGCGGGCGCGGGCGCGGGCGCGGGCGCGGGCGCGGGGGCTGGCAAGCCGGTGGCTGCTGCTGCGGCGGCGGCCGCGGCGGCCGTGGTTGCGGCGGCGAACGAGCCGGCGCCGGTCATCGTCTATCACATGGACAAGACGCGGCGCGACGCGCTGAAGCTGACCGAGATCCTCGAAGCGGCGGGCGTCCCGCACCGCGTCAGCAACATCCAGGAAGATCCGGCCGCGCAGATGGCGGTGCGCCGCGACAGCAAGGGCTTCCGGCTGCCGGTCGTGTTCATCGCCGGCGAGCCGATCGGCGGCCGCGCCGAGCTGCTGAACTTGCAGGCGTCGGGCGAGCTGAAGAAGAAGGTCTTCGGCTAGCTGCGCGGGGCGGGCTCGGCTCCGCTCTCCGAGGACCGTTTTTCGCGCGGCCGCAGCCGCGGTCGCGGTCGCGGTCGCGGTCGCGGTCGCGGTCGCGGTCGCGGCACGTGGCGTGAACGCGTTTTGAATCCCATGCGCGCGGCTGGTTATCCGCGCGGCCCGAGCGCTTCGAGCTCGCGAGATGCGCGCGCTCGGGACCGACCACCGCGCCGACGACGTTATCCGCGCGGCCCGAGCGCTTCGAGCTCGCGAGGGCGGCGGTGGCCCATCGAGCGAGCTGGCCCGATGCGCGCGGGGCGAGGGCGCGAGCGGTGGTGCTCGCGCGCGGGGCGCGAGCGCGAGCGGTGGTGCTTGCGCGGGAACGCGCGGCGCGGCTCGGGGAGGTCCTTCGGACCCGCTACGCCTCGGTGCGGCCCCCGGGCGTTCACTGCTCCGCAGCGGGCTCCCGGGCCGCGGCCACGGCGCTCGTGGGTGCACGCACGACCGGCGAGCCCCGCGGCCTGTCCGCTCGCTTCGCTCGCGGCAGTCCGCTGGGGGGCCCCCGCACCTCGGCTCCGCTCTCCGAAGGACTCCCCTCGCGCGGGCGCCGCGCGTTGGCTTGAACGCGTGGGGTAAGCGCCGTATCGGAGAGCACGACATCGGTGATGTGGAGTCTCGATCGTGCGGCTGTTCGTCCCGGCGCACGCGAGTGTCCACCTGCGAGACCAGAGCTGCGAGCTTGCGGCAGGCTCCAGGCACGAAGGGCACGCGGCAGAAAGCTGGAGCCTTCCATATATGCGAATCTTGATGCCAGCTCTCCTGGTCAACCAAGATTCTGTGTACTAAACGATATCGGCGAAATCAAATGGACGATTCTCGATGCTGAGAGTCTCACATGGGCCGCGCGCGAAAGACACGAACAGACAGGAGCTGAGCCGGTCGACGGCCACGCCGAGCTGCTCAACCTGCAGGCGTGGGGCGAGCGGAAGGTCTTCGACGACTCTGTCCGTCGACCGTCGGCTGCGCCCCAGCGTGTCTGGATCCTGCGCCCCGGCGCGCGTCGGCGTGTCTGGATCCTGCGCCCCGGCGCGCGTCAGCGTGTCTGGATCCTGCGCCCCGGCGCGCGTCGGCGTGTCTGGATCCTGCGCCCCGGCGCGCGTCAGCGTGTCCGGATCCTGCGCCCCGGCGCGCGTCAGCGTGTCCGGATCCTGCGCCCCGGAGTCGGTCCGGATCGGCTCGAGGGTCAGCCGCTGCGCCGACGCGGCCAGCGCGCTGTGCATCGATTCCGATGGGGAGTCGGTCCGGATCGGCTCGAGGGTCGGCCGCTGCGTCGGCGCGCGTCGGTGCGCGTCGGTGCTTCTGGCTCCTGCGCGGCTGCGTGTGCTCGCGCGGCGCGAGAGCACGAGCTCCAGTACTCGCTCGGGAACGCGGCGCGTGGCTCGGGGAGATGAGCTTCGGACCGCTACGCCTCAGCGCGACTCGCCGAGCATACGCTGCTCCACAGCGGGCGCTCGGCCGCGGCTCCGGCGCTCATGGGTGCACGCACGACCGGTGAGCCTCGCGGCCAGTCCGCGGGCTTCGCTCGCAGTAGGCCGCTGTGGGGCTTCCGCGGCTCCGCACCTCGGTGCCGCGCTCCGAGGGACTCCCCTCACGCGGGCGCCGCGCGTTGGCGTGAACGCGTGTGGTGAGTGCTGCCCGGAGCGCACGACTTCGATGCTGTTCGAAACTTGCTCTTGCGGCTGCTCGCCCTGGCCGCGCGAAGCAGAAGAGGATTCTCGGTATATGCAATTCTTGATGTTAAATCTCCTGGTCAACTGGGATTCTGCGTACTAGACAATATCGGCGAAATCAACTGGGCTGATTCTCGACACTGAGAGACTCACATGGGCCGCACGCGTAAGACACACGAACAGACGGAGCTGCCGTTCCGGACGCGCGGTGGGCGACGACCGGGTGCCGGTAGGCCGGCTCGAGGTCCGCGTTCGAGCGAGCGCCACAAGACGCGGCCGGATCACGACTGCCGACACCCGGTCCACGTCACGACCCGTGTGGTCGATGACGTCGCGAACCTTCGCCACCGCGACTTCTATCTGCAGCTGCGCGAGGCCACGATCGTGACCGCGAGGCGCGAGGACTTCCGCATCGTCCAGATGTCCATTCAGCGGAACCACCTCCACCTGATCGTCGAGGCGGAACACAAGGAGGCGCTATCGCGCGGGATGCAAGGCTTTTCGATCTCGGCGGCCAAGCGCGTGAACGCGGCCATCACCGCGCGCACGGGAGTGCGGCGCACCGGCCGGGTCATCGCCGATCGTTTCCATGCGCGGGCGCTCACGTCGCCGCGCGCGGTCCGCCACGCGCTGGCGTATCTGCTGAACAACTGGCGGAGGCACGGCGAGGATCGGGCAGGGCTCCCGCAGACCTGGAAGGTCGACCCGTTCTCGAGCGGCCCGCTGTTCTTCGGATGGAAGGAGCTCGAGGACTCGCCGGTCTTGTGGCCGCTGCGCGAGACGTACTTGCCGCTCATCGTGCTGCGCCCGCGAACCTGGCTGCTCGCGAAGGGCTGGCAGGAGCATCACCCGCTGATCTCGGTGCGCGAGGTCCCCGGCCCGCGCGCTGGTCCGCGGTCCGCCGCTCGGCGCTGACGACTAATCCGCGGCGCCTGATCGACGCGGCGATCCCCCAGACAGCAGCCTGCGCGGTGCCGTCTAGCCATCAACCAGCTTGCTTCGAAATCGGCCCTCCTCCATCAGGGGCGTGCCTCGTTAACAAATGTGCCCAGGTTTATTCATTTCCTTCATTCGCTTTCTTACTTGCGCGTCGCTCGCTGCGCGTACGGGTACCTCGCCCTCCGCCCCGGGGAGACCACGGCACTCTGACCGGCCAGCTACGCTGTCACGATGGAGTGATGTAATTGTCGCTGCTGGGGAGATCTAATTGTCGCTCGCATCGCTCGCCATCCACGCGATGTTGATGCGTCACGGCGCGTCACGGCGCGTCACGGCGCGTCACGGCGCTAGCGCGACACACTGGGCAGCGCTCCGTCATGTCGCGCCCTTCCTCGGAGCTCACCGCCGCCGCCTGCTCGCGTGAGCGAAGAGGGCGAGCACTACCTCCCGTTGGCCACACCTCAGCGTGCATCATCCGAAAATACACGCGGCCCGGGTCTCGAAAGACCCGAGCCGCGCACAGTCCGACACCGGGACCTTGTCGACCATGTGACGCTTGAGGATCGCGACCTTCTGCTCGGTGGTGAAGTGACGGCGGGGGCGCTTGGAATCTGACATCGGGCTCCTAGACACCGGATACGTACGGTACGTACCGCGGGGGGCTGTCAGTCACGTTCCAGCCGAGGCAGAACAGAGGAAGCAGACCCAGGCCGAGGAGAGCGACCGCCCCGGAGACTGCCGTGGCTGTCTGCTCGCTTGGACGAGGCGCGCGAGTGCTATCGCCGGTTGGCCACTCCTCGGCGTGCGTCATCCCGAAAACACGCGCGGCCCGAGTCTCGAAGGACCCGAGCCGCGCACAGGAACAAGGAGAAAGCAGAACGAAGAGAGGACCGAGGAGCGGAGGAGATCGAGGAGAGGAGAGGAGACCGAGCAGAGGAGGAAGGAGACCGAGGAGCGGAGGGAGATCGAGGAGAGGAGAGGAGACCGAGCAGAGGAGGAAGGAGACCGAGAGGAGAGAGGAGACCGAGGAGACCGAGAGGGGAAGGAGACCGAGCAGAGGAGGAAGGAGACCGAGAGAGGAGAGAGGAGACCGAGGAGACCGAGAGAGGGGAAGGAGACCGAGCAGAGGAGGAAGGAGACCGAGAGACGAGGAGGAAGGAGACCGAGAAGGGAGGAGGAGCCGAGGAGAGAGGAGGAGACCGAGGAGACCGAGAGAGGGGAAGGAGACCG
>DATMCI010000297.1:0-71841 GCA_035558535.1 Kofleriaceae bacterium
TCCGGGGGCTGCGTAATGCCTCATCACGTCCATCTACGACCGCCCGTAAGCCGTGTGCGGGAAATCCGCATGCACGGTTTGAAAGGGGTCCTTGCTCAAACCCACCGGCAGGTGGGGGAAAGTTAGGTTCTACCAATGCGCGCGGACCTGCCTGCCTCGATCGCCGCCGCGCTCGAGCGCTGCGCGCGGCCCAGCCTCGTGTTCGAGCTCGCGCGGATCGACGCGAACGCGGATGCGTTCGCGGCCGCGGCGCGCGCGGCCGGCGTCACCGCGCTGTTCGCCGCCAAGTCGTTCCCGCGGCCCGAGGTGCGCGCGATCGCGGCGCGCCGGCTCGCCGGCTTCGACGTCGCGTCGGCGCCCGAGCTGGCCGAGGTCGCCGCGCTCGGGCCGGTGGACACCGTCTCGATCACCGATCCGACCGGCCGCGCGGGCGCGGCGCTGCCGGCGCGCGCGGCGCGGCGCGTGATCGTCGGCTGCGAGACGGCCGCGCAGGTCCGCGCCGCGCCGCCTCACGCCGAGATCGCGATCCGGCTGTCGGCCTCGCTCACCGGGCGAGATCCAGCCGTCGGCGCCGTGCTGGACGGCACCGGCCACCGCCGCTCGCGCTTCGGGCTCGACGTCGGCGACGGCCGCGATCGCGCGCGCGCCGAGCTGGCCGAGCTCGCCGCCGCCGCGGGCGGCCGCCCCGTCGGGCTGCACGTCCACCACGGCGCCGTCGCGGCCGCGGGCGCCGAGCGCTTCATCGCCACCGCGCGCGCCGCGCTCGAGGCCGCCGCCAGTGCCGGCGTCGAGCCGCGCTTCCTCGACGTCGGCGGCGCGTGGCACGCCGTCGCCGATCTGCCGCGCGCGCTGCGCGAGCTGCGCGCCGCGGTGCCGCCCGCGCTCGAGCTGATCGTCGAGCCTGGCCGCGCGCTCGCCGAGGGCGCCGGCTTCGCGTGCGGGCGCGTCACCGTGGCGCGCGAGCTCGAGGATCGGCCGCTGCGCGTCGTCGATCTGTCGCGGCTGTGCCACCTGCGGTGGAGCCACGTCGAGCTGATCGGCCGCTCGCCGCAGCACGCCGCCCGGCAGACCTTGTTCGTCGGCCCCACCTGCTTCGAGGACGACACGCTCGGCGAGTGGACCGTCGAGCCGCCGCCCGCCGGCGCGCAGATCGCGGTGCGCAACGTCAGCGGGTACGCCGTCGCGTGGAACACTGGCTTTGCCGGCGTGCCGCCCGCTGATGTGATCTTGATTTAGCCCCAGTCCAGCAGTCATCTGGAATACCGAAATCCAGATCACCGTGCACCAGAGTCTCTGAAATCGATAAGTGCCAGTCTCGATCGACGTCGCAGCCGTCGCGGCTCGCCCGCGCCCGTCGCAGCCGTCGCAGCCCTGCAACTCCGCGAGATCGAAGCGCTGCACCGCCGCGCGGGCGGTGCGCCGGGTGCGTCGTTTTGCGGCAGATGACCTGCGTGTGTCTGTCGCCTTCCGATTCATGTTGCGAGAACAGGGTAGTGCGGCAATCACCGCTTCCGGTGCCGCCTCCGGTGATGCGGTGTTCCGGCTCCTGCGCGCGCTCTGCCTCGTGACGGCGCTCGCGAACGCAGGCGGCAACGTGCTGATGCTCTTCTTCTACCAGCCGGTGCTGGAGCTCGTCGGCGCGCCGCTGCCGCGCGATCTGCACAGCTTCGCGTTCGTGTGCGGCTTCTCGTTCACCGTCGGCTTGCTCGCGTTCCTCGTGTACGTCGATCCGCGGCGGAGCCGGAACCTCATCGTGATCGCGATCGTCGGCAAGGGCCTCTACGCCGCGCTGACCGCGTACTTCTACTTCGATCACGAGCTGCACGGGTTCTACAAGCTGTTCGGGATCTGGGACGGCGCCTACGTCGTCATCTTGCTGCTGTTCCTGATCCACCTCAATTCGCCGGACCTCGCCGCGCTGAACGCCGGGCGGATCCTGCCCGGCCTGCCTGGGCCGCGGCCGCGCAAGGCGCTGCTCCTCTTCTACTCGCTGACCGGCAACGGCACGCGGGCGCTTCTGCGCGTGAAGGCCGGCCTCGAGCGCAACGGCTACTCCGTCACGGAGCACCGCGTCGAGGCGGAGGAGGCGCTGTTCCGGTTCCCGTTCGGCGGGTTCGGCAAGTTCCTGCGCGTCATGTTCCGGGCGATCTTCCGCGTGCCGGCCAGGGCCAAGCCGCTCGGCATCCCGGCGGATCACGACTACGACCTCATCGTGGCCGAGTGCCAGACGTGGTTCCTCGGCATGGGCGGGCCGATGGAGGGCGTGTTCCAGGACCCGGCGAACCACGGCGTGTTCGCCGGGCGCGACGTCGCGGCGGTCGTCGTCTGCCGCGGGCTGTGGCGGCGGACCGAGGCCATGCTCGTGCGCCACCTCCAGCGCGCCGGCGGCAGCGTCGTCGGCGCGGCGTCGTTCGCGAACCCCGGGCGCGAGCCCATGCGCACGTTCTCGCTGTTCTTCTTCCTCGGGACAGGGGCGCCGCACCGGCCCGCGTGGCTCGGCCGGCTGCTCACGCCGCAGTACCTCGAGGAGGCCGCGCTGCAGAAGCTCCACGCGTTCGGCGAGGCGCTCGCGCAGCGGCCGTTCGCCACGCCCGCGCGAAGGGAGGCGGCGTAGCCATGGATCGCATCGGAGAGCGCATCGGATCATTCATCGACGGAGCCGACTGGGCCATGCTCGAGGCGGTGTGGCGGCACATGAGCCTGCCGCCCGGGCGGCTGGGGCCGGCGCTCGCGCTGCTCGCCGCCGTCATCGTGGTCTGCGAGCTGGTGCGGATCGCGCTGTGCACCGAGCACGTCACGTCGCGCGTCGCGCACGTGACGGTCTGCCTGCTCACGTTCCCGCTCCAGTCGATCTTCCTCGCGGTGGTGCTCGTGCACGCCGCGGCCGCGCACCCCGGGCGCGGCTTCATCAACCTGGGGATCGCGCTCGGCGCGTACGCGCTGTGGCTTGTCACCGGGCAGGCGACGAAGCTCGTGCGCCGCCCGAGCGAGGGAGCGGATCTGGGCTTCATGTGTGTCGGCGCGCTGATCACGTTCCCGGTCGGGATCGTGGCGGCGCTCGTGTACTGAGAGAAGGAGCGTGCGATGGCGGCGACAGGAACAGGGCTGGAGGCAGAGGGCACGCGGAGCCGATCGGTGTCCGGGATCCGGACACCGCCGCGGGTGACGGGCGCGATGGCGGCGACCCCGCTTGGGCGCGTGCCGGAGCACTTCGACGCCGTGGTGATCGGCTCGGGGTTCGGCGGCTCCGTGATGGCGCACCGGCTCGCCGAGGCCGGCCAGGCGGTGTGCGTGCTCGAGCGCGGCCAGGAGCACCGGCCCGGGACGTTCCCGCGCGCGCCGCACCTCGTGCGGACGAACTTCTGGGATCCGAGCGCCGGGCTGTACGGCATGTACAACATCTGGTTCTTCCGCCACGTCGGCGCGCTCGTGTCGAGCGGGCTCGGCGGCGGCTCGCTGATCTACGCGAACGTGCTCCTGCGCAAGGACGAGCGCTGGTTCGTGCACGAGGACCTCGGGCAGGGCGGCTTCGAGCGCTGGCCGGTCGGCCGCGCGGAGCTCGATCCGCACTACGAACGCGTCGAGGCCGTGCTCGCGCCGCAGCTGTTCCCGCAGGGCGTCGCGCCCTACGATCAGGCTGAGAAGGTCAACGCGTTCCGGATCGCGGCGGAGCGCACCGCCGCGCGCACGCCCGGCTGCACCGTCGAGCGCACGCCGATCGCGGTGACCTTGTACAACGATCCGGCGCGGCCGCGGCCCGGCGAGGTGATCGAGGAGGAGGTGCGGAACCGCTACGACTTCCCGCGGCGGACGTGCGTCCTGTGCGGCGAGTGCGTCGTCGGGTGCAACTACGGCTCGAAGAACACGCTCGATCTGACGTACCTCTCGCGCGCCGAGCAGGCGCGGCGGCCGGCGGTGATCCGCACGCGCGCCGAGGTGCGGACGTTCCGGCCGCGGCCCGGCGGCGGCTACGAGGTGACGTACGTCGTGCACGACGTCGAGGCGCGGCGCGGCGTGCCGTTCTCCACTCGCGCGCTCGAGCCGGTGACCGTCACCTGCGATCGGCTGGTGCTCGCCGCGGGCACGTTCGGCTCGACGTACCTGCTCCTCAAGAACCAGGACGCGCTGCCGAACCTGTCGCGCGCGCACGTCGGGACGCGGTTCTCGGGCAACGGCGATCTGCTCTCGTTCGCGCTCATGAGCACGAAGCGCGTCGATGAGCGCGTGGAGCCGTGGCGCGTGGATCCGACGCGCGGGCCCACGATCACGCACGCGCTGCGCCGCGCCGACGCGGTCGACGCCGGGGCGCCCGGCGGCGGGCGCGGCTTCTACATCGAGGACGCCGGGTTCCCGTCGGAGCTGGCGTGGATGGTCGAGGGCCTGCACACGCTCGGCTGGCTCTCGCGGAGCGTGCGGTTCGCGCGCCGGTTCCTGCGCAAGGCGCTCGGCGGCGATCGCGACACCGATCTCGCGACGGAGCTCTCGGATCTGCTCGGGCCGATGAACCTGACCTCGCGGTCCTTGCCGCTGCTCGGCATGGGGCGCGACGTGCCCGACGGCAAGTTCTCGCTCGATCCCGAGCAGGGCCGGCTCCAGCTCGACTGGGGCAAGCGCCGCTCGGGCGCGTACTTCGACGAGCTGACCGAGACGGCGGAGCAGATCGCGAAGGAGCTCGGCGGCAAGTTCTCGCCGAACCCCGTCGCGAAGCTGTTCGAGCGCGCCGTGACCGTGCACCCGCTCGGCGGCTGCCCGATGGGCGAGTGCCGCGACGAGGGCGTGGTCGACGCGTACGGCCGCGTGTTCGGCCACCCCGGCCTCGTGATCGCCGACGGCTCGGTCCTGCCGGGGCCGGTCGGCCCGAACCCAGCGCTCACGATCGCCGCGGTCGCCGACCGCGCCGCCGACGAGCTCGCCGCGTGGCGGCCCGGAGCCACATGGCCCGCCTGAACATGCGCCCCTGCGGCCAGCAACTCGTCGCTCGGCGGCGGCGATCGCTCTACGATGCGCGGATGCGCAACGACGATGACGGCGGCGCCGCTGGCGGCGACCCCGCGAGCTCCGCGAGCTCCGCGAGCTCCGTGATCCGGGTGATCCGACTGGCCGGCGGCAAGGCGAACGCGATGGACGACGCGCTGCTGAGCGAGCTCGAGCGGCAGATCGACGAGCTCGAGCGGGGCCCTGCGCGCGCGGCGGTGCTCACCGGCTACGAGCGGTTCTTCTCGGCGGGCCTCCCGCTGCCGCGGCTGGTCGATCTCGATCGCGCGGGGATGCGGGCGTTCATCGAGCGCTTCGCGCGCGCGATGCGGCGCGTGCTCGCGTGCGAGAAGCCGCTCGTCGCCGCGATCAACGGCCACGCGATCGCGGGCGGCTGCGTGCTCGCGCTCATGTGCGACTGGCGGATCTGCGCCGACGGCAGCGCGAAGATCGGCCTCAACGAGACGCAGCTCGGCGTCGGCCTGCCGGCGATCGTGATCGAGCCGCTGCGCGCGCAGGTGCCGCCCGCGTCGCTGGTCCCGATCGCGCTCGAGGGCCGGCTGTTTTCGCCGCGCGAGGCGCACGCGCTCGGCCTCGTGCACGAGGTCGTGGCGCCCGACGCGCTGCTCGCGCGAGCGGAGGCCAAGGCGCGCGATCTGGCCGTACCGGCGCCGATCGCCGTGGCGCAGGTCAAGCGCGCCCTGCGGGCGCCGATCCTCGAGGCCGTCGCGCGTACCGCCGCCGAGGAGACGGAGCGCTGGCTCGACTCATGGTTCACCGACGCCGCGCAGGCCCGCCTGCGCGCCGCCGTGGCCGGCCTGGGCGGCGGCGCCGCGTAGCCGCGGCCCGCGGTCGCGCGGGGATCTCGAACGGATGCGGACACGCGAGGAGTGCGTCGACGAGGCCGGCGTTTGGACGCGCCGAAATCTTCTTGATGATGATCTCGCCCGGTCGCTCACCTTCGATGAGCTCGAACGTGTCGCCTACTCGCAGCCCGGTGCGTTCGCGAAGGCTCTTCGGAAGGACGAGCTTCCCCTGGGGCGAGATCTTGGCCGTGAGCACGGAAGAAAGATCCTCTTCCCGGCGTGTACGTCAACTGCTCGTGGCTCGTGTAGGCGGGGATTCGGCGCCCGCCAGGCGTTCGTCTTCGCCGCCGCACAGGTCGTCTGCTTCAGCCGGCAGATCATCATCCGGATCAGCGCGGCACACCGCTGGCACGCGTCCTTGGTCGCTGCGCATCAGAAGCTCCAGACGTGGCGCTCGTCAGCCCCCTGCAACTTGATTTCGCCGAGGTCGCGAGCAGCACCTTCCGCCAGGTCTCCCCATCGCCGGACCTCGTACGCATACAGGGTGCTCGTTCAGCCCTTGCCCTTCGGGCGCACCGGTTGGGCGGCGGCGGCGTTGAGGGTGTCGCGCGCCCAGACGGTCAGGTTGGTCTCGCGCTCGTCGGCGGCGCGTTGCCACGCAGCACGTTCTTCGTCGGTTGCGCGGAGCGCGATGGGGCGGGATGGCTTGCCGCTCGGATCGCGCAGCTTGCCGCCGATTGCGCCCGGCCACTTCGTTCCGCGCGCGAGTGCCGGCGAGACCTCTTCGAGGAGCCGCTTCGAGCCAGTGTACGGAGTGCGCTTGAGCCATCCTCGCGGCTTGGCCGGCCAGAGCAGGAGCGCACCGTGCTGGTCCTCACCCACCCAGTGGTCGGGGTGCTCCTTCGACCGGTAGAGCTTCATACGGCATGGGAGGCTAACCCCGCAATACGACACGGTCAAATCGACGTGTCATGCGTGGCTGAGGTTGTTGTCTCTCTGCGTATTACGAAGATGGTTGACTTCGTATTACTCAAGTAGTATCCAGACGAAGGCAGCTCGCAAGTGCGCTGCCTTTGGCGCGGTAACTCAGCCGTTTGGCTTGCCAACGACGAGCTGCATCCGCGCGCCACATGTATCCACGCTGAGGGAAGGGAGTTTCGATGTCATCGTCGAGGAAGTCCTCCGAGCCGCGAGGTCTACGCAGGAGTCACGCCGATCACCGGCACGGTCGGCCGGCACCTACCGAGGCGACTCGCGTACCGATCGCGGTTGACGGCCGGTGTGCCCTCGAGCACCACATCACAGTGCTCGAGGTCATCGGCTGGCGTGTCGTCAGGCTCCGGCCGAGTATTACTGACGGAGAGGCGACGTTGTGGTCCGTGACGATCAGGCGCCACGACGAGAACGTGACCATGACCGTGACCGAAGCGTATCCCGACACTGCGCTGGCGGAGCTCGTCCGCTATGCGCGGGCGGACGCTGCCTGACCGCCTCGATCGCGCGGCGATGCGGGCGTTCATCGTGGTTCACCGACGGCGCGCGGGCCCGCCTGCGCGCCGCCGTGGCTGGCCTGGGCGGCGGCGGCACCGTGTAGCCGGCGCGCATGGCGGAGAAGACGCGGCTTGACTTGTTAGTGTCTGCATGACACCAATGGGCTGCTATGACCCGACTGCTCGACTCCGAGTCGTATCTCCTCGTCCTCACTGGCGCCGGCATCTCGGCGGAGAGCGGCGTGCCGACGTTCCGCGACGCGAACGGCTTGTGGGAGGGCCACGCCGTCGAGGACGTGGCGTCGCCGGACGGCTTCGCGCGCGATCCGCTGCTCGTGTGGAAGTTCTACTCCGAGCGCCGCGCCAACATGACGGGCGTGGTCCCGAACGCGGGCCACCGCGCGCTCGCGGAGGTCGAGCAGCGCCTGGGCGAGCGCTTCCTGCTCGTCACGCAGAACGTCGATGGGCTGCACACCGCCGCCGGGAGCCAGCGCGTCGTCGAGATGCACGGCAACCTGATGCGGTCGCGGTGCACGGTCTGCGATCGGCCGCCGTTCGAGGATCGCACCGCGTACAAGCCGGGCGTCGCGCCGATGTGCGGGCGCTGCCGCGCGCAGGGCGCGGACGCGCTTCTGCGGCCCGACATCGTCTGGTTCGGCGAGATGATCCCGCCGGACGCGCTGGCGCGCATCGCGGCGTTCGTCGAGGCGGCCGGCCGGCAGATCCGGTTCCTCGCTGTCGGCACGTCGGGTCTCGTCTACCCGGCGGCCGGCCTCGTCGACGTGGTGCGCTCCCGCGGCGGCCGGACCTGGCTCGTCAACGCCGAGCGCCCCGCCAACGTCGACCGCTTCGACGAGGTCTCGATCGGCCCGGCTGGCGCGACGCTGCCAGCGCTGCTCGCGAGCTGACGCCTGCGGTGAGGGCAGAGGGTGGAGCGTGCTCATGCTAGGCTGATCGCGTCATGGTCGCGGCGGTGAGCATCCCTCCCGGGGAATACGTTCCGACGGCGGATCACCGCGTCGTGATGGCGGGCGCGACCTGGGAGCACTACGAGCTGGAGCTCGCGATGCGCGGTGAGAAGTCGGTGCCGCGGCTCGCGTTCCTCGAAGGAGCGCTGGAGCTGATGCGCCCGTCGAGGGATCACGAGCGGATCACGTCGTATTTGGGGCGGCTGATCGAGGTGTTCGCCGAACTGCACGACATCGAGCTATCTCCGTATCGGAGCTGGACGCTCAAGCGCGAGCGCAGCGCCGGTGTCGAGCCGGACGAGTGCTACATCATCGGCGAGGATCAGTCGAAGGCGCGCCCAGATCTGGTCATCGAGGTGATCTGGACGAGCGGCGGGCTCGACAAGCTCGAGATCTACCGGCGCCTCGGGATCGACGAGGTGTGGTTCTGGAGTGGCGGCAAGCTCGAGATCCACGCGCTGCGCGACGGTGTCTACGAGCGGGCGGCCAGCAGCCGGTGGCTGCCGGGGCTCGACGTTGGGCTCATGTGCTCGTTCCTCGACCGCCGCTCGGTGCACATCGCCAAGCGCGAGTATCGCGAGGCGCTCTTGAGCCGCAAGAAGTGAGCGGCACCGCGGCGGGTGACCGGGCGCGGGCGGCAGCTCAGATGAGGTCGAGGAGGACGCGGAGGCCGAGGCCGATTTGGTCGTCGTTGGTGCCGCGCGCGTGGAGCTCGAAGTCGCCGCGGAGGAAGACGTCGATGACGGGCGAGCGCGCAGACTTCGTCGGTAAGAGGTGGAGCGAGAGCTCGGCCCCGAGGCGCGCGACGGTGTCGTCGCCGAAGCGGGCGGAGAACGTGGGGCCGAGCGAGAGCGGGCCGACGCCGAACGCGGCGCCGAACCGCGCGAGCCAGTCGGCCGAGCTGAACAGGTAGTTGGCCTCGAGCTGGATCGCGAGCCGCGGGCGCTCGATGAGCCGCGGCCGGCCGGCGAGACTGGCGAGCACCTCGGCTTTGACCTCGGCGGCGATCTCGCGCACGAGCTGCCGCCGGGTCGCCGGATCGGGCGCCTGGCCGGCGAACCGATCGCGGATGATGGCGGCCAGCTTCTCCTGCGCCTTCTGGCGGGCGATGTCGCGGATCCGCTGCGGCGTCGGGAGCTTGTTGCGGAACAGCTCGAGCTCGAGCCCGAACGAGAGCCCGCCCTCGAATTCTCCGGCGGACGGCGCGTAGGCGGAAAACCCGCCAAGCGTCGGGCCGAGCGCGATCGAGCGGCGGATGGTGCGGATGGCGCTGCGCGCGATCTCGTCGGCTGCGTCGGATTCGTCGGGCTCGCCATCGTCAGCGCGGGCGGGCGACGCGGCGGCGGCGACGGCGGCGACGGCGAGCAAGGGGACTGCGAGGACCGAGGGGCGGATCAGCATGAGGCTCCTGGTGAGCGGCCGTCCTGCCATCCGACACGGTCGCGCGCGGCGCGTCGAGTAAGAAGTGGGTGAATCCGCCAGCGGTTGCCCCGATCGGCCGCGGTTTGCCGCCCGCAGCCGATCGGCAGCCCGCGGCAGCTCACTCGCCGGGAGGCGGCTGCTTGAGGACGGGCGGGCGCTGCGGCGCTTCGCTGGCACCGGCAGCGTCGCCCTCGGCAGGCTCGGGATCGGGCGGCAGGAGGCGGATGCCGTCTCCGCCGGGCGCCTGCGCGGCGACCTTCGCGTCGGTCTTCTGCGAGTCGGGGCCGCCGGCGAGCACGATGTACGCGAGCGGCACGGCGACGCCGGCCGTGATGAGGAGCGTGCCGCGCCAGCGCAGGCCGAGCTTGCCCTTGATCATGAAGATACCGCTGATGGCGAGGTAGAGCAGCAGCACGGCGTAGGCGTCGGCGATGAACTTCCACACGGCCTTGCCGCGCGTCGCGTGCAGCCAGTTCGCGACGCGGAAGAAGAACCGCGACTCGCGCTTCTGCACGGTGACGGTGTCGCCGATCGCCGTGACCTTCGAGCCATTGGGGTACTCGAGCCGCACCTCGTCGCCAGCGCGCAAGACGTCGCTGGGCTTGCCAGACATGCCAGCCGCCGCGGCGATCCGCGCGACGGCCTCGTCGTCGGAGAGATCGTCTGCGATCGGCGTGATCTTGAGCTGCGCCTCCGACGAGTGGAAGTTTGGATCCCAGTCCGCGAGGTGGTTCATCGCGATGCCGGACAGCGCGTAGATCAGCGTGAACCCGACGGCGAGGTAGCCGACGTCGCGGTGCACGGCGCGCAGCCACGCGCGCCAGCGCTTCTTCACGAGTTGCCCCAGGCCAGACTTCGCCTTCCCGGCCTGCTCCGCCTGCTCCGTCTTGCGAGCCTTGCCGCTCACCGGCGCCGCGCTCTCCTTCGTCTCCTTCGCCTCCGGAACGGCCACCTCGGCGAGATCAGCCATACCGCTCTTCCTTCCAGGGATCGGCATGGTTGTGGTAGCCGCGGACCTCCCAGAAGCCGGGCTTGTCGTCCTTCACGAACCGGACCCCGGTGATCCACTTCGCGCTCTTCCAGAAGTAGAGATCGGGGACCAGACCGCGCACGGGCGCGCCGTTCTGGAGCGGGAACGGCTTGCCGTTGAGCCGGTACGTGATGAGCGCGGTGTCGGCGAGCGCCTCCTTGAGCGGCACGTTCGCCGTGTAGCCGTGCGCGGCCTCGAAGATGACGTGGCGCGCCTCGGACTTCATGCCGGCCTTCTCGGCGAGCGCCGAGACCTGCACGCCCTTCCACATCCCGCCGAGCAGCGACCAGCCGGTCACGCAGTGGACGTCGGCCACCTTCTCGACCTGCGGCAGCTTGAGCAGGCCGGCGTAGTCCACCTCGAACGGCGTCTTCACGAGCCCGTGCACGCGCAGGCGGAACTTCTTCACGTCGCCGTCGCCCTCCTCGCCGCCCATCGTGCGCAGGTTCTCGATCGCGCGCTGACCGGGCGGCAGCCGCACCCGGCCGTCGGCCCGCTTCTCGGCGCGCGCGGCTTTCGTCAGATCGTCGGCGGCGATGCGCAGGAGCGCGCCGCCGAACGCCATGAACACGGTGCCGGCGGCCGCGGACTTGATGAACTCGCGGCGATCCCACGCCTGCTTCAGCTCGGGATATCGATCGAGATCTAGGCGATCGGGGTGATCTGCTCGGTCGTTCACGGGTCCTCCATCGGCGCGGCGCACGCCCCAAGGGTACATCCCCTGGGCGGCGAGCACGCGGCGGGTTCTGGGCTTGGATACGCGCCGTCTGCCCTGGAGTTACGAGCGAGCCGGCCGAACCGCCGATCCGGCAGCTTCCGCGAGCTTACGCGCGGGTGGCTCAGCCCTTGCCATAGACCGGGACGAGGGCGCCGCTGGTCAGCGTGTTCTCGGGCGAGGCGAGGAACGCGATGGCCTCGGCGATCTGCTCGGGCTTGGGCCAGCGCGCGTGATCGGCGTCGGGCATCGCCGCCCGGTTCGCGGGAGTGTCGATGATCGAGGGCAGCACGGCGTTGACGAGGATGTCTTCGCGCAGGAGCTCGGCGGCGAGCCCCTGCGTGATCGCGGTGACCCCGGCCTTCGCGGCGGCGTACGCGATCAGGTTCGGCGCGGGCGTGACCACGGGGCGCGAGGCGACGTTGACGATGCGGCCGCCACCGCCGGAGCGGCGGATCGACTTCACCGCCTCGCGGCACGACAGAAAGCAGGTGGCGGTGTTGGTCCGCCACTGCGCCTCGAAGTCGGCGAGCTTCGTCTCGGTGATGGGCTTCATCGCGAAGCCGCCGACCAAGTGGATCGACGCCCAGATCGGCGGGAGCTGCGCGAAGAACGCCTCGGCCTGCGCCTCGTCGTCGAGGCGGAGCGCCGGCGGATCGGGAGAGACGTGCAGGATGGCGCCGCGCGCCTCGAGGACGGCGCACACCCCCTTGCCGAGCGCGCCGCTGCCGCCGGTGACCACGATATGTCGGCCTTGCATGCCCCCGAGGATGACACGAGGCGGCGTGCGCGCGTCGGCGGGCGCCGGTTCGTGTTAGAAGCCCAGCATGGGCGCACAGTGGAAGACCGCCATCAAGGTCGCGACCTCGGCCGCCAAGGGCAAGGTGTTCAGCAAGCTCGCGAAGGAGATCATGATCGCGGCGCGCGGTGGCCCGGATCCAGCGATGAACGCGCGCCTGCGCGCCGCCGTCGAGGCGGCGAAGAAGCAGTCGATGCCGCGCGACAACATCGAGCGCGCGATCAAGAAGGGCGCCGGCCTGCTCGACGACACGGTCAACTTCGAGACCGTGACGTACGAGGGCTTCGCGCCGCACCACGTGCCGGTGATCGTCGAGTGCCTGACGGACAACAAGAACCGCACGGCGACCAGCATCCGCATGCTGTTCCGCAAGGGCCAGCTCGGCACGACGGGCTCGGTGTCGTGGGACTTCGCGCACGTCGGGCTCATCGACGCGACGCCGCCCGAGGGCGCCGATCCCGAGGAGGCCGCGATCGAGGCGGGCGCGCAGGACTTCGAGCCCGACGGCGAGGGCGGCTATCGGTTCTACACCGAGCCGACGGATCTCGACGCGGTCAGCAAGGCGCTCTCGGGGCGCGGCTGGACGGTCGCCACGATGCGGATCGGCTGGAAGCCCAAGAACCCGCAGAAGATCGAAGATCCGGCCGCGCGCACCGAGGTCGAGCAGTTCCTGCACGAGATCGACGACGACGATGACGTGCAGCACATCTACGTGGGCCTCCAGTAGGAGTACCATCCGCGGGTGGGGCTCGACGTAGACGAGGCCGACCGCGAGCGCCGGGGCGCACCGCCCGGTGGGGCGCCTGATCGGCGCGAGTCCAGGGCCGGCGGTGGCGGTGGCGGTGGCGGTGGCGCTGACGATGGCGATGGCGGTGGCGGTGGCGATGACGCCGATAGCATCGACCGCGACGGCACCGCGGCCGACGCTGGCGACGACGACGACGACGATGACGCGCACGCGACGCAGGCGGCGTCGCCGCACGCGCTCGCGCAGGTAGCCACGGGCGCGGCCGCGGACGCCACCTCCGTCCTCGACGACGAGTGGGGTTCCGGCGCAGGCGCGACCTCCGTCGCCTCGGCCGCCGATGACGCCGCGGACGCCGCGGACGCCGCGGACGCCGCCGACGCCGCGGACGTCGCGGACGCTGGCGGCGAGGACGCCGCGGCTTCGGCCGCGCCTTCGCACCAGGCCGAGGCCCGCCCGTCCGTCTGGGCCACCTCCGCGGCGCGTCCGCTCACCACCGTCGCCGAGGCGTTCGACCGCAGCGAGCTGCCGCGGATGCGGATGTTCCACATCTTCTGCATCTTCACGCCGCTCGGCTCGATCGCGCTCTCGCTCGCGCTCGGCGGCGATCCGCTCGCGCGCGCGCTGTTCTGGGCGGGCGGCGCGCTCCTGGCGATCTGCAGCGCCGGCCTCGCGCGGCTGTCCTCGAGCCCCGAGCGCTACCGGCCGCGCCCGGTCACCCTCCTCTGGATCCTCGCCACGATCGGCGTGCAGCCGGCCGTCTATTACTTCGGGCCGTTCTCGGCGGTCGTCATCGTCCAGATGCTCGGGATCGTCTTCATCGCGCTGGGGCCCCACGTCACCTCGGCGCGCGCGACGGCCGTCATCTGCATCGCCGCCCACGTCGGGTGCGCCGCGCCGATCGCCCTGGGCTGGATCGACGACGTGGGCGTGCTCTCCGCCGTGGCCGCGACGCCCCGCCAGCTCGCGATCGCCGAGGGGCTGATCGTCGTCTTCCTGGCCTCGAGCTACGCGCTCGGCCGGTGGGCGCGCCACACGAGCGCGACGGCGATCGCCGAGCTGCAGCGCGCGATGCGCTTGATCGGCGATCAGCAGCAGGCGCTCGCCGAGGTCAACGACGAGCAGGCGCGCCAGAGCCGGCGCAACGAGGGCCGGTGGACGGGCCAGACGATGGGCTCGTTCAGGCTCGGGCTCGTGCTCGGGCGCGGCGCGATGGGCGAGGTCTACGAGGGGACGGCCGCCGACGGGCGGACGGCCGCCGTGAAGCTCCTGAACCAGCGCGCGACGGGCTCGACGGCGCTCGTCGAGCGCTTCCACCGCGAGATGAGCGTGGCGGCCCGGCTCGAGTCGCCGCACATCGTGCGCGTCTACGAGCTGTCGCCACCGGACGCGCCGGTGCCGTTCATCGCGATGGAGCGGCTGCACGGCATCGATCTCGCGGCGCGGCTGCGCGCGCAGACGCGGCTGCCGTCCGACGAGCTGGTCGTCATGCTCGATCAGGTGGCGCGCGCGCTCGAGGTCGCGCAGCAGGCGGGCGTCGTGCACCGGGACCTCAAGCCCCACAACCTGTTCTTCCACGAGGGCACGACGTGGAAGGTGCTCGACTTCGGCGTCTCGAAGGTGCTCGACGCGAGCGAGGGCACGCTGACGGGCGAGGGCATCGTCGGCACGCCGCAGTACATGGCGCCGGAGCAGGCCTCGGGCGGCAACGTCACGCACGCGGCCGATGTCTACGCGCTCGGCGCGATCGCGTACCGCTGCCTCACCGGCCGCGCGCCGTACCGGGGCAAGGACCTGGCGGAGCTTGTCTACCAGGTCGTGCACGGCGCGCCGGTGCGGCCGAGCCTGTTCGGGCGCGTGCCGCCGGCCGTCGAGGACGTGCTCGCCGTGGCGATGGCGAAGGACCCGCGTCGCCGGTTTCCGTCGGCGCTGGCGATGGCGCAGGCGTTCATCGCGGCGCGCCGCGGCCGCCCGGTGGCGCTCGATCCGCCGCCGAACGCGTGGCTGTAGTGCCACGTCGCAGAACTTCTGCGACGAGATGCTAGTAATCTGCGCCTCGCCGATGAGCGAAGGACGCGATGCGCGAAGCGAGTTCGGGATCCCCGCCGAGTGGGCGCCGCATGACGCCGTGTGGACGGCGTGGCCCCACGCCCCCGAGCAGTGGCAGGAGGGCCTCTTCGCGCCGCAGGGCGCGCTGATGCAGATGGTGGCCGCGATCGTCGATCTGGATCCGGCGACGGGCGTGCCGCGCGGCGAGCGCGTCGAGCTGTTGGTCCGCGGCGAGGACGACGAGGCGGCGGCGCGCGCGTTGCTCGGCCGGGCGGTGGCCGGCGTGCAGTTCCGGACGGCGCGCTACGGCGACGTCTGGCTGCGCGACACGGGGCCGATCTTCATGACGCGGCCGGGCGAGCTCTCCGCGGCGCGCTTCCAGTTCGATGGCTGGGGCGGCAAGTACGTCATGGAGGGCGACACCGAGGTCGCCGCGCGGGTCGCGGCGTGGGCGGGCGTGCGCGGCGCGGCGTTCGACTTCGTCCTCGAGGGCGGCGCGATCGAGGTCGACGGCACGGGCGCCCTGCTCACGACGCGGCAGTGCCTGCAGGGCGGCGGGCGCAACCCGGGGCTCGACGAGCGGGCGCTCGAGGCGCGCCTGCGCTGGGCGCTCGGCGTCGAGCGGATCGTCTGGCTCGATCGCGGCCTCCAGAACGATCACACCGACGGGCACATCGACACGCTCGCGCGCTTCGTGGCGCCGGGCGTCGTAGCGTGCATGGAGCCGGCCGCGGGCGATCCGAACGCGGACGCGCTCGCCGGGATCCTCGCCGATCTCCGCGCCGCGCGCTTCGAGGTGGTGACGGTGCCGTCGCCAGGGGAGATCCGCGACGCGTCGGGGATGCTCATGCCGGCGAGCTACATGAACTTCTACATCGCGAACACGACGGTCGTGGTGCCGACGTACGGCGCGGCGGCCGACGACGCCGCGGTCGCGGCGATCGCGGCGCTGTTCCCGGGCCGGCGCGCCGTGGCGGTGGACGGCAAGGCGGTGGTGGTCGGCGGCGGCGCGTTCCACTGCTCGACGCAGCAGCAGCCGGCGATCGCGTAGCCCCGCCGCGCCGCGCGCCTGCTACGTTGTGGCGCCATGTCCGAGGTCACCGTCGCCGCCCTGCAGACCGCGCTCACCGACGATGTCGCGACGAACGTCGCGCGCGTGACGGATCTCGTGCGCCGCGCCGCGGGCGCGGGCGCGCAGATCATCCTGCCGAGCGAGCTGTTCGAGGGCCATTACTTCTGCCGCCGCCAGCGCGAGGCGGACTTCGCGCGCGCTCAGCCCGCCGCGGGGCACCCGACGCTGTGCCACTTCCAGGCGCTTGCCGCCGAGCTGGGCGTCGTGATCCCGGTGTCGTTCTTCGAGCGGTCTGGCCCGGAGCACTACAACTCGGTCGCGGTGTTCGATGCCGACGGGCGCGATCTCGGCGTGTACCGGAAGAGCCACATCCCGGACGGGCCCGGCTACCAGGAGAAGTTCTACTTCAAGCCGGGCAACACCGGCTTCCGCGCGTTCCGCACGCGGTTCGGCACGATCGGCGTCGCGATCTGCTGGGACCAGTGGTTCCCCGAGGCGGCGCGCGCGATGACGCTCGCCGGCGCGGACGTCCTGTTCTATCCGACCGCGATCGGCTCGGAGCCCGAGGAGCCTGAGCTCGACAGCCGCGACTCGTGGCAGCGCGTGATGATCGGCCACGCCGTCGCGAACGCCGTCGGCGTGGTCGCCGCGAACCGGATCGGCCGTGAGGGCGGAGGGAGCGAGGGCGGAGGGAGCGAGGACGACCGCGGGGCGATCACGTTCTACGGCAGCTCGTTCGTGTGCGACGCGCGCGGCGACAAGCTCGCCGAGCTCGGGCGGGATGAGTCCGGCTTCGCGCTGGCGAAGCTCGATCTGGCCCACATTCAGCGAATCCGCGCCAGCATGGGATTCTTCCGCGACCGGCGGCCGGACCTGTACCGCCCGCTCGTGGAATAGTGCCCCACGCGACGGCCGATCGTCGATGGATGCCACGAGTTGTCGCCAAGTGGTGACAACTCGCGACACACAAAGTTTCGCGGAAGGAATGGCACTCGCGATCGACTAACGGTACGTCAGTCAGCGTGCGTTCTGCGTTTGCTCCGGTCGCCGTCGCGTTCGCCGCGGTGATCGCGTCGCTCGTCCGCTGGACGCTGCAGGGCTCGGGCAACATCTACCCGACGCTCGACAAGACGTTCTACGTGCCGGATCCGGACGTCGGCTGGGCGGCGAGCGAGCAGCACCCGATCTGGCTCGGGCTGCTCGTCATCGCGATCCTCGGGGCGGTCACGGTCGGGCTCGCGATCGGCGGCTGGATCATCCGGCGCCGCGAGCGCAAGACGGGGGCGCCCGCGAAGATCCTGCGTGGGGCGGCGTGGAGCGCGGCGGTGCTCCTGCTCGCGGTCCCGATCGCGGCGTTCGCGACGGGCGGCCGGCCCGCGGGCGGCCTCGACGTCCGCCCGCAGCGCGAGCCGCCGAAGCTCGAGGCCGGGGCGCAGCCTGGTGCTGCGGCGCAGCCTGGTGCCGCGGCGCAGCTTGGTGCCGCGGCGCAGCCTGGTGCCGCGGCGCAGCCTGCGGCCCCGGCGCAGCCCGAGACGATCGCCGGCTCGCTCGATCTGCCGGCTGGGCGCTACGAGGTCGTCGGGCACAAGCTCACCGAGGTCGCCGCGCGGCTCTCCGCGGGCGGCGACACGTTCGACGCGCGCTTCGTCGAGCGCGCCGTGAAGGGCGAGTGGCGCGCCGATCCGAAGGACCTCGCGCAGCCGATGACGGCCGAGATCAGCGCCGCCGCGGCGGAGGTGGACACCGGCATCGCGGGCCGCTCGAAGCACGCGCGCGAGGGCTTCCTCAAGGCAGACAAGTTCCCGAAGATCAGCTGGAAGCTCGGTAGGCTCGTCGCCGCGCGCCAGGACGGGCCGGATCGCATCGTCTTCCGCGCGCTCGGCACCGTCACGCTCCTCGACAAGACGCACGAGGTGCCGATCGAGGGCTCGCTCAAGAAGGCGGACGCCGCCGCCCAGAAGCGCCTCAAGCTGACCGGCGCCGTGCTGATCGCGGAGGCCGACTTCTCGCTCGTCATCAAGGACACCGCGCTCGCGCCCGACGCGAGCACGTTCAAAGGTGATCGCTTTCCCATCCACATATCGCTGGTGCTGCGCCACACCAGCGGTACCTGAATCGAACCGGTGCACTGGAGCCTGAAACAGACATGAAGACCTTCAAGCTACTCGTCCTCGCAGCAGCCCTCGCCTTCTCACCCGCGTGCAAGAAAGACGCGAAGAAGGAGGAGATGAAGAAGGACACGACGACCACCACCACCACCACCGGCTCGGCTGGGCCGGACACCACGGCGACCGGCTCGGGCGGCGGCACGACCGGCTCGGGCGGCGCGCCGGCCGGCCCGGACACCGCGATGGCGGGCTCGGGCGGCGGGGGCTCCGGCAGCGCAACGGGTGCGGCGGCGGGCGGCGCGCCCGCCACGCCGACGGAGGACAACGCCGACTGGATCACGGTCGAGGCGAACCACTTCGAGAAGAAGGACGGGGATCCGGTCAAGGTCAAGTTCGACAAGTTCAAGGTCACGAAGGCCAACTTCGATCCGAAGAAGATCGAGGGCGGGACCGCGACGATCGAGATCGACCTGACGAGCCTCAAGAGCGGCGACGCCAAGCGCGACGAGCACCTCGCGACGCCGGACTACATCGACGTCAAGAAGTTCGCGACCGCGGTCGTCGAGATCAGCAACGTGAAGAAGAAGGACGACAAGAACTTCACCGCCGATGCGAAGGTGAAGTTCCACGGCGTCGACAAGAAGTACCCGGTCGCGTTCGAGGTGGTCGATGCGAAGGACGACTGGATTCGCATCAAGGGCGAGCAAACGTTCAAGCGCCTCGACTTCAAGGTCGGCAAGAAGCCGGGCAAGGACCAGAAGAAGGGCGAGGACGGCGTGGCGGACGAGATGACCATCAAGCTGCAGCTCACGCTCAAGAAGACCTGATCCGCGCCGAGCGCCGAGCCAGAGGCGCCGAGCCAGAGGCGTCGAGTCAGAGGCGCGGGCGAGGAGCGCACGAGGAGCGCGCCGCGGGCAATGCTAGGCTCGTGGAATGAGTGGTGTGAAGTTCTTCGTCCGCGCCGTCGTCACCGGGTTCGGGCTGAGCCTGGGTGCGGCCCTGTTCAAAAAGATTCAGGACCGCCTCGGGCTCGGCGAGCCGAAAGAGAAGTCGGGGAAGTCGGGGAAGGCAGAGCAGGCGCCCGCCGAGCCGGAGGCCGTGACGGATCCCGTGACGGATCCGAGCCTGCCGAGCTGAGCCCCAGCTGTCTGGGTACGATCTGACCGATTGGCTCAGATCGCGGGTCAAATTGCCCCGGTTGCCCCGGTTGCCCCGGGATGCCGCGACGAGAGGAAAGTGCCGAAAGGTGCGGCGGACCAACGCGATTTCGTGAACACTGAGGGCTCTCGTGCTGGAGCCCTCCAACCTGGCGCCGGGTCTCCTTCTGGCCATGCCTCAGCTCGCGGACCCGAACTTCTCCCGGGCCGTCGTGCTGATGATCGAGCACAGCCCGCAGGGTTCGTTCGGCCTCGTCGTGAACCACCCGAGCCCGATCAAGGCGAGCGAGCTGCTCGACAGTCTCGAGATGAGCTGGCGCGGCGAGGACTCCGCTGTCGTGTGGGCGGGAGGGCCGGTCTCGCCGAGCACCGGCTGGGTGCTGCACGAGCCGATGTCCGTGGCGCAGCCGGGGCAGGGCACGATCGCGATCACGTCGAGCATCCTGCTCTCGACGTCGCCGGACCGACTCCGCATGATCGCGAACCAGCCGCCGCGCAACATCCGCCTCCTCCTGGGCTACTCCGGCTGGGGGCCGGGCCAGCTCGAGGCCGAGATGGCGCGCGGCGCGTGGCTGCACGCGGCCGCCGATCCGGCGCTCGTGTTCGACACGCCGGCCGATGACATGTGGGATCGAGCGATGAGATCGCTCGGCATCTCGCCCGAGAGCCTGTTCGTTGGACGCGGGGTGAACTGACCTCCCGTGGGGTGGGGGGGCGGCGTAGCCCGATAGGTGAGGTTTTTGCTACAGCCGGGCGACATGAGGCCCATCCGTGCGATCGCACTTGTCGTTGTGGCGTGGATCCTGGGGGCTGCGGCCCCAGCAGCGGAGGCTCAAGCCCCATTCGTCAAGACGGTCGGGCGGTGGTCCGCGGTCCGGACGCAGTACCTCCTCTCGTGGCGGCAGGGCGCCGGGCTGAACGACGTCGATGCCGTCACCGGCCCGACGCGCCTCAACCACACGCAGCCGCTGACCATCACGTGGAACCTGCAGGATCGCCAGGGCGCCGTGGTCCCCGATGGACAGTACAAGGTCCGGATGGAGCTGGCCGAGGCCAACTCCCAGACCCCGGCGCAGAACAACCAGGGCACGTTCACCTTCACCAAGGGCCCGGCGCCGCAGAACCAGACGAACCTGGCGAACGGCGGCTTCACCAACGTCTCGCTCAACTTCAACCCGGCCACGCCGTCCTTGACGATCACGGTCACGACGACGCCGGTGCCGGCACCGAACAACGTGTTCTCGCCGAACAACGTGGTCGCCGTGTGGATCGAGCGGGTCACGGCCTGCAACAACGGCGTCATCGACGGCACGGAGAAGTGCGATCCCGCCATCGCCGACGGGATGCCCGGCGCGTGCCCGGCCACGTGCGCCGCCGCGGACGCGTGCATGCCGGTGGCGCTCCAGGGTGACCGGATGCAGTGCACGGCCGAGTGCGTGGCGGGCGCGCCGATCACGGCGTGCGTCGACGGCGACGGCTGCTGCGCTGACGGCTGCAGCGAGGCCGAGGACAGCGACTGCGGCGCGGGTGGCGGAGGCGGCGCGCCCGGGACGACGGGCGGCTGCGAGACCGGCGCGGGCGGCGGCTTCGGCGGCGCGCTCGCGTTCGGCGCGCTCGGCCTGACGCTCTTGATTCGCCGCCGCCGCCGCTAGTCGTCAGTCGTCCCGCGGGACTCCTTCGGGCCAAGGACGCTCGTCCTCGCTGCGCTGCGGGCGAGCGCGATCGATCGCCCTCAGTCGTCCCGCGGGACTCCTTCGGGCCAAGGATGCTCGTCCTCGCTGCGCTGCGGGCGAGCGCGATCGATCGCCCTCAGTCGTAGTACTCGGCGCCGAGGTGGGTGATGAGCTCGTCGCCCTTGGTGTAGCGGAGCGTGTTCTTCAGCTTCATGAGCTGGATGAACAGGTCGTGCTCGGGGTACAGGCCCTCGGGCGTCATCGGGCTCTTCCAGTAGAAGCTCAGCCACTCCTGGATGCCGCTCATGCCGGCGCGCTGCGCGAAGTCCATGAACAGGGCCAGATCGAGGACGATCGGCGCCGCGAGGATCGAGTCGCGGCACAGGAAGTTGACCTTGATCTGCATCGGGTAGCCGAGCCACCCGACGATGTCGATGTTGTCCCAGCCTTCCTTGTTGTCGCCGCGCGGCGGGTAGTAGTTGATGCGGACGACGTGGGAGATGTTGCCGTAGAGGTCGGGGTAGATCTGCGGCTGCAGGATGTGATCGATCACGCCGAGCTTCGTGACCTCCTTGCTCTTGAACGACTCGGGGTCGTCGAGCACCTCGCCGTCGCGGTTGCCGAGGATGTTCGTCGAGTACCAGCCGTCGAGGCCGAGCATGCGCGCCTTGAAGCCGGGCGCGAGGATCGTCTTCATCAGCGTCTGGCCGGTCTTGAAGTCCTTGCCGGCGATCGGCAGGCCCTGCTTGCGCGCGAGCTCGAGCAGCGCGGGCGTGTCGACCGAGAGGTTCGGCGCGCCGTTGGCGTACGGCACGCCCATCTTGAGGCACGCGTACGCGTAGATCTGCGACGGCGCGATGTCGTCGTGCGAGATGCGCAGCGCCTCCTCGAACTTCGCGAGCGTCTGGTGGACCTCGCCGGGCTTCCGGTAGACCTCCGTCGAGCCGCACCACACGGCGACGAGCCGGGTGCAGCCGTTCTGCTCCTTGAACCGGCTGATGTCGTCCATCAGCTGCTCGGCGAGGTGCATCTTCGACGTGCCGCGCTTGACGTTGGGCCCGTTCAGCTTCTTCACGTACGCCTGCTCGAAGACGGCCGGCATGGGCTTGATCTGCTCGAGCTGGGCGCGCAGCGGCTCCAGGTGCTTGCCATCGAGCACGCCGGCGCGGGTCGCGGCCTCGTAGGCGTTGTCGGGGAAGATGTCCCAGCCGCCGAACACGATGTCGTCGAGCTTCGCGAGCGAGACGTAGTCGCGGATCGCCGGCGAGTTGCCATCCGTGCGCTTGCCGATGCGGATGTGGCCGAGCTGGGTGAGCGAGCCGATCGGCTTGCCGATGCCGCGGCGGATCGCGAGCACGCCCGCGATGAACGTGGTGGCGACCGCGCCCATGCCGGGCAAGAGGATCCCGAGCTTGCCCGTGGCGGGCTTGACGTCGACGGCTTTCTTGAGCGCCATGTTGTGAACTCCGAGGAGAGAAGGTTGGAAATTGCCCCACCCCCCGCACCTTCACAAGGGGCGAAGAGGTGCAGAGCCCGGCAAAGAGGTGCTGTCGAATTCTCAACAGCCGCGCCGCCGCGCGACCGGTGCGCGCCTACGCCGCGGGCGCAAACAGCGGGCGCAGCGCGGCCGGATCGTTCGTCATGATGCCGTCGGCGCCCAGCGCGAGCAGGCGCTCGGCGGTGGCCGGATCATCGATCGTCCAGAAGTCGACGCGCAGCCCGAGGCTGTGGCACTTCGCGATGAACGGCGCGCGGTCGAAGCGGATCGCGCCCTGGCCGAGCGGCACCTGCGCCGCGGTCCCGGTGAACGGGAGCTGCCGCCACAAGAGCGCGGGCAGCGAGAGCAGCGAGGCGATCTCCCCGCGCGACAGGCCGGTCTCGCCGCCGTAGCCGCGGCGGCGCAGCCCGACGAGCGTGCCGAGGTGGAAGCTCGCGAGCGTGACGCGATCCTCGGCCTGCTTGCCGCGCACGAGCTCGAGCGTGGCCGCGAGCGCGCGGGCGCCGCGCTTGATGTCGACGTTGAGCCGCACGCGCGGGAACGCGTCGATCACCTCCTCGAGCGTCGGCACGCGGATGCCGCGGCCGGCGAACGGGCGCGTCCCGTCGGGCGCCACGAAGCCCCAGCCGGCGTCGAGGCCGCGCACGTCGGCCAGGTCGAGGGCGACCCACGGCGCGGCGGCGGCGGTCATCCGGCGCGCGGTGTCGTCGTGCGCGACGATCACGTGGCCGTCGCGCGTCACGTGGACGTCCAGCTCGAGGCCGTCGACGCCGATCTCGACCGCGCGCTCGAACGCGGCCATCGTGTTCTCCGGTCGCTCGGCCGAGGCGCCGCGGTGCGCGTACAGCCGGCGCTCTTGCACCGCTACGGCTCTTCCTCGAGCTCCAGCGCTGCGACGGGGACCGGCGGCGGGCGCGGATCGCTCACCTGCACGACCTCGAGGCTGTACTTGATGTCCTTGTCGGCGAGCGGGTGGAGGAATCGCACCTCGACGTCGTCCTTGTCGACCTTCTCGATCAGGAGCACGACGTCGTTCTTGTGCTCGTCCTTCGCCGCGAAGCGCTCGCCCGCCTCGATCTTGGCGTCGGCGGGGAACGCGTTGCGCTTGAGCTTCTTGGTCGGCAGCTGGACGGCGCCGAACGCCTCCTTGGCGGCCAGCGTGCCCTCGCGCTTGTCGCCCTTCTCGAGCCCTGTGAGGAGCTTCTCGAGAGCTGGCAACATCGTGCCGGAGCCCTGGACGTACTCGACGGTCTTCTTCTCGAGCTCGCCGCCATCGACGACGGACAGCTCGACTCGGACGGTCACTCGATGGCCGTTCTCGATCTTCACGCCGTCACGGTACACGCGCGCCATCCACGACATCAACGCCCCGGGTTGTGAACGTCCGTGTGGATTTTGGAGGCACCGCCACGGGGTTGCGAGAACTTGCGCGCTGGCACGAAAGCCGCACAATCCCTGTTGGCCCATGGCTCGCTGTCTCGCCTTGCTGCTCCTCGCGCTCCCGCTCGCCTTCGGCTGTGCCACCGCCCGCTCGCCCGAGCTCCGCGTGCTCGGCATCCAGGAGGCGCGGCGCCACGAGGTGGTGTTCGTCCAGGTGACGAACCCCGCGAAGCGCCCGATGCGGCTGACGAAGCTCGAGTACCGGTTCGCCGCGGGCGGCGCGACGCTCACCGAGGGCTCGCTCGCGCTGGCGCGCGAGGTGCCGGCCGGCGAGGCGATCGTCGTCGAGGTGCCGGTCGATGTGCCCGTGGCGGCCGCGTCGAGCGAGCCGCTCACCCTGCGGGGAAAGCTGACGGCGGTCACCGACGAGATCGTACGGATCTTCAATGTCTCGGCGAACGTCTCGGCGAACGCCCAGCCACCGAGCGCGGGCGAGGACCGGGCCGCCGCGCAGTGACGCGCAGCCCGTGACGAACTGTTAAGGGTCCGAAACCGCGGGCGAGTCCGCTGTCGACGGACTGGACAGCCCGCCCGGCTCGGGCAGACTCATGTCCGCCCATGACCGAGCGGACGACACCATGTGGTTGATCCGCACGGCGCTGCGCCGGCCCTACACGTTCGTCGTGATGGCGCTGGTGATCGCGATCGGCGGCACGCTGTCGATCCGCCGGACGCCGACCGACATCTTCCCGGAGATCGACATCCCGGTCATCTCCGCGATCTGGAACTACGGCGGGCTCCCCCCGGAGGAGATGGAGCGACGGGTCGTCAACAACTTCGAACGGTTCGTCTCGACCATCGTCGCCGACATCGATCACATGGAGAGCCAGACGCTGACGGGCATCTCCGTGATCAAGATCTACCTGCAGCCGGGCGCGAACGTCCCGCAGGCGATCGCGCAGATCATCGCGGTGGCGCAGAGCGCGGTGCGCCAGATGCCGCCGGGCGCGGTGCCGCCGCTCATCATGCGGTACAGCGCGACGAGCGTGCCGATCATGCAGCTCGCGCTCGAGAGCGACTCGCTCTCCGAGCAGCAACTGTTCGACTACTGCGTCAACTTCATCCGCGCCGAGCTGGTCACGATCCCGGGCGTCCAGATCCCGTTCCCGTACGGCGGCAAGCAGCGGCAGATCATGATCGACATCGATCCGGCGCGGCTCCACGCGCGCGGGCTGTCGCCGCGCGACGTACAGGTGGCGCTCGGGCAGCAGAACGTCATCCTGCCGGCGGGCACCGCGAAGCTCGGCGCGAACGAGCTGCCGGTGATCCTGTCCGCGACGCCGGAGACGCTCGACGAGCTGGCGGGCATCCCGGTCAAGACGGTCGGCGGCAACACGATCTACCTGCGCGACGTCGCGAACGTGCGCGACGGCAACATGCCGCAGACGAACATGGTCCACGTCGAGGGCCGGCGCTCCGTGCTGCTCTCGATCATGAAGAACGGCGACGCGTCGACGCTCGCGATCACCGATCGGATCCACGAGCTCCTGCCGCGCGCGATGGACCGGCTGCCGGCGGACGCGCGCGGCAAGGTGCGCATCAAGCCGCTGTTCGATCAGTCGGTGTTCGTGCGCGCCTCGATCGACGGCGTCGTGCACGAGGCGCTGATCGCGGGCGTGCTGACGGCGCTCATGATCCTCGTGTTCCTCGGCAGCTGGCGCTCGACGCTCACGGTCGTGATCAGCATCCCGCTGTCGATCCTGTTCTCGATCTCGATGCTGCACGCGCTCGGCTTCACGCTGAACGTGATGACGCTCGGCGGCCTGGCGCTCGCGGTCGGCATCCTCGTCGACGACGCGACGGTGGCGATCGAGAACATCCATCGCAACATCGGGCAGCGCAAGCCCTTCGTGCGCGCGATCATCGACGGCGCGCAGCAGATCGCGCTGCCGGCGCTGGTCTCGACGTTGTGCATCTGCATCGTGTTCTTGCCGATCGCGTTCCTGACGGGCGCGGCGAGGTCCTTGTTCGTGCCGCTCGCGCTCGCGGTCGTGCTCGCGATGCTGATGTCGTACGTCTTGTCGCGGACGCTCGTGCCGACGATGGTGCACTACCTGCTCGCGCGCGAGGCGGTCGCGCACGGCGCGCCGAGCGGCTTCGCGGCGGCGTTCGATCGCGCGTTCGATCGGCTGCGCGCCGGCTACGGCCGGGGGCTCGCGTGGGCGCTCGAGCGGCGCGCGTTCGTGGCGGTGACGTTCGGGGTGTTCATCGCCGGCTCGCTCGCGCTCCTGCCGCTCGTCGGGCGAGACTTCTTCCCGTCGGTCGACGCGGGGCTCATCAAGCTGCACGTGCGCGGCGCGCCGGGCACCCGGCTCGAGGAGAGCGAGAAGCGGATCGCGGCGATCGAGCGGGCGATCCGCGAGGTGATCCCGCCGTCCGAAATTGAGACGATGCTCGACGTCCTCGGCACGCCGTACTCGGGGATCAACCTGTCGCTCAGCGAGGGCGCGCTGATCTCGCCGGCGGACGCGCAGATCCTGATCGCGCTCGCCGACGGCCACGGCCCGACGGCGGGCCACGTGCGCGCGCTGCGCGAGCGGCTGCGGCGCGACTTCCCGGAGACCACGTTCTTCTTCCTGGCGCCAGACATCTCGACGCAGGTGCTGAACTTCGGGCTGCCGGCGCCGATCAACCTGCAGGTGTCGGGGCCGATCGGCAGCGAGGACAAGACGTTCGCGTTCGCGCGCGAGCTGGCGGCGCGCGTCGAGCGCGTGCCGGGCGCGGTCGACGTCCACCTCGCGCAGGTGCAGACGGTGCCGCAGCTGCGGATCGCGGTGGATCGGACGCAGGCGCAGCGCGCGGGGCTGTCGGAGCGCGACGTCGCGAGCGATCTGTTGGTCTCGCTGTCGTCGAGCGGGCAGGTCGCGCCGACGTACTGGATCGATCGGCGCGGCGTGCAGTACCTGGTCTCGGTGCAGACGCCGCAGTACGCGATCGACTCGCTGGACGCCCTGCGCGCGACGCCGATCTCGACGCCCGAGGGGCGGCCGCAGACCTTGGGCAACGTCGCCACGATCCGGCGCGCGACGGGGCCGGCGAACGTCACGCACTACAACATCGCGCGCACGTTCGACGTCCAGGCCAACATCGACGGGATCGATCTCGGCTCGGTCAGCGACTCCGTGCGCGCGATCGTTGCCGAGCTGTCGAAGGGGGCGCCGCCGGGGACGCGGATCGCGCTGAAGGGCCAGGCCGAGAGCATGGACACCTCGTTCGGCGGGCTCGCGTCGGGCCTCGTGTTCGCGATCCTGCTCGTCTACCTCCTCTTGGTCGTGAACTTCCAGTCGTGGCTGGATCCGTTCATCATCCTGATGGCGCTCCCGGGCGCGCTCGCGGGTATCGTGTGGATGCTGTTTCTGAGCGGCACGACCCTGTCCGTCCCGGCGCTGATCGGCTCGATCATGTGCGTCGGCGTCGGCACGGCGAACAGCATCCTCGTGGTGGCGTTCGCGAACGAGCAGCGCGCGGTGCGCGATCAGCGCGGCGCGGCGCTCGCCGCGGGCATGACGCGCCTTAGGCCCGTGCTCATGACGGCGCTCGCGATGATCATCGGCATGGTGCCGATGGCGATCGGGATCGGTGAGGGCGGCGAGCAGAACGCGCCGCTCGGCCGCGCGGTGATCGGCGGGCTCGTGCTCGCGACGGTGACCACGCTGTTCTTCGTGCCGGTGGTCTACAGCCTCTTGCGGCGGCGCCCGCCCGTGCGCCGGGAGCTCGAAGTATGAGCGAACGCGAACGCGAACGCGATCCGGACGCACCCGAGGATCTGGGCTTCTCGCTGCCGCCGCCCGCGCGATCGTCTCGCGTCGTGGTCGCGCTCGCGGTGACGGCGCTCGCGGGCGGCGCGTTCGCGATCGGCTACGTCCGCCACCTCCAGGCGCGCGGTAACGTGCCGGTGGCGAGGGACGGGCGCCCGGTGCGCGTCGAGGTGGTGAAGCCGGTGCGGCTCGGCGGCGAGCGCGCGCTCGATCTGCCGGGCACGGTGCGCCCGCTCGAGGAGACGCGGATCTACCCGCGGACCACGGGCTACGTGCGGCGCTGGCTGGTCGACATCGGGGACAAGGTCACCGCGGGCCAGGTGCTGGCCGAGATCGACACGCCGGAGCTCGACGCGCAGCTGGCGCAGGCGCGCGCGGCGGTGGCGCAGGCGCGCGCGGCGGTGGCGCAGGCGACGTCGCAGCGCGATCTGTCGAAGGCGAACGCGGCGCGGTTCCAGACGTTGTCCGAGCAGCAGCTCGTGTCGAAGGCGCAGGTCGAGCAGGCGGCGGCGCAGGCGCAGACGGACGAGGCGAACGTGGCGGCGGCGCAGTCGAGCGTCACCGGCCAGGAGGCGAACCTGCGCCGGCTGGGCGAGCTGGCGGGGTTCGCGAAGGTCGCGGCGCCGTTCGCGGGCACGGTCACGACGCGCTCGATCGATCGCGGCTCGCTCGTCAGCGAGGGCACGGGGACGCCGCTGTTCACGGTGGTGGCGACGGATCCGGTGCGGATCTTCGTCGACGTGCCGCAGTCGATCGCGCCGAGCGTCCGGCCGGGGATCGCGGCGGAGGTGACGGCGCGCGAGCTGGGCGAGCGCAAGCTCGCGGGCGCCGTGGCGCGCGCGGCGGGCGCGCTGGATCCGGAGCTCCACACGATGACGACGGAGATCCGCGTGCCGAACGGCGACGGCGCGCTCTTGCCCGGCATGTACGTGCGCGTGCAGCTGAAGCTGCCGGTCCCCGCGCCCGCGTTCGAGATCCCGGCGACGGCGCTCTACAGTGACGCGCAGGGCGTGCGGGTCGGCATCGTCGACGCGGGCAGTCGGCTCCGGCTCGTGCCGATCACGATCGAGCGCGACACGGGCGCCACGCTGCACGTCGCGACGGGGCTCACGGGCGACGAGCGCGTCGTGAAGCTCGCGCTGCCGGGGCTGCCGCCGGGCGCGCTCGTCGAGGTGGCGGTGGCTGTCGTGCCGCCGCCGCCGGCTGCGGCCGCGGGCTCGGCGGGCTCGGCGGGCTCGGCGGCCGGCTCGGCGCGATAGCCGTGGTATAGGGGGCCATGTCGTCGAACTGGTCCGCGCTCGCCGACCTGGCGCTCGCCGGGGGCGTGATCTCGCGGGACGCCGCGCGCGCGGTGCTCCACGCGCCGGCCGACGAGCTGCTCGCGCTGCTCGACGCCGCGTTCCGCGTGCGCCGCGCGCGCTGGGGCCGGCGCGTCTCGCTGCACGTGCTCGAGAACGCCAAGCTCGGCGCGTGCCCGGAGGACTGCGGGTTCTGCTCGCAGTCGGCCAAGCACAGCTCGCCGGGCGGCGAGGCGCCGATGAAGTCGGTCGACGAGCTGATCGCGGGCGCGCGCCGCGCCCACGCCGCGCGGGCGAAGCGCTACTGCATGGTCACCGCGACGCGCGGGCCGTCGCAGCGCGACCTCGACACGATCTGCGAGGCGGCGCAGCGCATCAAGGCCGAATTCGATCTCGAGCTGTGCGCGTCGCTCGGCCTCCTGACGGAGGCGAAGGCGGCGCGGCTCGCCGCGTCCGGCGTGGATCGCTTCAACCACAACCTCGAGACGAGCGAGCGACACTACGAGCAGATCGTCTCGACGCACACCTGGCGCGACCGCGTCGAGACGGTGCGGATCGCGCAGCGCGCGGGCATGGACACGTGCAGCGGCGGCATCGTCGGGCTCGGCGAGACCGACGAGGACTTGCTCGATCTGGCGTACGCGCTGCGCGAGCTGGACGTCGACTCGGTGCCGGTCAACTTCCTCGACGCGCGCCCGGGCACGCCGCTCGCCGGGCGGCCGCGCGTCGAGCCGGGCTTCGCGCTGCGCGCGCTGTGCATGTTCCGGCTGGTGCACCCGCGCACCGATCTGCGCGTCGCGGGCGGCCGCGAGATCACGCTGCGCGCGCTGCAGGCGATGGCGCTCTACCCGGCGAACTCGATCTTCACGCAGGGCTACCTGACGACGGGCGGCGCCACGCCGCACGCGGATCACCAGATGATCCGCGACGCGGGCTTCGAGCTCGAGCTCGCGTCGGGCGAGGCCGTGCCGGCGGATCCCGACGCGGTCGCGGCGGTGCCGGCGCCGGCCCGGCGGCCGTCGCTGCCGCAGATCAGCTCCTGATCGGCGCGGCCGGCATCAGCCCGCGCGGCGCAGCTCCGCCTGCGCGGCGCCCGACCTGCGCAGGCGGCGCTGCAGCGAGCTGCGGTAGATGCCGAGGCGGTGCGCGGCCAGCGTGATGTTGCCGTTGCAGTCCGCGAGCACGCGCGCGATGTGCTCGCGCTCGGCGCGCGCGAGCGTCTCGGCGTCTGACTCGGGCGCGGCCTCGATCCCGTCCGCGGCGGCGCCGATGCGGCGCAGGATGTCCCGCGTCGTGACGGGCTTGAACAGCACGGCGTCGATGCCGGCGCGCGCGGCGGTCACCGCGAGATCGATCGTCAGGTAGCCACTGCACAGCGCGACGGCGAGCGAGGGCTGCTCGCGCTTCAGCTCGTGCGCGAGCGCGATGCCCGACTCGCCCTGGACGCGCAGCTCCACGATCGCGAGATCCCAGGGCGCGCTCCGCGCGAGCGCGCGCGCCTGCGCCGGATCGCGGACCGCGGTCACCGTGCGCCCCGGCCCGAGCTCGCGCGCGTAGCGGCTCGTGGCTACCTCGTCCTCGTCGATCGCCAGGACGCGCCGGATCACCCGCAGCGGGCCCTCCTCCGGCGCGGGCGCCCGCAGGAACCGCGCGAGCTCGCGGCGCTTGATCGACGGCATCGCCTTGAACAGCCGCCGCGGCGTGCGCCGCATCGGCTTGCCGTCGACGATCGTCACGAGGTCGAGATCGGCGCCGGGCCCCGCCCCGCCGACGCGGACGTCCGGGTCCACACCGGGTCCCTCACGTGCGCGCACCAGGTACACCCCGGCCTCCACGGGGAGCTCGTGTGATCCTGCTTCGAGGTACACGTCGGGGCCGGCGGTCAGGAACGCCGAGATGCGGATCGGCCGGGCGCACGCGAGGCAGAGCGTGGTTCGACCGTAAGTGAAGATAGCGGTGCGGATTTCGCTCAGGCATGGTTCGGTGGTCACTTCGATGTGGCGACGCCGCGGTCCGGAGCCTGACGACAAAGTTGCGTCGTCCCCGGCCGCCGCCTGCGGGGCCGGGGGCGGTCACCGCGGGGCGGCGGTGGCGGCGTCGGCGGTGGCGGCGTCGGCGGTGGCGGTCGCGCGAGGCGGCGTGGCCTGCTCGACGGCGGGTGGCCGCGGCGGCGGAGCCGGGATGCCGGAGGAGAGCGCGATCGCGAGCGCCGTCACCACGCCGGCGAGCGCGAAGCCGCCGAGCACGTAGGCGTGGCGCCACGGACGCCCGCGCGGCTGGCGCGCGTACAGCCCCGCCGAGGTGCCGAGCGTCGGCGGCGCCGGCCGGATCTGCGGCACGGGGAACGACCGCGGGGCGCGCGGGAACAGCGCTGGGGCGGCGGGCGCAGGGAGCTGCACCGGGGCGGCGGGCGCGGGGAGCTGCACCGGGAGGCCGGCGTGCGGCGGCGCGCGCGTCGCGGCCGGATCGCGCGCGGCCGGGGCGACCGGTGCATACAGCGCGGTGGGGCGGTCCTCGGGCGCGAGCGCCGGATCGCGCGCCGTGTCGGGGTTGGTCGCGGCGTCCTCGGGCGCGAACGTCGGGACGCGTGCCGTGTCGGGGTTGGTCACGGCGTCCTCGGATGCGAGCACCGGGACGGGGACGGTCTCGAGGCCGTCGAACGTCGCCGACGAGCCCGCGGAGATCGGGCTCGCCACGTGCTGGCTCAGCGTCGTCGCGGAGGGGCGCGCCGTCGGCGACCGCGCCCGCGGCGGGTGTGCCGTCGGCGGTCGCGCCCGCGGCGCGTCGTGCAGGAGCTCGTCGAGCGCCTGGCTGACGGCGGCCATCGTCTGCGGCCGCTCGCCCGGCTGCTTGGCGAGCATGTGCAGGATCAGTCGCGCGAGCGCGGGCGGGATGTCCGGCGCGAGGCGCTGCGGGGCGGGCGGCGGCACGTGCAAGTGCGCGCCGATGATGTCTGCCAGCCCCGCGCCGACGAACGGCGGGCGGCCGCACGCCATCCTGAACAGGACGCACCCGAGAGAATAGATATCGGATCGCGCGTCGGCTCCGCCGGCCCCGCGGCACTGCTCGGGAGCCATGTAATTGGGGGTTCCCATCATCATGCCGGTGCGGGTCTGCACGCCGGGGGCGTGGAACCCGACGGCGAGCTTGGCGATGCCGAAGTCGAGCACCTTGACGCGCTCGCCGCCCTGCACCTCGGCGTCGGGGACCAGGAACAGGTTGTCAGGCTTGAGGTCGCGGTGCGTGATGCCGGCGGCGTGCGCGGCGTGCATCACGTTCGCGATCTGGCGGCCGAGCCGGCAACACTCGGCGTGCTCGATCCGGCGCTGCTCGAGCCGCGCGGTGAGCGTCTCTCCCTCGAGCAGCTCCATCACGATGAACGCGAGCCCCTCGGGCGTCGTGCCGAAGTCGAAGACCTGCGCGATGCCCGGGTTGTGGATCGCCGTCGCGGCCTGGGCCTCGTTGAAGAACCGCTGCACCATGTCGGTGTTGCGTGACATCTCGAGCCGCAGCACCTTCACGGCGACGCGGTGGCCGAGCGTCTCGTGGCGGCCGACGTAGACGACCCCCACGCCGCCCTCGCCGAGCTGCGCCACGAGGCGGTAGTTGCCGAGCACGGCGCCTAGCACGGCGGCCTCGCGGGCTCCTCGCGGGGGTGCGGCGTCACGCGATCGGCTCAGGGGTTGTTGAGCATCGGTTCGGAGATGCCGTTGCGGACACACGTCCCGATCGCCTGGAGCTGCAGGTCGCGCGACAGCCGCGTCCAGTACGCCCGCGCCTTCGTCACGTCCTTCAGGTTGCACGCGACGACGTACGCCTTCTGGATCAGCGCCGGGGTCGATCGGCAGCCGATCGCGCGCTCGTACGACGCCAGCGCCTCGGCGAGGCGGCCGGTGCGGTACTGCGCGAGCGCCTTGCGGGTGAGCGCGTCGGGGTTGCACCGGGGCCGCGGCGTGCACGTCGTCCGGCGCGCCGCCTCGGCCGCGACGCGCGGCGGCTGCGCGTCGCGCTCCGTCGCGAGCAGCTCGTTGTACTGGCCGCAGTCGGCGTCCTTGACGCGGTCGAGCCGGCGGGCGAGCGCGGTGATCGCCTGGGACTCCGCGTCGTCGTACCGGCTCCTCACGCTCGCGTACCCGATGGACTCCGTCGAGAGCTGGTCGAGCTCGTCCTTCGCCTGCCGGAGCCTTTGGCCGCGCAGCGCCTCCAGGGCGGCGCCGATCCGCGGCGCCGACGTGAGCTCCAGCTCGGCGCGGCTCCGGAGCCGCGCGGCGTGCTCGGGGTCGAGCGGCTGGAGCCGCGCGGCGCAGCGCGCGAGGTCCTGCCACCGCTGATCGACCAGGTGCCGCCGGCACTCCGCCGCCATCGCCTCTGCCGCCGGCGAGGGGGCGGCCTCGACGTCCGCGGCGCTGGCGTCGGGGGCGCCGGCACCGGCGCGGGCCGCGAGAGCCGCGGGGACGGCGCCGGTGGGGGCCGCGGCGTCGGCCGTCGCCGCGGGCGGGCGCACCGGCGGCTCGTC
Organism: Kofleriaceae bacterium; assembly: GCA_035558535.1. Lineage (GTDB taxonomy): Bacteria > Myxococcota_A > Polyangia > Haliangiales > Haliangiaceae > JABFXX01. The sequence goes on from DATMCI010000297.1 coordinate 33,519, forward strand.
GCGCGCGGCCGGCGGCTCGTCGCGCGCGGCGCGCGGCCCCGCGTCGTCCGCGGTCCCGGCGGCGAGCTCGATGCCGATCGCCGCGAGGGCGCCAGCGACGGCCAGCCCGCCGAGCACGCGCGGGAGCCGCCCCCGGAGGACGCGCGCCCAGGCGGCGGGCGCCCCGGGCGCGCTGACGATCGTGGTCACGGCGGTCGGGCTCGGCGCCCTCGGCAGCGCCACGGCGATCACGGGCGACGGCCCCGAGACAGGCACGGACACGGGCACCGCGTCGCCGAGCGCGCGCAGGACCTCGTCGAGCGCCTGGCCGACGGCCGCCATCGTCTGCGGGCGCGCCGCCGGGTGCTTCGAGAGCATCTTCGCGATCAGCGCCGAGAGCCCGGGCGGCATGGCGGGCTCGAGGTTCTGCGGGTGCGGCGGCGTCACGTACACGTGCGCGCCGATCAGCTCCATCGGGCCCTCGCAGACGAACGGCGGGCGGCCGCAGGCCATCTCGAACAAGATGCAGCCGAGCGAGTAGATGTCCGAGCGCGCGTCGGCCGCGCGGATGCTGCGGCACTGCTCGGGAGACATGTAGCTCGGCGTGCCCATCACGAGGCCCGTGCGCGTGTGCACGGTCGGCGGGAGCTCACCGGCGAGCTTGGCGATGCCGAAGTCGAGCACCTTGACGCGCTTGCCGCCGGCGACCTCGAGATCGGGGACCAGGAACAGGTTGTCGGGCTTGAGGTCGCGGTGCGTGATGCCGGCGGCGTGCGCGGCCTTCAGCACGCTCGCGACCTGGCGGCCGAGCCGGCAGCACTGCACGAAGTCCATGCGCTCTCGCGCGAGCAGCGCGGCGAGGCTCTCGCCCTCGAGGAGCTCCATCACGAAGTACACGCGGCCCTCGGGCGTGGTGCCGAAGTCGAACACCTTCACGATGCCGGGGTGGTGGATCGCGGTCGCGACCTGCGCCTCGCTCCAGAACCGCTGCACGGCGTCCGGGTCGTGCGATCGATCGAGCCGCAGCACCTTCACGACGGCGCGGTGGCCGAGCGGCTCGTGGCAGGCGAGGTAGACGACGCCCATGCCGCCCTCGCCGAGCTTCTCCATGACCCGGTAGTTGCCGAGCAGCACGCCCTGCACGTCCTCCACGCCCTGCATGCCCTGCACGCCCTCCACGTTCATCGCCTCCGCACGGGAGAGCGTCGATCGCGGCCCCGCAGGCGTCAAGGCAAGCTGCCGAGATCGCGCGCCAAAAAACTTTGTCACCAATCCGGGGCGCGTCGCGTTGGTCGGGGGAAAGGACGCAAATCCCGATGGTGATGCCGCTACCCTACCGTTCGTTGTCGACCCCTTCCCACGCCCCCCACGCGCCCCACGCCCCCATGGCCGGGCCGCCCGCGCTGCCGAGCTCAGGCGCCGAGCTCGTCACGCTCGACGGGCGCTCGCTGCCGCTCGTGGGCGCGCGGCTCCTGGCCGAGGCGGGCGGGGGCCTCGCGCGGTGCGTGCTCGAGCAGCGGTTCGAGAACCGCTACGACGAGACCTTGCGCGTGCGCTACCGCATGCCGCTGCCGGCCGACGGCGCCGTGAGCGCGTACGAGTTCGAGCTGGCGGGCCGCGTGATCGCGGGTCGCGTGCAGCGCAAGGCGGAGGCGCGCGAGCAGTTCGAGCAGGCGATCGCCGCGGGCCAGACGGCGGCGCTGCTCGAGCAGGAGCGCGACGACATCTTCACGCAGGAGCTCGGCAACATCCTGCCGGGCGAGACGATCCTCGCGCGCCTCACGATCGATCAGCGGCTCGTGTGGCTCGCCGGGACGAGCCGGCTCGGCGATCGCCGGGCCGAGGGCGCCGAGGGTGCCGAGGGTGCCGAGGGTGAGTGGGAGCTGCGGTTCCCGACGGTCATCGGGCCGCGCTACGTCGGCTCGTACGACACCGAGGACGACGCGCAGGAGACCCACGTCGCGGTGGCGCCGGGGCAGATCGGCGCGCGGATCTCGATCGAGCTCGCGATCCGCGACGCGCTCGTGCCGGGGCGGAAGCCGGCGTCGCCGTCGCACGAGCTGCGGGCGCGGTCGGGGCGCGTCGCGCTGCACGGCAAGCAGGGCGCGCCGCTCGATCGCGATATCGTCGTGCGCTGGCCGGTGGCGACGCCGGAGGTGGGCGCGTCGCTCGAGGCGGCGCGCGGCGCGTCGGGCGACACGTACGGGTTGCTGACGATCGTGCCGCCGGCGCCCGGGTGCCGGGTGGCGCCGGTGCCGCGCGATCTGACGATCCTGCTCGACACGAGCGGCTCGATGGGCGGGCTGCCGCTCGAGACGGCGAAGCGCGTGGCCTCGCTCGTCATCGAGTCGCTCGGCGAGGCGGATCGGCTCGAGCTGATCGAGTTCTCGGACCGGCCACGCCGCTACCGGACCGATCCGGTCGCCGCGACGGAGGCGGAGCGGCGCGCCGCGGTGGCGTGGGTCTGGGCGCGCCAGGCGGGCGGCGGCACCGAGATGGCGAGCGGCGTGCGTGAGGCGCTGCGCGCGCTCCGGCCGGGCGCGCAGCGCCAGGTCGTCGTGGTGACGGACGGCTACGTCGGCGGTGAGCGGCAGATCGTCGAGCTCCTGCGCGGGCTGCCGCGCGGGTGCCGGCTGCACGTGCTCGGCGTCGGGTCCGCGGTCAACCGCTCGCTCGCGGCGGCGCTCGCGCGCGCGGGCCGCGGCGTCGAGGTGATCGCGGGGCTCGCCGGGCCGGGCGTGCCGGGGCCGGCGCGCGGCGGCGATGACGCCGAGCGCGCGGCGGCGCGGCTGATCGCGCACACGCGCGCGCCGGCGCTCGTCGATCTGGAGCTGTCGGGCAGCGCGCTGATCGAGCAGGCGCCGGCGCAGGTGCCGGACGTGTTCGCGGGCGCGCCGGTCGTGGCGGCGCTCGCGCTGCGGCCGGAGGGCGGCGAGCTCGTCGTGCGCGGCGCGGTGGCGGGCGGCGACTGGGAGCGACGGCTCCGCGTGCCGGCGCTGCGCGCGGGCGAGGGCAGCCAGGCGATCGCCAAGCTGTTCGCCCGCGAGCGCGTCGCGGATCTCGAGGCGCGCGCGACGGTGGGCGAGCTCGCCGGTGGCGTCGACGAGCAGATCGAGGCGCTGGGGCTGCGGTACCAGATCGCGACGCGGCTGACGTCGTGGGTCGCGATCGACGAGCGCCGCCGGGCCGAGGTGCGCCCGGGCCGCCCGGGCCGCATCGAGGACGTGCCGCAGGAGCTGCCGTTCGGCACGTCGGCGGCGAGCTTCGGGCTGCGCGGCGGCGAGGACCCCGAGGTCTTCGGCGAGGCGAGCTTGGGCGCGGGCTCGTATGAAGACGGCGCCCTCGGGGGCATGGTCAATGGTCCCGCCGCCATCCGCGTGGACAAGGCCGCGCCGGCCCGGCGCAGCTCGCGCGCGCGCGTTCGGGACATATCGGAGCTGAAGCAGCGCGTCGGGCTGAAAAAGGGCTCGAGCGCCGCGCCTCGCGCCGCGGCGCCGCAGGCCGGGTATCCCTCCACCCCCGCGCCCGGTCTGGCGCAGCCGCCCGCGCCCGGTCCGGCGCAGCCGCAGCCGTACTCCGCGGACGTGGCGCAGCTGGAGCAGATGCTGTCGAGCGCGCCGGAGGCGGCGTCGGACCGGACGAGGCGGCCGGGGATGCGGCTGCTCGTCACCTTCCTCTACCTGCTCGTGTTCGCGGGGATCTCGGCGCTCCTCTGGTGGCTCGTGCTCTGATGGACACCGACGCCGAGCTCACCGCCATCATCGCGGGCGACGCGGACGCGTTCGGCCGCTGGCTCGCCGCGGCCGAGCGCCCGGTGCGCGAGAGCCTGCGCTCGTTCGCGGCGGTGCTCGACGTCGAGGCGGTGCTGCAGGAGGCGCTCCTGCGCGTGTGGCAGGTGGCGCCGCGGTTCGTCCCCGACGGCCGGCCGAACGGCCTCTTGCGGCTCGGCGTGCGGATCGCGCGCAACCTGGCGATCAGCGAGGTCCGCCGGCTGCGCGCCGTCCCCGCCGAGCCGGCCGACGTCGAGGCGGCGCTCGCCGCGGCCGAGCGTCCGCCCGCGCCGCCGGATCCGCTGCTGCGCGAGGCGATCCACGCGTGCCGCGAGCGGCTCCCCGAGAAGCCGCGGCAGGCGCTCGACGCGCGCATCACCGGCGCGGGCGGCCGCGATGACCTCGATCTGGCTGCGGAGCTCGGCATGCGGCTCAACACGTTCCTCCAGAACGTCACGCGCGCGCGGCAGTTCCTCGCCGAGTGCCTGCGGAGGCGCGGCGTGATCCTCGACGTGGAGCTCGGCGCATGACGCCCGAACAGGAAGAAGAAGATCTGCTCGTCGAGCAGGTGGCGAGCGCGCACCGCACGCCGCCGCTGCCGTTCGGCGAGCTGCGCTACCACCCGGCGTGGCACGACCTCTCGCCCGCCGCCCGCGCGCGCGCGTTCGAGCGCGCGCTGGCGCTGCGGGTGGCCGAGGCAGCGCTCGATCCGGAGGGGCTGTCGACCACCGCGCGCGCCGTGCTGGCTCGGATCCGCCGCTGACGCCGGCGCGGCCGGCGCGGCCGGCGGCGCGGCCGGCGCTGCTACCGATGCTGCGGATGGTGCTGCGGACAGACGGTCGTTTGCACCTGTAACAGCCGCCGCCACACATTCCGTCGGGACGCCAGCGATCCCAGTAACTTACGCCGTGGATCGGGCCTTGCTGAAGTAGCTCTCCAACCAAGGAGAACGACGATGAAGACCCAGATCCTCACGACCATCCGCAACGCTGCCCTCCTCTCGCTCACGCTCGCGGCCTGCACCTCCGGGGAAGACCTCGCGCGCGAGGAGCTCGATCCGGCCGGCGCCCTTGGTGGCGAGGAGATGTCCGACGAGGGCCCCACGCCCGAGGAGATGGCGTCCGACGTCGGGCTCTCGGACTGGGCGGCGCTCGCCGTCCCGCAGTTCCAGCTGCCGTTCCCGTGCGGCCAGGTCTGGGCCGGCCAGACGCGCACGGATCACAGCCCGCAGAACTCGGTCGACTTCAACCGTTCGGACGACCTCGGCGACACCGTGGGCGCCGCCGCGGCCGGCAAGGTCACGCGCGTCGAGAACCTCGGCAGCACGAGCTACGGCCGCTGGATCGAGATCGCCCACGGCGACGGCTACACCACGCGCTACGCGCACCTCTCGACGCAGACGGTGTCGGTCGGCCAGTCGGTGAACCAGGGCCAGAAGATCGGCACCGTCGGCAGCACGGGCGGCTCGACCGGGCCGCACCTGCACTACGAGCAGCGCCTGAACGGTACAGCGGTGCGCGCGTCGTTCAACGGCGCGGGCGCGCTGTACTTCGGGACGAAGAACTACACGAGCCAGAACCAGTGCGGCGGCGGCGGCGGCTCGGTGGTCGGCCGCGTCAACACGGCGGGCGCGCCGCTCACGATCCGCGCGGGCGCGAGCACGGACACGGCCGCGGTGGGCACCGTCGCCGACGGCGCGCAGGTCACGATCACGTGCCAGAAGCACGGCGAGTCGATCACCGGGACCTACGGCACGTCGACCCTGTGGGACAAGATCAGCGGCGGCTACATCGCCGACGCGTACGTGTCGACGGGCTCCGACGGCCAGGTCGCGCCGACCTGCCCGTAAGGCGGCGCGCTGTCCGTCGCGAACGACGCGGGCGGCATGGCGCCGACGAGCGGCGTCAGCGGCAGGCGTCGTCCTGGCCGGGGCGGATCGCGCAGCCGTTCGCGCACGCGCGGCGGTTCTTGCCGGTGCCGCCGATGCACTGGTACAGGCTCTGCGGATCGCCGTCGACCTCGTTGCCGCCGCAGTAATAGCCGCCCTCGGTGCACGGCCCGCCGACGCCGCGGCACGCGTCGTCGTTGCCCGTGTTGACCACGCACTCGAGCGCGCACCGGCCGCGCGCGAGCGGCGCGCCGGCCGGGTTGCAGAGGTAGAGCACGCCCGGATCGCCGGCGAGCTTGTCGCCGCCGCAGTAGAACGAGCCGGACACGCAGTCGCCGGGCGGCGCGAGCTCGATCGCGGCGGCGGCGTGCGCGCCGGGCAGGAGCTCGGGGGAGGCGGTGCCGGTGCCCAGCACGCGGCCGGCGAGCTTGGCGGCGACGACCACGGCGAGGGGCGCCGGGCCCGCGGCGGGGACGCCGATCCGGATCGCGGTGGTCACCGGCAGCTCCGCGGCGCCGCCGTCGGCCTGCGTCGTGGTGGTGTCGTGGAAGTCGCCGTAGAGGAGGTCGACCTCGAGCTGATCGATGCGATCGACGTCCCGCGCCGCGATCGTCAGGGCGAGGCACGTCCCGGCGGCGCCCTCGCACGGATCGGGCGCGCCGCCGCACGCGGCGAGGGCGGCGAGGGCGGCGAGCGCGGCGAGCGTGGCGAGCGCGGGCGGCGCGGTCACGGCGCCCCCGGCCTGCACCCCGTCGGGTCGCAGTCGATCGGAGGCAGCGGCGTCGGATCGCGATCGCTCGCGGCGTAGACGATCGCGGCGGTCGCGGTGAGCGCGACGCCGCCGACGGCGGTCCAGAACCACCACCGGCGGGTCAGCGGGGCGCGCGCGGGCGAGAGCGTGAAGCGGACGTCGAGCTCGCCGCCGGGCGCGAGGGCGATCTCGCGCGACTGCGCCGAGAAGCCCGGCTTCTCGGCGACGAGCACGTGCTTGCCCGCGTGCAGGGACAGCGCGCGGTACGGCGTGGCGCCGACGAGCGCGCCGTCGATGCGCAGCGCGGCCTCCGGCGGCGTGGACTCGACGCGCAGCGCGCCGGTGCGCTGGCACAGCTCGCGCAACCGCACGAGCTCGGCGACGCGCTCGTCCTCGGCGGGCACCCGCGACAGGAAGCCGTCGATGTGGACGAGCGCGGCCCGGCAGTCGCCGAGCTGGATCTCGGTGAGCGCGAGCCAGCGGTGCGGGTTCGGCTTGTCGGGGACGAGCTCGCTCGCGGCGGTCAGCTCGCGGCGGGCGCGCGCGTAGTCGCGGGCGCGGAACGCCGCGACGCCGCGATCGAGGTGGACGCGCGCGGCGTCCTCGACGGCGTCGGCGCGCGCGGGGGCGGCCGGGCCGAGCACGGCGAGCATGGCGAGCGCGGCGAGCACCGGCACGTGGATCGAGGCCGCGGGCGCGCGCATCTCGTGGCACGATAACGCGCGGCTCACGACGCCACAACGAGCGTGCGCGCGCGAGCACGAGCAGACCGTGAGCGATCCTATGCGCAGCGTCGGGAACTACGTGCTCGGAGCGCAGCTCGGGCGCGGCGCGTCGAGCGAGGTGTTCGCCGCCCAGCACCGCTTCCTCGGCGATCGGGCGGCGATCAAGATCTTGCGGGCCGAGGGAGCGGGCGCGGAGGAGGGGGCGGGTGCGGGCGAGCTCGCCGCCGAGGCCGCGAAGCTGCGCGCGGTGCAGCACCCGAACGTGGTCCGCGTGCTCGACGCAGGGATCGACGCGGCCTCGGGCCGCTGCTACCTGGCGATGGAGCACGTCGCTGGCGAGAGCCTCGCGGCGCGGCTTCTGCGCGAGGGGCGGCTCGCCGAGGCGGAGGTCCGGCGGCTCGGGGCGGAGATCGCCGACGGCCTGGCGGCGGTGCACGCGGCCGGCCTGGTGCACCGGGACCTGAAGCCCGCGAACGTGATGCTCGACGGGCCGCGGCCGAAGCTGGTCGACTTCGGGATCGCGAAGTTCCTCGGCGGTGACGCGGCGCAGACGACGAGCCGCCGCGTTGGCACGCCGGCGTACATGGCGCCGGAGCAGCTCGCTGGCGGGCTGATCGCGCCGTGCGTGGACGTGTGGGCGCTTGGTGTCGTGCTGTTCGAGGCGGTCACCGGCCGGCTGCCGTTCGACGGCTTCGCGGACGGGCGCTGCCCGCAGCTCGTCGAGGCGGCGCCGCGGGCCGGCACCGTTGCGCCGGTGTCGCCCGCGCTCGATCGGCTCATCGCGCGCTGCCTCGAGCGGGATCCGGGCCGGCGGCCGCCGTCGATGGCGGCGATCGCGCGCGAGCTGCGCGGTGAGGGCGGCGGCGAGCTCGGAGACGAGGGCGGCGGCGATCGGATCACGGAGGACGCGGGGCCGCTGCTGCCTGCGCCGGCGCTGCCTGCGTCGGCGCTGCCTGCGCCGGGGCTGTCTGCGCCGGCACCGTACGCGGCGGCCGCGCCGGCACCGCGCGCGGCGGCCGCGCCGGCACCGTTCGCGGCGAGGGCGCGACCGCCGGGCAAGGCGCCGGTGCGGCGGTGGCTGCTGCTCGGCGTCGCGGCCGCGCTCGCGGCGGCCACCGGCATCGCGGCGGCGATGCTCGTTGTCCGCAGCGCGGACGACGCGTCGCCGTCACCGTCGCCGTCACCGTCGCCGTCGCCGGTGGCGAGCGCGCCCGCGCCGCCGGCCGCGGAGCCTGCGCCAGCCCCCGCGGAGCCTGCGCCAGCCCCCGCGGAGCCCGCGTCGACCCCCGCGCCCGACTCCGCGCCCGCCGCGCCCGCCGCGCCCGCCGCGCCCGCCGCGCCCGCCGCGCCCGCCGCGCCCGCGCCGGCCGGGGCTGCCTCCGCGCCCCGCCCGGCGCGGCCCGCCGCGACGCTCCGCATCGAGGTCCGAAGCTCGCCCTCCGGCGCGCAGATCTTCGCCGGCGCGAAGCTCCTCGGCACGACGCCCCGCAAGCTCGAGCTGCCCGGCCCTGCGACCTTGACCCTGCGCTACCGCGGCTACCAGCCCGCGCAGGTCCGGGCCGCGCGCCCCGGCCCGCTCGACGTGCGCCTCGTGCGCTCGTGCGCGCAGCCGCCGTGCGAGGATCTGAACTGATGGCCGAGGACCCGCGCACCACCGAGGCCCTCACCGCCGCCTCCGCGCCGCTGCGCGCGCTCGTCCGCGAGTGCAAGCTGACGATCCTCGGCGGCGAGCAGGGCGGCACCGAGCACCCGTTCGCCGCCGAGCGCATCGTCATCGGCGCCGATCCGCGCGCCGACTTCGTGATCGCCGATCCGGCGATGTCGAAGTTCCACTGCGAGCTGCGCATCACCGACGGCGCCTCGTTCGTGCGCGACCTCGGCAGCCGCAACGGCACGTTCATCGATCGCGTGCCGATCGTCGAGGCGCCGCTGCGCGACGGCGCGCTGCTCACGCTCGGCCGCACGCAGCTGCGGTTCGACGTCGGCGCGCGGCACCACGAGATCCCGCTCTCGCAGCGCGATCGCTTCGGCCGGCTGCGCGGTGCCTCGGTGCCGATGCGCGCGGCGTTCGCGCTGCTCGAGGCCGCCGCTGCCAGCCAGAGCACCGTGCTGCTCCAGGGCGAGAGCGGCACCGGCAAGGACCTCGCCGCCGAGTCGCTCCACATGGAGAGCGCGCGGCGCGACGGCCCGTTCGTCGTCGTCGACTGCGGCGCGATCCCCGGCACCTTGCTCGAGGCCGAGCTGTTCGGCCACGAGGCTGGCGCGTTCACCGGCGCGAACGCCACGCGGATCGGCGCGTTCGAGGCCGCGGCCGGCGGCACGCTCCTCCTCGACGAGATCGGCGAGCTCGCGCTCGATCTGCAGCCCAAGCTCCTCCGCGCGATCGATCGCCGCGAGATCCAGCGCATCGGCGGGACGCGGCGCATCCCCGTCGACGTCCGCGTCGTCGCGGCCACGAACCGCAACCTGAAGGAGGAGGTCAACGCCCGCCGGTTCCGCTCGGACCTCTACTTCCGGCTCGCCGTCCTGGTCGTGCGGATGCCGCCCCTCCGCGAGCGCACGATCGACATCCCGCTGCTCGTCGAGGCGATCCTCGCCGATCTCGGCGATCGCGACTCGCCGATGGCGCGCGCGCTCAGCAAGGGCGAGCTCCTCCCCGAGCTCCTCCGCCACGCCTGGCCCGGCAACGTCCGCGAGCTGCGCAACTACATCGAGGCGTGCGTGGTGCGCCAGGAGCGCGCGCTCGAGCCGTCCGCCTCCGACGAGCCGCGGATCGACGTGACGCTGCCGCTCCGCGCCGTGCGCGAGCAGTGGCTGCGCTACGTCGAGCGCCGCTACCTGCAGGATCTGCTCGCCGCGCACGGCAACAACGTGAGCGCCGCGGCGCGGGCGGCCGGCGTCGACCGCGTCCACCTCCACCGCCTGCTGAGCCGCGCCGGCCTGCGCTGATGCCGCGCGGACCGCGCGCGCGGCCGTGGCCGCGTGCTACGTAGCGGCATGCGCATCGATCGCGTCTACACGCGCGGCGGCGACCAGGGCGAGACCTCGCTGATCGGCGGCGAGCGGGTCTCCAAGGCGTCGCTGCGGCTCGACTGCTACGGCACCGTCGACGAGACCAACGCCGCCATCGGCCTCGCCGTCGAGGCGCTGGCCCAGTCCGCGGCCGGGCCGCACCTCACGCCCATCCTGCGCCGCGTCCAGAGCGAGCTGTTCAACCTCGGCGCCGAGCTCGCCGCCCCCGATCCCGAGACGCGCGCCAAGCTGCCGCGCATCGAGCAGCGCCACATCGACGCGCTCGAGCGCGACATCGACGCCGTCAACGACGACCTGCCGCCGCTCAAGTCGTTCGTGCTCCCCGGCGGCGGCTGGCCCTCGGCCTACCTCCACCTCGCGCGCACCGTGTGCCGCCGCGGCGAGCGCCTCGTCGTCGCGCTCGCCGCCGCCGAGGACACCGGCCCGCTCGCCGTCACCTACCTGAACCGGCTCTCCGACGCGCTCTTCGTCTGGGGCCGCTGGTGCGCCCAGAAGGACGGCCGAGACGAGCCGCTCTGGGACCCGCGCTCGACCTGATCCCTGCAAGAACGAGCGCTTGGAAATTTAGGGTCGTTAAGCCTCCGACCTAAATTTAGGTCGGCGCCTAAATTTGCTCAGCGCGGCGGGCCGCCCTTCTTCTCGAAGTCCCACGGGAACGCGGTGAGCGAGCACGGGCCGTCGTACTGGACCTCGCCAGTCGAGCTCACGTCGCGCTGCGTGCTGGTGCCGGCGGTGACGTCGCCGGCCCACGCGAGGCTCGTGCGCGCCTGCAGCGCGATCACGCACATCTCCTGATCGCCGATGCCCCAGCCGACCGGCACGCTCCGCGGGTTCACGAACCCGCACGTGAACCGCACGCCGCGCGCGCCGATCTGGCCGAGATCGATCGGCGGATCGATCGCGTGGCCGAAGTTCTCGCCGTAGCCGTCGTGGCGCATCAGCACCTCGCCGTCGCGCGGGCCGCCCGCGATCTCGAGCTGCGCGTAGACGCCGAGGCCGTGGTAGTGCGCGAGCGTGTAGTACAGCTCGTACTGCAGCGGCGCGCCGAGCTTGGCCTGGTGCGCCTCGTCGAACAGGCACTCGGTCGTGAACGACGAGCGCCGCATCGGATCGAGCCTGAGGTCCACGTACTGGATGCGCGCCGGCGCGAGCTTCGCCGCGACCGCCGACGGCGGCACGGTGTGGACCTGGAGGCGCATCGACGTCTTCACCGCCACGTCGGCCGCATTCAGGAGGTGGCTCGATCCGATCACCCTGCTGTACGGCGGGATCCGGATCGCGCTGCCCGCCGGCAGCGCCTGGCTCTCGGCCTGCGATTGCGTGCTGAGCGCGAACAGGTAGCCGCCGACCAGCGCCGCGGCCAGCTCGCTGAAGTCGTGCTCGCTGCACGACCACGCGCCGTCGGGGAGCGCGAACAGGTTATCGGGCACGAAGTACCAGTTCGCGTGGTGGTACGCCCCGTCGTTCTCCTGCGTGATGCCCGAGACCCAGAGCTCCGTCGGGTTGTTCAGCGTCCAGCTCTGGCACGTGTCCTCGTCCTCGACGCCCGCCGGCACGTCGATCGACGACACCACGCGCTCGAGCGTGCACGCCTCGGCCATCGGATCGCACGGCCCGTCGCTGCTGCCGCACCCCGCGGCCGACGCCGCTGCCGCGCTCGCCACCGCCACCGCCACACCCACCGTTGATCTCATCAATCCATCCCTCGCCTCACTCATGCGGATGAAGATATCAGGGCATCGACCCGATCGGGGTCGCGGGCGTCCAGGGCGGCGGCGAGCGCGTCGATCCGCGCGGGCGGGGCGCCGGCGCGCCGCACGTCGGTGAGCGCCGGTCCGGCCGGCCGGCCGAGCCGCAGGATCGCCGCCGGGCGGCCGAGCGGGACGCGGCGGAGCTCGTCGCGGCCGATCCACAGGGCGGCGAGCAGCGCCGGCAGGGTCAGGAGGTCCGTCGGATCGTCGTAGAACCGGGCGGGGCGGCCGAGGTGACCGAGCCAGCCGGCGGCGCGCGCGGCGAGCGCCGGATCGAGCTTCACGGCGGCGAAGCCGGCGCCGGTGGCGAGGACGCAGAGGACGAGCCGCCGCCGCGAGAGGCTCGGATCGACGCGCGCGCCGAGCCGCGCGGCCGCGTGGAGCACGAGGCCGATCGCGGCGGACAGCGCGACCGGCGCGAACGCGAGGCCGGCGATGTCGGAGAGCTTGCCCGTGACGAAGCTCGCGCCGGTGTCGGGGATGACGCGCGGCTTCAGGATCCAGTCGTTGACGAGGAGCAGCGCGATCGCGGCGAGCGCGGCCGGGTGCAGCGCTTCCCCGACGGGGAGGGCGGGCCGCCGAGCGTGATCGACGCCGCGCAACGTGCGTCGCAGGCGCTCGAAGATCGAGGCCCCAGGGCCATGACCCTTCCGCCGCACGCGTATACTCTGCCCGTCGTGTCCGAGTCCGGCAAGCAGTCCGAGAGTGCCAAGCAGTCCGAGAGTGCCAAGCAGCTCGCCGTCGCGGAGCAGGAGGCCCGGGAGCGCTTCGAGAAGGCGATGGCAGAGCTACGCGAAGGCGCGTACCGGTTCTCGTCCCGCGCGCGCAGCCAGTCCGAGCTCATCATCGAGGAGCTGATCGATCCCGAGGGCGAGACCGTCGCGTCGATCGCCGACGTCGAGGGCGATCAGGGCGCCGTCGCGCTCGCGCAGTCGCTCGAGTTGATCACGTTCGACACGTGGCTGTTCGGCCAGATCGGCGATCAGGAGGAGCTCCAGCTCAAGAACGAGGAGCACTGGGAGGTCTGGTTCTCGTTCGGCGCGTGGATCGGCGAGACGATGCGGCGGCGCCACGGCGGCCACTGGCTGCTCATGGGCGAGGACCCGCACACCTGGCGCGTCGGGTTCTCGAAGCTGTTCCTCGAGATCGCGCCGTTCGTGTTCGCCGAGCAGCTCCTGCGCATGGGCTCGGGCGCGACGCGCAAGATGGTCACCGAGATCGAGCGCGTCCGCCAGCAGCACGAGGAGCAGCGCGAGCGCGACAAGGGCCAGTCGCTCGATCGCTTCCTCGCGCAGCACTACATCCGGATGCACACCGTGCCGCTCGGGCAGTGGATGGCGATGGACTTCCAGCGGCTCGCCAAGCTGTGGAACGAGGAGGCGGTCGCCAAGCTGATCGAGGCGCTCAAGGAGTCCGGGCCGCGCCTGGGGCCGGCGAACGCGCACATCATCGAGCATCTGGTGCAGGAGATCAGCCGCGCGAACCAGGAGCAGCCGATCAACACGCAGATCGGCAAGCAGACGGACGCCCGCGGCCTGTTCGAGACGATCGCGCAGATCGTCGCGGTCCGCCACGCCACGGCGCCGGTCGCGATCGACATCCTCGAGCGGGTCGTGATGCCGGCGCTCCACGTCGGGATCCCGGAGAAGTTCCCGCCGCTCGACGAGGACGACCTCGCGAACCTGCGCAAGCAGGTCGAGCTGTTCGCGTTCTTCGTCGAGGTCGTGCCGCACAAGTTCCAGGCCGACGACGAGGGCTTCCTCGGCACGATCCCGCACGAGCACCTGGCGTCGCCGTACGCGGACCGCAACGTCCTCGAGATCGGCAAGGGCGACTGGGTGGTGGTCAACCCCGCGCACTTCATCCCGATGCTGGCCGAGCTGGACCCGGAGCAGCTGCTCGCGAAGTACGACGAGTTCGTGAAGTACATCGGGACGATCCCGGACGCGCCGCGGCGCCGCGACGACGGCCGCGGGCTCGCCGAGACGGTGATCCGCGCGCTCGCGGACCTCAAGCTGTGCGTGGCGACGGCGGCGCAGCACCAGTACGCGCTCGTGTTCCGCCTGTTGCCGCCGGCGGGCTGACCCCAGACCGGTTCGCGACCACCTGCCCGCGAACCACGAGCGCCGCCTCGCGGCGGACCGCTCGACAGACGCTTTAGGCGCTTTGCCCGATGCTGTGCACCGGAGCTTGCCTATCGAATGGCTGCCCGCCCAGGTGCTCGATGAAGAGGCCTTTCTTAGTACAGCTCCCCAGCAGTAGGGATCGGGGCGCTCGCGTTTCTCCGTCGCTGGTTGCACTCCCTGTCGCCGCATGGACGCGGTCTCTTCTTCTGGGAGCTGTACTTGGGCCTGCATGCAACCGCCGCCGCCGAGCCTTGATGCTAGGATCTGCTCGGTGACGACGCACCCGGCAGCGAGACTGCGCCAAGCGCGAGAGACCGCAGGTCTCTCATCCCGCCAGATGGCGGACCTGCTCGACGAAGACGAGACGTTTGTCAGGGCGCTGGAGAACGAGGCGATGGAGGTGGATCCGGACACGGTCGACCGCTGTGCGCGTGTCTTTGGCGTGAGCGTCAAGCGGCTTCTCTCGGATGATCTTGGCAGAGCCCCTGCTCCGCTGCTCTTCCGTTCTCTCAACCCAGAATCGATCCACGAACTTCAGGCAGGTGGAGCACATCTGGCGCTCGGCGAGTTTCTCCGCTTCGCGGAGGATTTCTCCGAGCTGGACAAGCTGAGGAGGATGAAGGGGGGGAGCAGCTGGGAACCTCTGCGTGGTCTTGGGGATCTGCTATCGCCGCCCCCAGACGACGATGGCGCGTTGTTTCGAGAGGCCGAGGTCAGCGCGTACGAGGTCCGCGACCGTCTGGAGCTAGGAGATGGCGCGATCCCCTCCATGATCGAGCTCTTCGAGAAGCAGCTCCAGATTCCAATCTTCTGGGCGACGCCTGACGAGATCGATGCGAACATCGATGGTGCATCGACGCGAGAACCGATCGGCGCTGTATTGGTGAACCTGGTAGGTGGAGCAGAGCGCTGGTGGCGGACGCGGATGACGCTAGCGCACGAACTTTGTCATCTTGTATTCGATGCGCTTCCTGACGCCGCCCAGCGTCGAATGGTCATGTTCAGCCCGCATCGTGAGCGTGACCTGAACGACCCAAGAGCGCCTCGACCGTACCACTTGCCGCCACTACTGGAACGAATGGAGAAGCGGGCCAACGCCTTTGCAGCACATTTCATGGCTCCTGGGCGCGCGATCAGATCGCTCGTGTCCAAGAACGACGCAACGTCAGAATCCGCGATCACGTTGCTTTGTCAGCACTTCTACATTGGGCGCGTTACGGCCATTAATCAGCTCAGGAATGTGTTCAATCTCTCACGGCACGAACGCGCGCGGATGCTCGCTCGTTCGTCGGCAGAGTCCCTCCCGTACGTTCATCCGGACGCAAATGTTCCTCGGAGTAGGCCGCCACGGTGTGACGTCCTGCGACGGTGGGTAGACGAGGCGCTCTTGGCTGGGTGGATCGGTGCTGTGCGCGCCCGTGACTATCTCGGACGTAACCTGACTGAGCCGCTGCCACACTCAGCGTTGCCAGCCACCCTGCGAGTACCCTTCCGCTCCGAAGCGGAATCCGTGCGGCTGCGCGTTCAGGCGTTCCTGGGTCGAAGCGATCGTACTGCTATGTGGCAAGTTGATGAGCCCGTTCGAGATGGCACCTGCTGGCGCGCCAGCGTTTTTGATGTCGACAGTTCGGGCAACCGAGTGGACTACGGCACAGTTACCGTGTCCCAAGCACACAAAGTAATCTCGGTAATCTCGACGGAGACGAGCCTTAAAGTTCCAGCGGAGCATTAGTGCAGAACCGCGACGTGCTGCGTGCAGCCACGTTTCACGTCGCCCAATCGACGACGTCGAGTTGTGTGGCCGCGTGCATTTGCATGGTGCGCCGCCGACGCGGTGAGAACATTCGGGAAGCGGACCTGTTGGCGGAGTGGGGCTCCGATGGGCCCTTCGCGCTCCAGCTCTATTCCCAAGATCTTCGCGAAACGCAGTCCCCGGTAGTTATCAATCCTGACGCCCGATCAAGCCGCGAATTCCTTACGGGAATGCTTCTGCTCGGGTACTGGGTCATTGTGACGATCGTGCCGCATCCCCATCCCAATCGGCCGCACGCGATCGTCCTTGTCGGGATGACCGGAGACGACACCTTCGTTTACCTTGATCCCGGCGAGAAGGCCGAGACACAACCGCTCGCGTTTTCAGAGGACGATTTTGTGCGACAGTGGACGGGCCAACTGGCGGTCGTTGCTGTTCCAGATCACGTCCCGCAAGTTCTCGACGGAGAGATCGTCTCCGTGAAAACGTAAGACAGCGCTCAGTGGACGAGGGCGTAGCAGATGCCGCCGAAGCAGGTCAGCGCGTGGGCGTTGGCGACGTAGACGGTGAGCGCGGGCGTGCGGCGCTCGATGTCGTTGCACGTGAGCCGGTACTCGACGAGCGGATCGGTGAAGCCGAGGCGGAGCACGCGCGATCGATCGATCAACAGCTCGGCCGCGACCTCGGCGAGCGGGCGCGAGCGGCGCAGGCTCGCGGACTCCTCGCAGGTGCCGTGCCACGGCGTGACGTATCCGGCCTGGGTGATCGTGACCGTGCGGTCGCGGTGGCGTATGGCATCCTCGTCGGAGAGCGACGTGTGCTTGCTGAGCAGGTATGCCTCGATGCGCCAGGCGTGCACGAGCGCCGTGTCGTCCGGATCGGACTTGGGCTGCTTCGCGTCGGGCGGCATGCAGCCGCAGCTCCACACGGCGAGCGCGATTTGGGCCCTCAGGGTCACGCGCCGAGGATACGACGAACGACGCGCCGCGGGCGCCTGGGGCGGCCGCCCGATCATACGGGCGAGGCGTCGGGGCCGCGCAGCGGCAGGGTCACCACGAACCGCGCGCCGCCGGTGGGCGCGCGCTCCGGGGCCACCGACAGATCGCCGCCGTGCTCGATCGCGAGCTTCCGGGCGATCGAGAGCCCGAGCCCGGTGCCGGTCGACTTCGTCGTCACGTATGGCTCGAAGATCTTCTCGCGCGCCTCGGGCGCGACGCCCTTGCCGTGATCGTCGACCGCGATCTCGACGACGCCGTCGCGCGGCGCCCACCGGATCACCACGTCGCCCGCGCGCCCGGCCTCGAGGCCAGCGGCGATGCCGTTCTCGACGAGGTTCACGAGCACGCGCTTGAGCAGGAGCTTGTCGGCGCGCACCGTGACGGGCTCCGGCGGCGGCTCGAGCAAGAGCCGCGCCGCGATCGTGGGATCGAGCTTCAGATCCTCGATCACCTCGGCGAGCGCGATGGGCGCGGCCTCCACCTTCGGCAGCGCGCCGAGCGTGCGGAACGTGTCGACGAGCCGGCGCAGGCTCGCGATCTCCTCCTCGACGATGTCGCCGGTGTCGGCGAGCAGCTTCGTGAACCGCGCGGGATCGGTGTCGGCGCCCTTGTACGAGGACACGCACTGCTGCACCGCGAGCTGGATCGGCGTGAGCGGGTTCTTGATCTCGTGCGCGAGCCGCCGCGCGACGTCCTGCCACACGCCCATGCGCTGGAGGTACGCGACCTGCCGCCGCGAGGCGTCGAGATCGTCGAGCATCGTGTTGAACGCGCTGGCGAGCTCGGCCATCTCGTCGTGGCCGCGGAGCTGGACGCGCGCGTCGAGCTGGCCCTCGGAGACGCTGCGCGCCGTCGACACGAGCGCCGCGATCCGGCGCGTCACGAACGTCGACGCCCACACGCCGAACCCGGCGGCCGCGACGCCGGCGATCCCGACGAGCACGAGGAACGCCGTCTGGAACCCGGACGGCAGCGCGGTCTTGATCTGGATGAACGTCCGCGTCGAGTCGATCGATTGCTTGAGCCGCTGCAGGTCGTCGTTGACGGTCGCCGAGACCTCGAACGTGAGGCGCAGCGTGGCGCCGCCGGGGCCGAGCGGCTCCTCGACGAGGATGTCGCGCCACACCGCGGGCGTCTGCGGCGACCGCCGCGCGGCAGGTTCGGCGGGATCCGCGGCCGCGGCGGCGACGCGCCCGTCGGGCGCGACGAGCGCGATCGCGCGCAGCCCGGGCTCGATCGCGACGATCTTGGCGAGATCGGCCTCGGGATCGAGCGCGACGAGATCGGGCCGCTGCGCGAGGCGGTGCGAGATCTCCTTGTGCAGCTCCTTCGTCGTGCTGACGAGGTCGTGGTACACGCGGATCGACTTCTCGAACACCTCGAGCCGCGACTCGGCCTCGCTCGCGCCGACGTTCGCGGCGGTCGCGCCGAGCTGGCCGATGAAGTACGCCGAGACGGCGAGCGGCGTCATCACGATGAGGACGAGCGCGACCGACAGCTTGAGCTGCAGCGGGATGGGCTTGCGGCGGCGACGCGTCATCGTTTGGGCCGGTAGAAGGGTTGCGAGCGCACGCGGAGCACGCGGTCGGCCTCCGGGATCTTGGGGTTCACGAACACGGACACGAACGAGCCGAAGAACGCGCCGCCGCGATCGAGGCCGCCGCCGGTGCCCTGGCCGAGCCAGCGCCGGACCTCGGCGAGCGTCTCCTTCGACACGGGGTTGAGCTCGGCCTGCATCGCGAGCAAGAACTCCTGCCCGACGGGGAGCACGGTGAGCCGCGCGACGGGGAGATCCTCGATCGAGGTCAGGTGCTTGAGCGCGTCGGCCTGCCGCTTCTCCTTCACGATCCGGCCGTCGAGCTTGAGCTCGTACACCTCGTCCCAGAGGTTGTAGAGCACCTTGCGCTCGTAGAGGACGAACGCGACGGGATCGGTCGAGTCCTTCGGGTAGATCCAGATCCGGATCACGACGGTCGACGTGAAGCCGCTCGCGAGCGCGTTGTACGAGGCGACGTCGAACAGCTTCGCGAGCGGCGAGCCCTTGCCGGACGCCGACGCGATCGTGAGCAGATCGTCGCGCTCGATGAAGCGCAGGTCGTGCTGGAGCGGCCGGTCGTCGGCGTACGCGACGGCGGCGGACAGCGCGAGCGCGGCCGCGGCGAGCGCGAGCGCCGCGGCGGAGGCGGCCCGCCCGCGGGGCCGATGGCGGCGGCTCACCGCAGCCGCCCCAGCGCGTTCGCGACGGTCAGCTCGAACACGCCGATGTCCGTGTCGAGGCGGATCCCGGCGTCGAGGTACAGATCCACGGGCAGCGACCGCCACACCGAGGCATCGCGCGCGCGCAGATCGGCGTCCTCGGCGAGGCCCCACAGCCCGGCGCCGAAGAACAGATCGCCGCCGTAGACGCGCTTGGCGCCCTTGCCGCGGAACAGCTGCACGGCGTACTCGACGCTGGCCGAGCCGCCGAGGTCGCCGTACGCGGGCTTCTCGGCGCGCGTGCCGAGCAGATCGAGCGGCGCGGCGGTCGACAGGACGAGCCCGAGCGCGCGCGGCGTCAGCATGCGGTTCACGTCGGCGATGTGGACGCGATCGAACAGCGGCGCGTCGCCGATCACGACGCCGCCCGCGACCTTGATCGCGATCGCGTGCTTGTCGTCGAACAGGGACCAGTAGTGATCGTAGCGGCCAAACAGCGCCGCGAACTGATAGTCGCCGCCCGCGAGGGTGCCGAGCTCGGCGCCGAGCGCGAGGTGGCCGCCGCCGTGCGGCAGGATCGGATCGGGCCGCGTGTCGCGGTCGAAGCCGAAGCTCGCCGCCACGACGCGGCTCGTGCCGGGATCGAGGTGCAGATCGAGCGCGGCGATCCGGCCATCGGGCAGCTCGCGCGTCGGCGCGACGGGCAGGGTCGCGTCGATCTGCTCGACGCGGAGCCCGGCGGAGAGCCGCGTCAGCGCGCTCGCGTTGAACGTGGTGCCGGCGCGGAGCCCGAGCCGCCGGTACGGGAACGCGCGCAGCTCGGCGTCGTCGGGCTCGCCGCCCTCGCCGGCCACGCGGTACGCCTCGCTGCCGTGCACGAGCGTGACCGAGCCGCTGGCGCCCCACCGCGTGCCGAGCACCGATGGATCGGCGGCGCGCAGCTCGAGCGCCCACTGCGATCGCGCTCCCTCCGGGCCGCCGTCCGGGCCGCTGTCCGGGCCTCCGTTGGCGGCGTAGACGAAGCCGCCGCCGATCGCCACGCCGAGGCCGAGGAGGTTGCGCTCGCCGACGTCCGCGCCGGCCCAGTACGGTGTGAGCGATGCGGTGCCGAACCAGAGTCGGTTCAGGACGACGGTGCCGCGCTCGACGACGCGCACCTCGATGATGACCTGGCCGCGCTTGCTGCCCTTGTTCATCGCGAGCGTGACGTCGCGGAAGAAGCCGAGCGCGAGCACCTTGAAGCGCGCCTCGCCGAGCCGCTTGTCGCTCGCGCGCAGGACGTCGCCGGGCTGGATCGGCAGCGCGCGGCGGATCACCTCTTCCTGCGTCGCGGTGTTGCCAACGATGTCGATCTGCTCGATGAGGAGGAGCGGGCCGAACTCGCCGTCGGAGGTGAGCGGCGGCTCGGGGGGCGGGTCGCCAGGCGCCGGCGGCGGGTCACCGGGCGCTGGCGGCGGCTCGTCGGGATCGGGCAGCGGGTCGCCGAGATCCGGCGGCGGATCGGTGGGATCGGGCGGCGGGTCGCCGGGATCCGGCGGCGCGGCGGGAGTCGCGGAAGACGGCGCGGGCGCCGCCGGCTGCGCGGGGGCGGGCCGGGGCTCGGGCCGCGGTTGCGCCGCGGCGGGCATCGTCGTGATCGCGACCGCGATCGCGATCACGATCGCGCCGAGGCGCAGAACGAGGCGTCCCCGCATCCGCTGTGAACGTAGCGCACCGCTCGTGGCTGGTGCTACCGTCCGGCCGTGCGCTGCGCCACGCTCGCGCTCATCACGGTGCTCGCCGGATGCAACGACCTCCGCGACTTCCGTGGGACGTGGGAGGGGCCGCGCGTCGGCGACGCGCCCGTCTTGCGCGTCGGCGACGGCGTGCGCGCGAGCCTTACGATCGACAGCATCGACGCGCACGGGCTGGGCGGCCGGCTCGCGATCGAGGGCCTCCTGCCGGAGCAGACGCTCGAGTCCTTGCCGGGCGCCGAGGCCGACGCGGTCGCGAACATGACGTTCGCGGGCGCCCCGCTCCGGGTGTACCTCGCGTTCGTGCCGATCCCCGACGGCGCTGGCGAGGCGCTCGCGCTGATCGCGCTCTACGACGATCGCCGCGTCGAGGTGCGCGTCCTCCGCGGCGGATCGCGCCCGCTCTACGCGATCTTCGCGCTCACCTCCTAGCTATACTGACGCGCCGTGCTCTGCCCGCATTGCCAAGCCCCCAACGCCGAGGACTCTCGCTTCTGCGGCGCGTGCGGCAGGGCCACGTCGATGACGGAGCAGGTCTCGAACCCGGGCCTGGGGGAGGTGCCGGCGCCAGCGCTGGTGGGCCGCGTGATCGCAGGGCGCTACCGGATCCTGTCGAAGCTCGGCGAGGGCGGCATGGGTGCCGTCTACCAGGCGGAGCAGATCTCGCTGAAGCGCACCGTCGCGATCAAGCTCCTGCGCCCTGACGTGTCGGCGAGCCCGATGCTCCTGCGGCGCTTCAACGCCGAGGCGGAGGCGGTCGCCAAGCTCCGCCACCCAAGCACGGTCAACATCTACGACTTTGGCCAGGACACTGACGGCACGCTGTTCATCGCGATGGAGCTGATCGAGGGGCGCTCCCTGCGCAGCGTGGTCCACCACGAGGCGCCGCTGCCGCTCCGGCGCACGCTCGCGATCGCGGCGCAGGTGGCGGCCTCGCTCGCCGACGCGCACGCAAAGACGATCATCCACCGCGACCTGAAGCCCGACAACGTGATGCTCACCGATCGCGGCCGGGCGAAGGACAACGTCACCGTCCTCGACTTCGGCATCGCGAAGCTGCGCGACGACTCGCGCGCCACGCAGCAGATGACGCAGGCGGGCGACATGCTCGGCACGCCGCAGTACATGGCGCCGGAGCAGATCCGCGGCGAGGCGATCGACGGCCGCACGGACATCTACGCGCTCGGCTGCATGATGTACGAGATGCTCACGGCGCGGATGGCGTACGAGGCGCCGTCGATCATGGCGCTGCTCTCGAAGCACCTGCTCGAGCAGGCGCCGCCGCCGTCGCTGCGCCGGCCGGAGCTGGGCCTGCCGCCCGCGGTCGACGATCTGGTGATGCGCGCGATGGCCAAGGATCCGGCCGCGCGCCCGGCGACGATGGAGGACTTCGGCGAGCAGATCGGCGCGCTCCTCGCCTCGCTGCCGCTGGAGGGCACCGCGCAGCGCGGCGCCATGGCCGGCGCGTCGGGCGGCTTCGCGCCGCCGCCGCACGGCAGCGACACGCCGCCGGCATTCTCGGCCGCGGCCGTCGGCTACGCGTCCACGGCCGCGCCGGCCGGCCCGCCGACGCCGGCTGGCCCGCCGACGCCGCAGGGGGCGGCGACGCCAGCGGCGCCGACGCCGATGCCGCCGCCGCGGCTGCACCCGCCGACGCAGCCGCCGGGCTTCGGGCCGCCGGGGCCGCCGCCGGGTCCGCCGCCGGGTCCGTCAGGTCCGCCGCCGGGGCCCCCGGGTCCGCCGGGGTACGGGCCGCCGCCGTTCGGGCCGCCGGGCCCGCCGCACGCCGGCTCTCCGTACGGAGGGCCGCCGGGTCCGCCGCACGGGGCGCCGCCGTACGGCCACTCGGTGCCGTACCCGATGCCACCCGGGCCGCCCATGCAGTCGCATCCACCGTACGCGCACGGCCACGCGCACGGCCACGCGTCGTCCGCTGGCGGGCCGAAGCTGCTCTGGGCCCTCGTCGCGGTGCTCCTGCTCGGCGGGGGCGGCGCTGGCGTCTACTTCGCGACCCGCGGCAAGGGAGCCAAGTCCGACGACAAGCCGACCGAAGACAAGCCGACTGAAAGCAAGTCTGCGGAGCGCGACGAAGACAAGCCCGATCCATGGGACAGAAAGCCCAAGCCTCCCGCGGATCCCGACTCCGACGACTCCGGCGACTCCGACGGCTCCGGCGACTCCGGCGACTCGGGCGGCTCCGGCGACTCCGACGAGATCGACACCTCGGGCATCCCGGGCAAGACCGTCGATATCGGCCAGGGCGTCAAGATCATCGCGCCGCCGGGCCTGGCCGTGCAGCACGTCTCGGGCAACGTCCTGATCGGCGATCTGACCAAGCTCGCGATCCTCGCCGGCCCGATCGTCGAGAAGAGCAGCGATCCGGACGTCCTGGCGCGCAGCTACGCCCGGCTCAGCGGCCTCAAGCTCATGAAGACCGAGCAGGCCCAGATCGCCGGCGCGCGGCGCAAGGTGTACCTGCTCGGCGGGGTGCTGAACGGCACGACCAACAACGCGCCGGTCATCCAGTTCGGCGTGCCGCTCATCGGCCCCGGCTACCGCGTCGCCTTGATCGTCCACATCCCCGCGTCCGTGGCCGAGGATAAGGCGGTGCAAGCGACCATCGACGAAGTGCTCTCGCGCCGGATCTTGGTCCCGTCCGCCGCCCATTGATCATGCGTCCCGCGCATGCGGAACGCGATTGCGTGCCGCTCACCTCGCGAGCTGCCGTCGCAACGCCTGCATCGTCATGCCACGATCGCCCGCGCGTTCTTCGGCCTCGGCCTCGGCCTCGGCCTCGTCGAGCTCTCGATACAGCTCGAGTCGAGCCAGTAGTCCCTCATAAGCGGCGAGGCTCATCAACACCATGTCTCCTCTGCCGTACTTCGTGAGGAAGATCGGTTCTCCCGAGTCGTGACAAAGCTCGGACAGCTCGTGGGCATGAGCTCGCAGATCGGAGATCGGCCTGATGACCGGCATGTCCGCTTCAAGCTATCAGGAACACGAAGCGCAGCAAGGTGCGTGGCCCGGGGTGGCTCCGGCGGGTAGGCTCGCCGTATGACGCCCGAAGCGAAGGCCGCCGTCCGTCTCACGCAGTACGCGCGAGGCGGTGGTTGAGCGGCCAAGCTCCGGCTCGGTGAGCTGGCCCATGTCTTGTCCAACCTGCCGGGCGCCGGGCGGCGCGCGCGCCCGGACATCATCGTCGATCACGAGCTGTCCGACGACGCGGCGGTCGTGCGCGCGCCGGGCGGCGGGCGCGACCTGGTGCTGACGGCGGACGTGATCGCGCCGCTCGTCGACGATCCGGAGACGTTCGGCGCGATCGCCGCGACGAACGCGCTGTCGGACGTGTGGGCGATGGGTGGCGAGCCGCGGTTCGCGCTGAACCTCGTCTTCTTCCCCGACGATCAGCTCCCGCTCGAGGTGCTCGACGCGATCCTCGCCGGTGGCGGGCGTGCCTGCGAGGCGGCGGGCGTCGCGATCGTGGGCGGCCACTCGGTGCGCGATCCGGAGGTCAAGTTCGGGCTGTCGGTGACCGGCGACGTCGCCCCGGGCGAGCTGTGGTCGAATCGCACCGCGCGCCCGGGCCAGGCGCTCGTGCTCTCGAAGGCGCTCGGCACCGGCGTGATCGGCCAGGCGATCAAGAAAGGGCAGGCGAGCGAAGAATCCGCCGCCGCCGCGATCGCCTCGATGACCACGCTCAACCAGATCGGCGCGCGCATCGGCCGCGCGCACGGCGCGACCGCGGCCACCGACGTTACCGGCTTCGGGCTGCTCGGTCACCTCCGCAACATCGTGCGCGGCTCCGGCGTCTCGGCGCGCGTCGAGCTCGATCGGCTGCCGCTCCTGCCGGGCGCGCTCGACGCGATGCGCGCGAAGCTGTGCCCGGGCGGCAGCAAGGCGAACCGCGCCTACGTGGCCGAGCACGTGCGCTGGCGCGGCGGCGGGCCGCTCGCCCCCGAGCCTTCCGGCGACGCGTGGGCCGAGCCGCGCGAGCTCCTCGCGTCGCTCGCGTGCGACGCGCAGACGAGCGGCGGCCTGCTCCTGTGCGTGCCGGCCGAGCGCGCGGCGGCCTGCGTCGAGGAGCTGCGCGCGGGCGGCCTGCCCGCGGCGCAGATCGGCGAGCTCCTCGAGGCAGGCGGCGCCCCCGGCATCGAGCTCGCGTAGCGCGGGCGCGGGCGGCGCCCGCGCCGGCCGGGGTCAGGGGTACGTGCCGCCGGAGCTCGTGTACTTCGTGCCGTACTTGTTGCGGTGCTCGGCCTCGGCGCCGCGCACGACAGCGAGCTCGACCGCCGCCTCGGCGCCAGCCGTCACCGTGACCTTCGCGCTCGCCGGCTTCACCGCGCGCCGCGTGTACGCGAACACGGTCCAGTCGCCGGGCGGTACGCCGTCGAGGACGAATCGGCCGTCGGACTTGGCGCGCGTGTGGCGGCGGTTCGGCACCACGAGGATCGTGGCGGCCATCTCGGGGTGGATGTTGCAGTACACGTCGACGACGCCGGGAGCCGGGAACTCCTTGTCCTTCTGCTCGCCGCGGCGGTACGAGCCGAGATCGAACTTGCGGGCCGGCGACTGCGAGAAGACGTTGTGCAGGAACGAGTCGTCGTTGGGGAACGCGACCCGATCGCCGGCGGTGATCGCGACGAGATCGGGGACGAACCGGCGGCCCTGCTGCGAGATCGTGGTCGTGGTCTTCGCCGGCGACTCCGTGAACCCGACGACGTACACGATGACCTCGGCGCCCGCGGCGGGCTTGCCGTCCGCCTCGGTGACGGTGACCCGGCCGGTGACGCGCCCGGTCGCCTTGGCCCGCGCCTGCGCCTGCGCCTCGGCCTGGAGCGGCAGCGGCGGCGCGGCCGCCAGCACGGCCACCAGCGCGGCCGCCAGCGCGAGCAGGGGCAGGCGCCGCGCCGGCTGCATCAGAACAGGATCCCCCAGGTGAAGCGCGGCGCGGTGTCGATCTGATAGACGCCGATGCCGAACGCCGCCGACAGCCAGAACCGGCCGTGCGTCCACGCGACGTTCGGCCCGACGACCGCCCAGCTCTCGCGCTTGTCGTCGAGGCTGAGCTCGGCGTACGCCTCGGCGCCGAGCCGCAGCTCGCTCGTGACCGCGACGCTGATGCCGGCGCCGGGCCGCAGCTCGAGGTGCTTGTCGTCCCGGCTGAAGTCGCCGATCGCGCCGATGTCGATGAGCGCGTGCACGCGGCAGGCCTGGTACGACGCGACGAGGTTGCCCTCGGCGCGCACGATATCGCGCGTCGTCACGTCGCGCTTGACGGCGACGCGGAGGAGCGGCGCGAACGGCGGCGCGTCGACGGGATCCTGCGACACGAAGCGGTAGCGCGCCTCGACGCCGAACCACTTCACGGTGAACCTCGGCTGGGCGCCGTCCTGCACGCGCCACAGCATGTCGATCGGGAGCGCGAGCTCGAGCTTGTCGGTGACGCCCACGAGCGCGCTCCACCCCAGCCACGTGTCGTGGATGTCGGCCGGCAGCCTGCCGTTCTCCTCGAAGATCCAGGTCTGGATCTCGGCGCCGCGCTCCGGCATTACCTCGGTCCCGTACAGCCAGCCGTACGGCGTACGGCCGGCGTGAGCGGCGCCAGGCGCTGCGATGGCGTAGGCGACATAGACGGCTACGACCACGAGGGGGGCTCCGCGCACGGCGCGAGCTTACTCCGATCGGAGGCGGTGTATGGTCCCGGCATGATCGATCACATCGGGATCTCCGTAGGCGATCTAGCCCGGAGCCTCGCGTTCTACGAGCGCGCCCTCGCGCCGCTCGGCTACACGGTCATCAGGAAGCACGACCAGTTCGCCGGCCTCGGCGCCGGGGGCAAGCCGGACTTCTGGATCGCCGTCGGCGGGCGCAGGGAGCGCATCCACATCGCGTTCCGCGCCAAGGGCCGCGCCGACGTGCGCGCCTTCCACGAGGCTGCGCTCGCCGCGGGCGGCCAGGACAACGGGCCGCCGGGCATCCGCGCCATGTACCACCCCGACTACTACGGTGCGTTCGTGCTCGATCCCGATGGGCACAACATCGAGGCGGTCTGCCACGAGCCGTACCTGGGCTAGCTGCCAGCGGCGATGAGCTGCCTCGACGCAAGCGAGGTTCTGGGTCTCATGGCGGGCACGCTCGGGCCGGGCGTGCGCGAGACCGCGGCGGCGCACCTGGACGGCTGCGCGGACTGCCGCGAACGGCTCGCGCAGCTCGCGCGGGAGACGGCGCGCGAGTCCGCGCTGCTCGCGACGGCGGCGAGCAAGCCGGGCGGGGATACGTCGTCGCGCGTGACGGTGGCGAGCAAGCCGGCCAGGGCGAGGTCGGAGCCGGCGGCGGTGTCGGAGCCGGCGGCGGTGCCGCCGCAAGAGTCGGCCGCAGATCCGCTCGCGGCGACAGCGCCAGCGAAGCCGCGGGCGCGGACGCGGGATCAGGAGGAGAGCGGGCCGGTGGAGGCCGCGGAGTCGAACGAGGTGGGGCGGGTGCTCGGCCGCTACGCGCTCGTGGAGCGGCTCGGCGCGGGCGGGATGGGCGTCGTCTACCGCGCCGAGGACCGGGACCTGAACCGCAGCGTCGCGGTGAAGCTCCTGCACCGGCCAGATGACGCGCTCACCGAGCGGCTGATCCGCGAGGCGCGCGCGATGGCGCAGGTCAACCACCCGAACGTCGTCGCGATCTACGACGTCGGCGTCGCGGACGGCACCACGTACATTGCGATGGAGCTCGTCGCCGGCGCGAGCCTTCGCGCCTGGCAGGAGAAGCGGACGATCCCCGAGGTCGTCGAAGCGTACGCCGCCGCGGGCCGCGGCCTCGCCGCCGCGCACGCCGCCGGCATCGTGCACCGCGACTTCAAGGCCGACAACGTCCTCGTCGGCAACGACGGCCGCGTGCGGGTGACCGACTTCGGCCTCGCGGCCGCGCGCCCGGATGAGTCCGACGACGCGGACGGCCCCGGCGGCGCGGACGGCCCCGGCGGCGCGGGCGGCGCGGGCGCCGTGGTCAGCCCGGGGCGCAGCGCCTCGCTGTCGCTCGGCGATCTCGAGCTGACGGCCTCGGACACCATCATCGGCACGCCGGCGTACATGGCGCCGGAGCAGTTCACCGGCGGCAACGTCGATCCGCGCACCGATCAGTTCAGCTTCTGCGTGGCGCTGTACGAGGCGCTGTACGGATCCCGGCCGTTCCGCGGCCGGACGTTCGAGGAGCTCGGCGACAGCGTCTGCGAGGGCGAGATCCTGCCGCCGCCCGCGGGCACGCAGGTCTCGCGCAAGCTGCGCGCGCTCGTTCTGCGCGGGCTCCAGGTGCGCCCGGGCGATCGCTACCCGACGCTGGATCACCTGCTCGAGGAGCTCGGCCGGGATCGCGCGCGCCCGTGGCGCCGCGCGGCGGTGGTGGCGGCCGCGCTCGCGCTCCTCCTGGGCCTCGGCCTCGCGACCGACGTCATGCTGCGCGACCGCGTCTCGGTCGTCAGCGCGCACGCGTTCGACGACACGGGCAAGCAGATCGAGCGCGCGTTCGGCCTGCTCGCGCGCACGTTCGACACGAACGCGAACCAGATGTACCACCAGCAGGTGAAGCGCGAGGTAGCGCCGCACCACGACGAGGTGGACTTCGGCCTCGGCTCGCAGGAGGCCGACACCGAGAACCTTGGAGAGGTGCACGACGCGCTGGCCTCGGCGGACTGGAATTTGTGGAGCCAGTCGGTCGGCACGCTCGTCGTGGCGGTCGGCGACTACAAGGGCCGGCTCCTCTACACGAGCGCGGCGCCGAGCCACTGGCGCACCGATCTGACGGGGCTGCCGTGGATCGCCGCGCTCACCCACGGCCAGGAGAAGGCGATCACGCTCGAGCGCACGAACGACCCGCGGCTCGTCCAGAGCGGCATCCTCGGGCCGGCACCGCCCGCGCGCCTGGAGGTCTTCTTCGCCCGCACGCTCATCTTGAACCGGGAGCCGCGCGGCTACCTGGTGCAGGCGGTGGACGCGGTCCAGCTCCTGCGCGACATCGAGCTCGACAAGGAGACGCTGCTCTCGATCGTCGACCTGGGCGGCGAGCACGTGGGCGCCGTCCCGGACGCGCTCGTCGCGGCGGCACCGCGCGACGGCTCGGTCGCCGAGGTGCCGAGCGGCGGCACGCCGTACCAGGTGAAGGCGCAGGCGCTCACGGATCTCGGCGGGCGGCCGATCGGCCACGTCGTCATGGCGCGCGAGCTGGGCGGCGTGGTCTCCGGGCTGTTCCCGGGGGCGCGCGCGGCGTTCGCGCTCGCGATGCTCGCGGCGCTCGGCATCGCGGCGGCCGCGGCGCTGTGGGCGCGGCGCATCACCGGCGCGCGGACCTGACGTTACCCGTAGAACCAGCGCGTGAGCGGCCACGGAGGCGCCGCGCTCACTCAGGCGCGCCCGAAGCGGCCCAAGGGCCGTTGGAGCCGGACGAGCCGTCCCCGTTCGGGCGCGCTTGAGCGAGCGCGGATGCCCGGGTTCAGTAACATTGGCCGACGAGAGCTTCAAGCTCGGGATCGAGCTCGTGCGCGATGTGCTCGAAATCGAAGTTGCCCGAAGCGTCGGGCACCGCGCGCAGCAGCTTGCGATCTGAGGGCGCGCCGAGCGCGTCGAGCGCGTGATAGGTGGCGTTGTAGTGCTCGATCAGCGCGTCGTCGCGCACCCACACGCCGCGCAGGTCCCAGTCCCGCGCCTTGGCTCGCGTCCGGTCCGTGCTGCTCAGCAAGAGCACCGTGAGCGGAGGGAGCGGCTCGAAGGCGGCGCGCGCCCGCAGGTCGGCCGTGGTGACGAACGCTGTCGGCCAGCCGCGGTCCCATACCACCACGTCGGTGCTCGCGTGGGCGGCGCGGAACCGCGCCATGATGCCCGTGATGATCTGGGCCGCTCGCTCGGGCTCGGCGCCCCAGAGCGGGTAGACCTCCTGCTCGCGGTAGGGCGCGTGACTGGCCACCGCGAGGCCGCGTCGCGTCCAGCGGTCGACCAGGAAGCGGACGCAGGCGGTCTTGCCGGCGCCGTCGGTCCCGTCCACGACCACATCGATCGGCCGGGGCCGGGGCGGCCGGAGCGCCGGCCGCGCGCGGTCGTGCTCGCCGGGGCCGGGCCGGGCGTCACTCATCGAGCCGGCTCAGGTACGCGCCGAGCTGGGCCCACTGCTCGCGGAGCCGTGCACCGTCGGCGCCGTCTCGCCACAGGTCCTTGTCGAACTCGTCGTCTGCGCGCGGGTTCTGGGCCCAGCCCGCCCGCTTGACCCGCATGTTGTCCGGCGAGAGCTCGTAACAGAGGACCCGGCCGCTCACGTCGAAGATGAAGCACACGTCGAGCACGTCGAGCTGCACCGAGCGCAGCGCCTGCTGGATGACCGCGAATCCGCGCAGCGCGGTCTCGGCGGCCTGTCGGGTGTCGATCAGGCGATCGGCCAGGGCGGTCGGCATGCACTCGTCCCGCAGGTGCTCCCCCGCCGCGTCGTGCAGCGGGTTCCGGTAGTCGAAGCGCACGTAGGGCTCGTGGGCCGCGTGCTGGGTGAACGGGTGGCCGAACCGATCCGTGCGCTCGAGCAGGCCGTGGTAGATGCGCGCGGGCGTCCCGATCAGCGCGGCCTTGACGATGACCTCGACCGGAGGGATGCGCTCCTCCGCGATCAGCATGCCACCGCCACCGTCACCATCACCGCCACCGTGTTCGTCGCCGTCGTCGCAGGCCAGGTGACACGTGGCCAGCCCGGCGGCGTGCCACCTCGATAGGAGCACGCGGCTGATCTCCTGGCGCAGGCGCGCCGTCCCCTCGACGCTGCCGCGCCGGCGGCGCGAGATCGAGTTGAGCGACGGGATCAGGCGCTGGATCAGGATCCCGGGCACGGCGGTGCGCCGGAGCTCGGCGCTGTGCCCGCGGTGAACCAGCGGCAGCTCGTCGAACCGGGCCGCCGCGTCGGCGCACAGCGCGGCCAGCTCGCGATCGGTCAGCGCGATCTCGCGCCGCCTCGGGTTGGAGCCGAATACCGATGGCATGAGAGCTCCTTTAGTCGCGTCCGCCGCGCCAGCGAGATAGATAGTCGTCGAACGGGCGACAGTCAAATCGCTCCGGCAGCCGCGACGACGCATAGGCCGCGATCAGCTCGCTACGCAGCGCCGCGAGCTCTCCGGCGTCGTCCGCCTGGCTGGGGCGAAATACATAGCGGCCCTCGGTGAACAGCGTGATCCCGAATCGGAGGTTGCGACACGCGATCCGCAGGTGCTTGAGGTAGTGCGCGCGCTCGCGGGCCCGCGCCATCATGCGCTCGCTGTCCTTCGTGTCGCGCAAGATCGCGCGATAGAAGACCCGGCTCGGCGATGCTTCGAGCAGGCCGCGCAGCTCGGCGTGCGCCGCCCCGCGCGCCGAGACCACGAGCGGGGACATCACGCCGAGCAAGAGCGTGAGGCTGCCTCTCAGGAGCAGCTCCACCACGCGCTCGAGCTCGTAGTAGTGCTCGTCGCCCGCACAGGTCTTGCGGTGCCAGCCGGTGCGATGGGGCTCGAGCAGCTCGGGCTCGGGCTCTGCCCGGGTGCGGGTCTCGGGATCGAGGCGGTATACGATGCAGGTGTCGGTGTCGGAGGCCGGGCCCGCCATCCCCCACAGCTGGCTGCCCCAGATCGTCTTCCACAGCACGAGCTGATCGTCGGCGATCGGCGGCGGCGGCGGCTCCGCGTCGGTCGGCGCGTCGATCGCCGCGTCGGTCGCCGCGTCGAACGCGAGCTCCTTGCGGAGGTCCTCGCGCACGATCTCGATCACGTCGTGGTGCTTGGCCCGCAGCTCGAGCGGCCAGCGGCGCTCGACATACGACGCGAGCTGGCCGAGCACCGCGTCGGGATCGCGGGTCCCGGCGGTCTTGCCGTGCGCGTAGAGCTCGCGATAGCGTGCCTGGCGCTCGCGCACTGCCTCAGGCTTGCACTTGTAGAGCGTCGCGGCGCCGTCGCGCACGAGGTAGATCACGGCGCCTTCGGCCGGCGCGTGTTCGGGCCCGGCCTCTGCGCAGCGGGCGATGACGGCGGCGTGGATCGCCGACGCGGAGGTGCCCGCGGGATACTCGCCCCACTGGCTCGGCGTCGGGAAGCCCGAGGGCGGGACGGCAGCGGGATCGAGGACGCGCCCGGTCGTGGCGTCGAGCGCGTACAGGAGCCTCGCGTCGAGCGGCGTCTCGTACTCGGTGAGGATCCGGAGCCGGCAGCCGAACAGCTCGAACCCGAAGGCGTGCTGGCAGGCCGCGAGCGCCGCGATCTCGGACCGGTAGCGCGCGAGGATCTCGGTCCACAGCGCGACGAAGTCGCCGTACGGCTGCGCGCGGAGGAACGGCGAGAAGCGCGTCTTGTACGAGACGAAGCACTCACCGCGCGCGTCGGTGTAGCGGAACAAGAGGACGTTCGTGCCGTCGATCTTCTCGTACACGTGCGCGCGCTCGAAGTCGCGCTCGAAGTCGGGCACCGCGCGCTCGGGCTCGAGGTGCTTGATGCGGGGCGTCCCGTGCACGTACTGCGGGCACGCCCGGCCGTTGACGTGCGTGATCTCGAGATCGCCGCGCCGTCGCCGGCTGCGCAGCACGTAGCCGCAGACCCGGTTCGGGTTGAACGGGTCGACCTCGTCGAACGGGATCCGGCTCACCAGGCCAGCTCTGTCCCGTCCCACTGCCAGAACCGGCCTGCGTGGTCCGGGGTCAGTCGATCGATCAGGGCCACGAGCCCCGCCGCGGCCTCCTGGACGGACAGCTCCGCGCCGGGGCCGCCCATGTCGGTCTGGACCCAGCCGGGATGGACCGGGCAGGCGATGATCCCGAGCGGCGCGAGATCCTTCGCGAGCAGCTGCATCACCTTGTTGAGCGCCGCCTTCGAGCTCCGGTAGGCGTAGTGGCCTGGGCTTGCGCGGTGCAAGCACCCCATGATGCTCGACAGCGTGACGACGCGCGGGCGCGTGCCGGCTTGCAGGCTCGGCAGGAGCGCCGTCGTCACGCGATACGGCCCCTGGACGTTGACCACGAAGGTCTCGAGCCACTCCTCGTGATCCATGTCGGCCAAGCTCGGCGCGCTGGTCCCCATCACGCCGGCGTTGTTCACGAGGACATCGATCGGCGCGCCGTCCAGCTCGGCGGCCAGCGCTGCGACCGAGTCCGCGTTCCGGACGTCGAGCGGGGCGAGCCGCAGGTCACCGCCGGCGGCCCCGAGGGCCTCGAGCCGGGCCTTGCCGCGGTCATCGCGATACGTCGCGATCACGCGGTCACCGCGGGCGAGCCATTGCGCGGTCAGCTCGAGCCCGATGCCTCTCCCTGCTCCGGTGACGACGAACACGGCCGCGTCTGACGCTCCCAGGGAATCGCCGAGAGGTCAAGCCGCCGCGCGGTACCGCCGGCACTGCGGCCGGGCGAGCGAGGAGGGATGAACTGCCGCATCCTCGGTGTCGAGCGCTCCGTCATCGTCTGAGGGATCCCCAGCATTTGCGCACCGATCTTCTATCTGCGACGCTCCTCCTGTGACCCGCAAGCCCAAGTCGCCGAGTCCTACGAGGCTCACCATCGCCATCGAGGGCGAGGGCTTGGCGCCGAAGGATATCCGCGTGCGCGATCTCATCGAGCTTCTCGAGGCGACGGCATCGACTTTCGATGCCCTCGCAGCAGAAAAGCAGCTCGATAAGCCCAGCCTGAGTCTAGCGAAGATCACGAACGGATCGGCGCGGCTTGAGCTCGTGTCCGAGGACCGCGCTGCGCCTCGTCTCGTGGATGCCTTCTGGTCGGTCGTCAAGAGCCGGGGCAAGGGGGCAACGCCAAGAACCCGGCGCGCGCTAGGGAGGCTGCATCGCGCCGCGGCGCGAACTGGAGGAGCAGCGCTCCGAATCGACCCGGTCAATGACAAACGCGGTGCGAAGCCGCTCTATCTGACTGCCCCCGTCGAGGAGGAGCAGGCAAAGATCGAGGAAGCCACGCTGGTGTTCGCGCGCGTTGTCGGCGTCAACATCGACGTCCAAGAGCAAGGCAGCATCACGCTGCGATACGACGACGGCGGGTCCGGCGAGTTCGGCGCCGATCTCGAGATCCTGATGAGAGCGGCAGCGTTGATCGGTCATCCGGTGGAGGCGAACGTCACGTTTGCGAAGGGAGAAGAGGTAAGGCATCCCCTCAACATCGAAGGGATCAAGAAGCGCAAGCCGCAAAGCTCCCTGGTGGCCGCATTCGAGGAGGCCCGGCGCGAGATGACCGCGAAGGGCATCGTCTACGACTCGACGGCGTTGATCGCCGCAGACCAAGAAGACGAAGAGGGTGGCGTCGTGGAGACGGATCGTGGCTAAGGCATCTGCCGTCCTAGACACCGACGTCATCCGCATCGCTCTAGACAACACTGATACAGATCCGTCGGTCGCCTTGCGCCGCTCGTACGTCGAGCTCACGTTCGAGCGGCTGGAGAAGCTGGGCGTAATCTGGGTGGTGCCGTCTCCGGTGGTGGCCGAGCTGGGCTCCGGCGGACCTGCGGACGCGCTCGACGCAATAGCGAAGGTGCTGGGCGGTATCCGGGTCCAATCCCTCGATGAGGAGGCTGCGCGTGCGGCCGGTCAGATCACGGCGGCTACGCTGAAAAATCGTGTGCGCCGCGAAGGCGAGCGCGACGGAGTGAAGTTCGACGCCCTGGTCTTTGCCACCGCCCACCAGATGGGCGCGCGCTGGCTCCTCACCGGCAACCGACGGGACTACGAGCCCTACGTGAAGGCCATCTCTTCTCGGGTCGAGGTTGTGATCGCAACCAACCCGCCGCCTGGTCAGCAGGCGATCTCGGTAATCATGCAGTCAAAGCCATAGCCCGCGGAGCTGCTGACGCAGAACCTCGTCCGCTGCGAAGCTAGCCCCAGCTGCTGCCGGTGCACCGTGTCGGCGATGCTGTAACAGTCACCCCGGAGCTGCCGCTGCGAAGCTAGCCCCAGCTGCTTCCGGTGCACCAGCCGGAGCAGATGCCGGGATCTGCCCGCCCGCTGTCTCTGAATTCGCGCCGCAGCCTCGGGAATCGCCGAGCGGTCAAGCCGCCGCGCGCGAGGAGCGCGGGCAGGCTCGTGCTGGCTCAGGTGCGGTGTCCGCTGTAGCCTCTCCCCGTGTGCATCTTCGTGGGAGAGTTGCCCCATGTCTCGGTCGCGAAGACGAGGATCTTCGCGCGCGCGATCGCTCCGGGGGTCCAGGCGCTCGCATATCAGATGACGATCGCATCGGCGCACGAGGTCGCCATGGTGCTACCGCTGCCGGTCCCCACGCGCGCGGGCGAGGACGCGGTGCGCTTCATCTCGCTTGAGCGTCATCCGCAGATGTTCGAGGAGCTCGACGAGCTGTTCCCGAAGGTTCGCGCGCCCGTGTACGAATTCCAGATCCGTGGGGAGCTCCAGCCCACCCAGCTCGTCGTCCACGAGATCGGATCGTTCATCGCGTCATACGTCCCCTCGCCTGAGGACTTCGTGCGCCTCGATCCGCGGTTCCGAGTGCCCGAGCTGCTCTTCGATTCCGCCCCGCGTTACATGGCATACGGCTTCGCTGTGTTCCAGCTCCGCCCCGGCCAGCACAAGATCCACCCGATGGCGTTCACGTTCCCGACCTCCGAGCCTGATCAGCTGTATTTCCCGACGGTGCACCTCCACGACGGTCGCTTCCACTGGGAAGCGAGCTTCGATCACGCGCTCTACTACCAGCATCCACGCTGCACCGCGCCCGGCCGAAGGTTCGGCCCGTTCGGCGACGCGGTCTCCGAGCGCTACCCTGCTTCGTACGAGGGGCTCACGGCGCCCGGTCAGCCGGTGCTGCGCCGCTGGGTGGACGGGCGGCGGCCGAACAACGATACGTGGATCGAAGCGGAGTGATCGCTACCGCTACGTGCCGCAGTAGAGCTGCATGCGAGGTACGCTCCGCCGGCACCGGTCCAGCCGACGCCGTTGTCGTACCCCGCTTCCATCGCCGGCGATCAGGCCTCGGCGGTGGGCGCGGGCCGCGGGCCGCGCGCGAAGAACTCGATCGCCGGCTTGAGAGCGTCCTCGAGCTCGGCGTCGATGTTCGAGAGACGCGTCAGCGCCGAGTAGAACGCCATCGTGGCCCACCAGCACTCCGACTGCGCCTGGAGGATCGTGTCCGCGACCTTCTGCGAGGCGGCGGCGAGCCGCGACGCGAGGGGCGCGAGGCGCTGCGCGAGGAGCAGATCGGCGTTCATGTCGCCGACCGAGATGCGGGGCAGCGCGACCTGGTGGCGGGCGGCGAGGGTGCCGACCAGCTCCACGACGCGCTCACCCCGCGCGCGCATCTTCGTCGTGCGCTTACGCTCCTCGGCGCTGAGCATCAGGGTGAACTTGTCGATCTTCGCGACGAAGGCGTCGAAGTCCTTCACGAGCTGCTGGATGTCCTCGGCCGACGGAATCACGCTGCCAACACGGTTCTGCATGGTCATTCTCCCTGGCGCCTGTGGGCGCCGATTACGAAGCGGGCCTATCGGCCGCTACGTCAGGGGAGTTGCGTCCTGCATGGCGATTTTTCGTAAGTCCGCGAAACGACTTGCTCAGCTCGACATGTGTACTTGCCGCGGCGGCATGGGATGCCGCCGCGGCAGCATGGGATGTCGCCGCGGCGGCATGGGATGTCGCCGCGGCGGCATGGGATGTCGCCGCGGCGGCATGGGATGTCGCCGCGGCGGCATGGGATGTCGATCGTGGCGGCATGGGATGTCGCCGCGGCGGCATGGGATGTCGCCGTGGCGGCATGGGATATCGATCGTGGCGGCATGGGATATCGATCGTGGCGGCATGGGATGTCGCCGTGGCGGCATGGGATGTCGATCATGGCGGCATGGGATGTCGCCGCGGCGGCATGGGATGTCGCCGTGGCGGCATGGGATGGCAACCCGGCCTCGTCACGTTCGTCGATTCGTTGCCCCGGGCGCGCCATCGTGACCGCCCCGAGTCGTCGCGGGTGACCCGCTTGCCCTGGACGGCGGCGGGGCGGTTGGCTGAGGCAACCTGTGGGATAACTCGTAGGTGGCTGGTAGCAAGCGCCGCACGAGCCGGCCGGTCGAGAAGCCTCGGATGGGGCGCCCCATCGAGAAGTGGAACAAGCTCGGCGAATGGGTGGTCGCGAACGGCTGGACCCGGCAGCAGCTCGCCGACGCGCTCGGCGTCAAGCGGACGAGTATCGACCGCTTCTGCAGCGGGCTGCGCCGGCCGAGCCTTGAGACGGCGTTTCAGATCGAGGATCTGACCAAGGGCGCCGTACCGGCCCGGTACTGGCTCGAGATCCCGGCGCACTCGAAGGACTGATGCAGTGACTGCATCGGCGAACGTGCGGGATTCCAATTGACATACGTCCCAGTGGGACGATAAGAAGAGGCATGGCGAAGCCACTATCGAGGCGCAGGCGGCGTTACCTGCGGAGAGAGCTCCACAAGATCCACGGCGCGGTCGAGGCCGCGCGCATCCTCAGCGAGGCGGTGGCCACCGACCAGCTCGGGCCGGAGCGCGATCATCGCCGCGCGCCCCGCGCGATCACGTCGCTGCTGGTGCTGGTGGGCGATCGGCTGCAGGCCCTCCGTCGCATGGCCCGGCCGCGGAGCACCCCGCCGGAGGCGCTCCCCAGGCACCGGTAGGTCACGATCTCACCTATGAGAGCCGCCTAGTGCCGCTACTCACCGTCGTCGCCGATCTCACCTCTGCGCGCGTTCGCGGCGTCGAGGCCGAGAGCCTGTCGAGTGCCGTGGTAGGTTGACTCTCATGGCAGCACAGGGTCCAGGCGCACCGCCGGCCGAGGAGCCCACGCTGGCCACGCTCATCGAAGCCCTCGATTCTGAGGTGCGTGCGGCCATCGACGACGTGGACCGTACGTTGATCGAGCTCTCGCTTCAGCAATCGCCATGGGATCGACTGAGGTCGGCTTCCCGGATGGCGCAATATCTCGCCAGGATACGCGATGCCACGGCATCCCAAGGCGGCTGATCTCCCGGTGCTGGTCGCGAAGCTCTGCGACGCGGGAGTAGAGTTCATCATCGTCGGGGGCATCGGCAGTGCTTCGGGACGGCAGCGGGATCGAGGACGCGCCCGGTCGCGGCGTCGAGCGCGTACAGGAGCCTCGCGTGCCGGCTCGCAAGCTCGGCAGGAGCGCCGTCGTCACGCGATACGGCCTCTGGACGTTGACCACGAAGGTCTCGAGCCACTCCTCGTGATCCATGTCGGCCAAGCTCGGCGCGCTGGTCCCCATCACGCCGGCGTTGTTCACGAGGACATCGATCGGCGCGCCGTCCAGCTCGGCGGCCAGCGCCGCGACCGATCCCGCGTTCCGGACGTCGAGCTGGGCGAGCCGCAGGTCCCCACCGGCGGCCCCGAGGGCCTCGAGCCGGGCCTTGCCGCGGTCATCGCGATACGTCGCGATCACTCGGTCACCGCGGGCGAGCCATTGCGCGGTCAGCTCGAGCCCGATGCCTCTCCCTGCTCCGGTGACGACGAACACGGCAGCGTCTGACAGGGACTTCGGCCCATCCAGTGGTAGAGGATCAGATCACTCGGACCGGCCGTGCCTCGGCGGCGGCGGCTCGACGACGAACCGGAGCTGTCGGCCATCGCGGCGCAGCTCCCGGCGGTTGATCCGATCACAGGCGTCG
>DATMCI010000298.1:0-12667 GCA_035558535.1 Kofleriaceae bacterium
GCAAGATCGAGCTCGTGTGGGGCCCGAGCCACGCGCCGACCGGCGGCGCCGCCACCGTCGGCATCGAGGACCAGGCCGGCGCTGCCGCGATGAAGCTCGGCTTCAACACCGCCAACGTCGCGCGGGCCGGCACCGCCTCGGTGCTCACGCCGATGTGACCAATTTGCGGCCCGGGCGTCGCCGGTCCCGCATTTCGGGTACCCATTCGGGTACCATGGGCGGCGCATGGGAACGGCCCCGAAGGCGCCGAAGGCTTCCCCGTCGCCCGATCTCAAGGCTGGTGAC
Source organism: Kofleriaceae bacterium (assembly GCA_035558535.1). Lineage (GTDB taxonomy): Bacteria > Myxococcota_A > Polyangia > Haliangiales > Haliangiaceae > JABFXX01. The sequence continues at coordinate 286 of DATMCI010000298.1, forward strand.
GTGGTGCTCGATCGCTATCGCGTCGTCGAGCAGATCGCCTCGGGTGGCCACAGCATCGTGTTCCGCGGCATCGACGAGCGCCTGTCGCGACCCGTCTGCGTGAAGGTGTTCTCCGGGCTCGGCGGCAAGTCCGGCGTCGGCCGCACGAGCTACGAGCACTTCGTACAGGAGGCGTTCGCGCTGTCGCGGCTCACGCACCCGAACACGCTGCGCATCTACGACTTCGGCCACCTCGGCGGCAAGGACGAGGAGGGCCTGCCGCTGCAGGTCTGCGAGTACATGAACGGCGGCACGCTCTCGAACGTGGTCCGCGAGCAGGGCAAGCAGTCGCTCGCCGAGATGGCGCGCGTCATCTCCGCGATGTGCGCGGCGCTCGGCGAGGCGCACGGCCTCGGCATCGTGCACCGCGACATCAAGCCTCAGAACATCCTGTTCGGCACCGTCGGCGGCAACCGCCTCCCCAAGCTCGCCGACTTCGGCATCGCGAAGTGGAGCGCGGACGAGCAGGGTCCGGCGAAGCGCGCCGAGGACACCGCGATCGTCGCCGGGCAGAAGCTCGCGATGTACTCGCCCAGCTGGGCCGCGCCCGAGCAGCTCGCTGGCCAGCCGGTGGGCGCCGTGACGGACATCTATTCGCTCGCGGTCGTCGCGATCTACATGCTGACCGGCAAGGCGATCTTCGCCGAGGAGGACGTCTACGCCGGCTACAAGAAGCGGCGCCAGGCCGACCCGTTGATCGCCGAGTCGCTCGCGCCCACCCGCGTGCCGCGCAGCGTGGTCGCGCTCCTCACGCGCGCGCTCGCGTTCGATCCGAAGAAGCGCCTCGCCAACGTCGAGGAGCTGGGCGCCGAGCTCCTCGCCTCGCTCGAGTCGCAGGTCGACGAGGCGCGCCTGCCGCCGCGCGCGCCGACCCTCGGGCCCGACGGCGCCGCGCCCGCGCCGTTCGGCTACCTCCAGAGCACGCCCACCGTCCCGGTCCAGGCCGTCACGCCGCCGTCGGGGCTGCCCACAGCGGCCGCGCCCGCAGCGATGGCCGCGCCCGCGGCGATGGCCCCGCCCGCCGCCGCGCCCATGCCCTCATCCTCGCCGACGGTCCGGCCCGCGCATGCGCCGCCCGCCGCCGCGCATGCGCCGCCCGCCGGGGCGCCCGGGGCGCCCGGGGCGCCCACGCCCGAGATCGCGTCGGGGCCCGTCAGCGCCACTCCCGCCGCGCACCCGGCGCCCCAAACGCCCAAGAGCTGGGCCCCGCCGGTCGTCCGGCCCCCCTGGATGATGGTCGCCCAGCCGGCGAGCGGCCCCGTGCACCGGCTGCCGCTCACCGAGGGGCCGCAGGCCGTCGGCGACCGCCACGTGTACTTCGCGCTGGTGAGCAACAACGTCGTCGATCTCGTCGGCAGCCAGGCCCAGAAGGTCCGCGTCACCTTCATCAACGGGCAAGGCGGCGCCCGCATCCTCCACGTGAAAGGCATGACCTGCTTCGTCGCGCACCTCGGCGGGCGCCCGTCGCCGGCCGTCCAGCTCGATCAACCCAGCGATCTCGCGCTGGTGACGCCGCGCGCGCAGGAGATCGGCCATATTCGGGTGGCGACCGGCAGCCTGGAGGGCAACCAGCTCGTGTTCCCGGTCGGCAACCAGCGCATCGCGGTCAGCACGGACGACTGCACGGACCCGATCTTGTTCGACTTTGGTCCCGGATCCGAAGCATACTTCGTTTACACTCACGGTCGCGCGATCCCCCGGCCGCGCCGCCGTTAGTCTCCGTCAGCCCTTCGTCTGTCGCTCGAGCAGCACGCTCCCATGGCCCCCACGCCCCCGCCGAACTCTCCCAGCGGCCCTCGCGGCAAACACCCGTCGATGCAGCCGCCCCTCGATGAATACTCCGAGTTCGAGGGCGATCCGACCAGCATCAACCAGATGCCGCAGTCGCAGGGGACGCCGCGGCCCTCGTCGGCGCCCGGTCCGCACGCCGGACACATGCAGCCCGGCCAGTACGCGAGCGGCTCGCCGTCGCTCTCGCACGTCGGCGGCCCGCCCCCGCAGCCCGCCTCGTTCGGCGGCCACGGGTACGCGAACGCCGGCACGATGACGCAGGCGATCGCCGACTACGGCCCGCCGATGACCGCCGTCTCGGGCGTGATCGCGCAGCCCACGCCGTACGTCTCGCGCTCGCGCGTCTACGCGTTCGTCGTCGACGAGAACGGCAACCCGATCGAGCTCGGCTCCGGCCGCTTCGCGAAGGCGTACCTCGGCGAGGAGCGCTGGGTCGAGTCGAAGACCACGCTGCGCCGCCCGGTCGCGCTCAAGTGCCTGCAGCGCGGCGTGACCGGCGAGGACCAGATGCGGTTCCAGATGGAGAAGGAGATCCTGGAGCGCGTCCAGGGTCACCCGAACATCGTCGAGCTGCTCGGCTCCGGCGAGGGCGACAGCGCCGGCTTCGTCCCGCCCGCGGTCCGCGACCGCGTCGAGAACGACTTCATGATCCTCGAGCTGCTCGACATGTCGCTCGAGGAGCGCCTGAAGGGCGCGCGCCAGAAGCGCCGCCGGGACGATCTGCTCGCCGTGCCGCTGCGCGAGCGCATCTTCCGCGTCCTCGAGTACATCGTGCCGGTCGCCACGGCCGTCGAGTTCGCGCACCTCGTCCGCGACACCTGCCACCGCGACATCAAGCCGGCCAACATCCTCGTCAAGCTGCCCGATCCGAACCTGCGCGGCTCGCAGATGAAGGTGAAGCTCGCCGACTTCAACGTCGGCAAGGTCGCCGACGCGGACCTCGACGTGTCGATGACGCGGTTCCAGGCCGTCCCCGGCACGCTCTACTTCCAGAGCCCCGAGCAGGAGACGAACACGTTCGAGCTGCTCGTCAACACGACGCAGGGCTCGCCCGAGGTCGAGTTCTTCGAGGACTTCTACATCGACATCTACGAGAACGACACGTTCTCGCTGTTCAACCGCAACGAGATGTACTCGATCGCGGCCGCCGACCGCGCGCGCAAGAAGCTCCTCCTGAACCGGCCGTTCGCCGAGGCGAGCGAGACCAACGTGCGCGGCCGCGTCGTGAAGAGCGTCGGCCGCCCCGCCGACATCTACTCGCTCGGCGCGGTGTTCTATTACCTGATCTCCGGCGCGTACGCGAACCCCAAGAACCTCTTCGACGCGTTCCGCAAGTTCGTCGAGTACGAGAAGCGCGACGAGAACAACTCGATCGCGGCGTACGTCGAGCACGAGTACCGGACGATCCAGAACATGCGCGCGCCGAAGGCCGAGGGCCAGGGCGCGCCCGAGCTCGCGCCCGAGGACCGGTTCTTCAGCTACAAGCACTACCTCGACGGAAACGGCGAGCTGATCGACCCGGCGATCATGATGATCATCGCGAAGGCGATGATCCGGAACAAGCCGGACAGCTACTGCCTCTCGTACGACCTGCGCACCACCGGCATCTCGGCGATGGTGCACGACCTCCTCGCGCTCTATCTCCACTACGGCCAGGATCCGTCGGCGCGCATCGCGTACGGCAACGAGGGCTACGTCGCGCCGAAGAAGGGCTCGATGCGGCGCGCCTTCGACAAGATCTTCCGCAAGTAGCGCCGCTCGACGGGCGCTCGACGGGCGCTCGACAGGCGCTCGACAGGCGCTCGACAGGCGCTCGACTGGCACCCGACAGGCGCTCGACAGGCGCTTGAGGCGGTCTTGAGACGATCTCGGAGGCACCTGCGAGTCGCTACCCGAGGCTTCACCGAAGCGCGAAGACGTGAGCCCCAATGCTGCCCGCGGCCCGACCAACTCCCTTGGCCAAACGGCTACTTATGGAAGATCCTCCGCGCTGAGCATGACTCGGCGCGAGGGATGCGCAATGAACCCACACCTCACGGTGCCCGCGTTACGCTTTTTCGCTCGAGGGTTCTCGCGTCACGCAGATCAGGCGACAACGTGCGTTTTGGTCCTCACGCGTTCGCACGCTCAACGAGCTTGCGTCGTCGTCGACGACGCGGATAATGATTCCGCAAAACGGTCGATGTAGCTCGATCTGGAGGGACACTCGATGTTCAAAGGCGCAGTGCTAGGTGTGAGTCTCGTTGTGGCCGGTTCGCTCGTGGCGTGTACCGACGAGACAACCTTCACGCAAGAGGAGCGCGACATCCTCAGCGAGTTCAGGCTGCCGGAGCGAGTGCCGCTGAATCCGTCGAACAAGTACGCCGACGACTCCGCGGCCGCGATCCTCGGCAAGAAGTTCTTCTTCGATCCGCGCTTCTCTGGCGCGCTCGGCCCCGCGAACGACGGCACCACGAACGGCAGCCTCGGCGTCGCCGGCGCCGTCGGCAAGGTGTCTTGCTACAGCTGCCACCAGATCGAGATCGGCGGCGCGGACCGCCGCTCGCGCCCGCAGGCGACGAGCCTCGGCGTGAACTACGGCCTGCGCAACGCGCCGACCGTCATCAACACGGCGTACTCGGACACCGCGAGCGGCGGCTGGCAGCTCTGGGACGGCCGCAAGGACTCGCTCTGGGCGCTCGCCCTCGGCCCGATGGAGGGCGCGAACGAGCACAACGGCACGCGCCTCCAGTACGCGCACCTCGTCTTCGACAAGTACCGCGCCGAGTACGAGGCCGCCTTCGTGACGACGATGCCGGACCTCGCGGACACCACGCGCTTCCCGCTCACCGGCAAGCCGGGCCAGCCCGCGTTCGAGAACATGGCGTCCGCGGACAAGGTGGAGGTCAACCGCATCTACTCGAACATCGGCAAGGCGATGGAGGCGTACGAGCGCCGGCTCGTCAGCACGAGCTTCGAGAAGTCGCCGTTCGACAAGATGCTCGACGGTGACGAGACCGCGATGTCGCCCGCGGCGGTCCGCGGCGCGAAGCTCTTCGTCGGCAAGGCCGCGTGCGACGAGTGCCACCGCGGCGCGCTGTTCACCGACTACAAGTTCCACAACATCGGCTGCCCGCAGGAGGGCCAGAACGTCCCGACCGTCGACGTCGGCCGCACCAACGGCATCGCGCGCGTGAAGGCCGACGCGTTCAACCGCGCGGGCGCGTACAGCGACCTGCAGGACGACGCCCACCTGGCCAACCTCGTCGAGCAGTCGACCGACCTCGGCGCGTTCCGCACGCCGAGCCTCCGGAATGTGGAGAAGACCGCCCCGTACATGCACAATGGCGTGTATACGAACATGTGGGACGTCGTGAGCCACTACAACTTCGGCGGCGGTACCGGTGCGTACTCGGGCACCAAGGAGTCCGCGGTCTCGCCGCTCCTGCTCACCAACGAGGAGCTGGACGACATCGTCGAGTTCCTGCGCTCGCTCAGCGACGGCCCGCCGCTCGCGTCGGAGGACTTCCCGGTGGAGGGCCTCGTCGCGCCTCCGACGCTGCCGGAATGACACGATGAACTGCTGCGCCACCCTCGCGACCATCATTTCGCCCGCGCTGCTGCTCGGATGCGGCGGCGGTGCGAGCGAGCGCCCCGGTGGAGGTGGAGGCCCGGTGCGGCTGCTCCACTCGCCCGAGCTGAACGAGATCATGAAGAACGAGGTGAATCAGCCGTTCAGCGCGCTGATGTTCCTCGTCTTCCACTCCGCGGAGTCAAACCCGGACGGCGAGCTCGACTTCGCCGAGATCACGGCGCCAGTGATGACGCTGCGGGCGGGGGTCGCGAAGGTCCAGGCGATGGTGACCCCGCCGGTGCAGACGGCGGAGTCGCGCGAAGTGTTCCTGACGTACGTCGACAGCCTCGTGCGCGACAGCGATTCGCTCGCCCAGGCGCTCGCCGGCAAGGATCGGCCGCGCATGGAGCAGGTGCTGCAGAAGATCACGCAAACGTGCAACGACTGCCATCACTTCTTTCGGCTGAAGGTTGTCGGAGAAGGGCCCCCACCCCCGTCGGTGGTGATGGTCGAGCCAGCATTCGTGCCATAGCTCGTGACCAGGGGGCGGTGAACCATCTATGAAAGAACTCGCGACCACTGAACCCTCGGCTCCCGAGGACCCCTCGGATCCCGAGATCTCGCTGTCGGCGCTCGAGAAGGCGGCGGAGGATGTGCCCGAGGACCACCAGCCGATCATCGGCGAGCAGTTCGGGAAGTACGTCCTCGTCGGCGAGATCGGCGTGGGCGGCATGGCCGAGGTGTTCCTCGCCATCCAGACCGGGCTCCAGGGCTTCCTGAAGGTCGTCACGCTGAAGCGGGTGCTGCCGCACCTCGCCTCGCACGACTTCATCGCGATGTTCATCGACGAGGCGCGGATCGCGGCGCGCCTCGAGCACCCGAACATCGTCAAGACGTTCGAGTTCGGCGAGACCGAGGGCCAGTACTACACGGTGATGGAGTACCTGGCGGGCGAGGATCTCGGCAGCATGATGAACCGCGCCGCGATCTCGAAGCAGCCGATGGCCTTCAACATGGCGGCGATGGTCGTGGCGCAGCTGTGCAACGGCCTCCACTTCGCGCACGAGCTGACCGACACCGCCGGCCGGCCGCTCGGCCTCGTCCACCGCGACATCAACCCGTCGAACATCATCGTCACGTATGCCGGCGAGGTGAAGGTCATCGACTTCGGCGTCGCGAAGTTCAACTCGAGCGGCTCCAAGACGATGACCGGCACGATCAAGGGCAAGCTCGCGTATATGTCGCCCGAGCAGATCCTCGCGCGCGGCATCGACCGCCGCTCGGACATCTTCTCGCTCGGCGTCGTGCTCTGGGAGCTGGTGACGGGCTGCCGGCTGTTCGCCCGCGAGAGCGACGCCGCGACGCTCTACGCGATCATGAACGATCCGATCCCGAAGTCGCGCCGGCACCGGCCGAACGTGCCCGAGGATCTCGAGAAGATCATCTCCACGGCGCTCGCCCGCACGCCGGCGGATCGCTACGAGACGTGCGAGGAGATGCAGATCGCCCTCGATCAGTTCCTGACCACGCAGCCGAAGTTCGACTCGCGCTCGCTCGCCGGCTCGCTCGAGTCGCTGTTCGGATCGACCCGCGCCGAGGCCAAGCGGGCGATCGCGGCGACCCGCGCGCTGTCGAAGAACGTCTCGCTCGTCATGAAGCTGCGGACCGAGGTCCGCTCCGACCTCGCGAAGTCGCTCACGGTCCGGCAGCACATCGAGCCGGTCACGCGCGCCCGCCGGGCCGTCGGCGGCATCGCCGTGGTGGTGCTCGTCGCCACGCTCGCCGGGCTCGGCTACCTCCTCTTGGGTAACCCGCAGCCGACGAAGCCCACCCCGGTAGCCAAGGGCACGGCGCTCGCCACGCTCAAGATCGACAGCCGGCCGAGCGACGCGGCGATCTCCGTGCGCGGCGAGCCGACGGGCCTCAAGACGCCGGCGACCCTGACGGGCATCAAGCCCGACGAGGAGTTCGAGGTGGGTGTCGAGCTGCCGGGCTACAAGGCGATGAAGCAGCGGTTCACGCTCAAGTCGGGCGAGTCGACCGACTACGTGTTCGACCTCGGCTCGGATTCGGAGACCCCGCGCGCGGGGGGACAGATGGGGCAGATCGTGCTGGCCGGGCTGCCCTCCGGAGCGACCATCAACATTGGCGGGAACGACTATGAGGCAGGCGAGGTGATCTCGATGAAGTCCGGGCGCCACCAGATCCGCATCAGCGTGAACGGCAAGATGATCGTTCAGCAGATGCTGGAGACCGGAGGCGGCCACCAGGTCTGGGAGCTCCGCGAAGGGCAATTGGTTCGCAAGTGACTACTTCCAAGTCGAAATTGACCGCCGTGGACCAGCTCCTGCCGATGGGGAGCACGCGACCCGCGCGGCCGAGCGTCTTCGTCATCCTCCTCCTCATCCTCCTGGTCGCCGGCGCGGCGCTGGGCGCGTTCGTCGCGCAGCGGCAGCTGAACGGCGCGATCGCGGTCGAGAACCGCGGCAAGCTCGACGCCGCCAAGGGCGTGTTCGACCTGCTCCGCGCGCGCGCCCTCGAGGACATGCGCGGCCAGGGCCGGATCCTCGTCGAGGATCCACGGCTCAAGTCCACGCTCAACACCGAAGGCATCGACGAGGCCACGGTCGCGGACATCCTGCGCGACCTGGGCCGGCTGCGCGGCGCGGGCATGCTCGTCGTGCTGACGCCCGAGGGCCGCGTGTTCGCCGAGGCCGGCGCGCCCGAGCTGCGCGGGCTCGATCTGTCGGCGTCGGCCGTGGTGAAGCGGGCCAAGGAGTCGAAGGACGCGGTGAAGGGCTCGTGGGTGATCGGCAACAAGATCTTCGACCTCAGCATCACCGCCATCCAGTTCGAGTCCAACGTGATCGCGTACCTGGTCGTCGGCCAGACGCTCGACCAGGCGCTGCTCAAGTCGCTCGGGACCGCCACCGGCGTCGCCCTCGGGATCGCGATCGGGTCCGAGTTCACGGCCGTCTCGGACGACCAGCTGAAGGCGATGACGACGCTCGCGCAGCAGCAGCAGCAGACGACGGATCTACCGCCCTTCGACCTGGGTGGCGCGAGCTACGTCGCGAACGTCATCGAGCTGGAGCAGATGGGCCAGTCCCGGCCGCGACTCGTGCTGGTCCAGTCCCTCGCGCCGACGAGCGCGACGTTCTCGATCTTGAAGTGGCTGCTCTGGCTGTCACCGATCCTGGTCTTGCTCGGGATCGCGTTGGCGATCGGTCTTTCCAGCAATCGCGCGTCTTAGCGCGTTCGGAGGTACGATAATGAATTGCCGCAAGAGTCTATGGCTCGGGCTCGGGCTCGCGTTGACCGCGTCCGCGCCCGTGGCCGCACAGAACGCGCCCGAGGAGGACGCGTCCACCGGGGACACATCCTCGGAGGACGCGCCTGCCGAGGAGCCTGAGCCGGACCCCGTGGCACAGGCGAAGGCTATGCAGAGCCGCATCGACGAGCTCGAGGCGAGGCTCGAGTCAGCCGAGCGGGTCCGCCGCGCGCGGTTCCCGGTCAAGATCACGGGCTACGGCGATCTCGGCTTCTTCGCCACGTCGCCGGGCGGCGACGGCTCCGGCTTTCGCCGCGACGCCGGCCACGTGGTGTTCCCCATGCACTCGCAGATCGCGTGGGTGTTCTGGGGCGATCTGCTCGCGACGATGGTGAACTCGCGCGGCGACGTGGCCGACCTCGGCGAGGCGCCGGGCGTCGACCGCTTCGACTCGGTCAACGCCGAGAACAACCCGAGCTTCCTCGTCAACGAGCTGAGCATCGGCATCAACGCGGGCCTCGGCGAGCGGGCGCTGTTCACGTCGAGCGTCAACTTCACGCCGCGGACGGGCACCGACTTCCGGCTGGGCGACTCGTTCGACGTCGACGTCGCCCAGCTCGAGTGGCTGCCGTTCGCGGACGGGCACACCTCCGTCTTCATCGGCAAGGTCGACTCGGTGATCGGCATCGAGTACAAGACGCGCAAGGCGCCGCAGCGGTTCGGCATCACGCCGACCTTGCTCGCGCGGTACACGACCGGCCCCGCGGTCGGCCTCAAGGCGCGCAGCAAGTTCCTGAACGAGCGCCTCATCCTGGCCGCCTCCGTCACGAACGGCTCGTTCGGGACCGAGCAGTTCCACTTCCACAGCGAGGTCGACACCAACGCCTTCAAGACGGTGTCTGGCCGCGTCGCGGTGCGCCTGAAGATCGCCGGCGGCACGTTCGAGGCCGGCCCGTCGGGCCAGTGGGGCACGCAGGACGGCGCCCCGGACGGCGCCGACAAGATGTGGACGGCCGGCGTCGACGCCGAGTTCGAGACCAGCCGCTTCGGCGTCCGGGCTCAGTGGCTCAAGGCCAAGGCACCCGGTGACGCGGTGAGCCAGATGTACAGCCTCGACCTCAAGAACGGCGGCTACCTCGAGGCCAACTTCCTTGTGACCCCGATCATCGGCCTGCTCGGCCGCGCCGAGTTCCGCGACGCCCAGGTGCAGCAGGGGATGGAGCGGCTCTACATCACCAAGAACTGGCGCGCGACGGCCGGGTTACGCCTCATTTTCAACCCCAACGCGATCATCAAAGCCGAGTACTCTCACAACGGCGAGTACGGTGGTCTTCCCAGCATCCCAGACGATGTCGTGACAACGTCGGCTGTGATGGCATTCTGAAGCGAGGAGGAGATCCTAAATGTCGAGCCCCCTGTATTCCCGGATCGTCGCGCTGGCCCTCGGCACCGCGATCCTCATCGGCACCGCCCCGCACGCGGCGTGGTCACAACCCAGAGGCGTCAAGCCGAAGCCGGTCACGCAGGCGGACATCGAGCGACTCGAGAAGAAGATCGCGGACCAGCAGCGCGTCATCGAGAAGCTCATCCGCATGCAGCAGCAGTACCTGCAGTCGCTCGTGGCGCTGATGCCGGACGCAGGTGGCGGTGGGACCTTGGTGGTGCCGCCGCCCCAGCCGGACGTGGTCGCCAGGAACGACCCGAAGCCCGCCGGGACCAAGACCGACGCCCAGATCGATACGGGTCCCAAGCCCAACGAGAAGCCCGTCGGGAAGCCGGACCCCAAGAACACGACCGCCAAGCCCAACGAGAAGCCCCCTGAGGTCAAGCCTCCCGCCCCCGACAAGAAGAGCGGCAAGGGCACGCTCGTCGGCAAGGTGAAGGGCGGCGGTGGCGACACGTACGTCTACGTGGCGGACGTCGTCGCGGCGGGCGGTGGCGCGGCGACGATGAAGCAGGAGGGCAAGCAGTTCGTGCCGCGCGTCATGGCCGTTCAGAAGGGCACGCGCGTCGAGTTCCCGAACCAGGACGCCGTCTTCCACAACGTCTTCTCGGTGACCCCGGACAACTCGTTCGACCTCGGCAGCTACCGCCAGGGCGAGTCGAAGTCGGTCACGATGAGCAAGGCGGGCGTCGTGAGCGTCTACTGCAACATGCACCCGCAGATGGTCGGCCACATCCTGGTCGTGCCGAGCAACCTCTACACGCGCGCCGGCGCCGACGGCTTCTACCGCCTGCCGAACGTGCCCGCGGGCAAGCACAAGATCGTGGCGTGGGCTCCGAACGCCAAGCCGACGAGCATGGAGGTCGAGATCACGGCGGACGAGGTGACGACGCTGGAGCTGGATGTGAAGCGTGGCCGCGAGGCGCCGCACCTCAACAAGGACGGCATGCCGTACGGCAGCTACAAGGACTGAGCTCGCGGCCTCTCCTTGTATGAGGAGCGCTTCGCGCGCTCTTCTATAGAAGAAGACGACCAAGACGAGCTGGAAGGAGCGCTGCGGCGCTCCTTCTGCCGTTTCGGAGCTGGCCGCGTCGGAGCGGCCGCGACGGAGATGCTGCCGCGGTGCTCCAGGCTCGGCGCCCTTTCGATGTAGGGCCGATGTAGGGCGCGTGGCGATCGATGATCGAGGGCCCGAAGTGGGCTTGGCCTAACGATGTAGGCAACGCATGCGATCAACGATCGATGTAGGTAGGAACCGCATCAGCTTGTCGATGTAGAAGCAGCTCCCGATGAGCTTATCGATGTAGTCGTGAAGCGCATTGACGTATCGATGTAGGCAACGCGTCGCGCTGCTCGAATCTCCGCCGAAGATCGACGTCACGTCACGCTGAGCGAGCTCGCGCGAGCACCCATCCCCTGATCGGGCGCGATCTGACAGCAGCGATCGGGCTTCATGGAGCGGCGGCGCATGTCGGAGCAACAACCGGGTGTCGGTTCTTGGCTCCCTATGAAGGCTCGCGCTTTTTATTGTCGGGCTGCAAACATTTCGGCTGTGCTCCGTGGGTGCGCCAACAAGAAAACAGCGCAAAAGGCGTCTTGAAGCAGCCACACGAGGCTTGCTCAGCCTCGTAAGAACACATTGGCCAGGATGAAAAAACGCACCGCTCACCCCTCCGAGCGCCCCCCCTACGAGCGGGCTCATCTCGCCGATCACGACTTTTTTCTTACAGCGGTGAGATGGTCGAGTAGCACCTCTCCAAGAAGGAGAAAGGGTGGGCAGTGGCGTCGCCTGGTCCAAAATTCGTCATCTACTCCACAGATTTAGGCGTTCGTAATATCTGCCTAATTTTTAGCCATACGATTTCTTTATATTATCCTACCTCCGGATGGCGTATCTTCATATCTGCCTGAAATTCATCATTTTCGATCCATTCACCCGCCCGTTTTTGTAATTCAATGTACATAATTTTCACTAAAAATTGTGAGGGTCTGTGTAGGGAAACGACAGAGGGGACCATGTACACATCAATCACCGATGCGCGACCTCCTCCCCACACTCGCCTTCCTCGCCGTTGCCCCCGCAGCGTGCGGTATCGATGTCGAGCTCTCTGAAGAGAACGTCGAGCACCAGATCGTCTGGGAGCAGGCGCCCGGTGAGATCCAGGACTGCCACGTGTTCAAGCTCACGAACACGCGGAACGTCGAGGTCGACCGCCTCCAGATCAAGTTCCCCGAGGGGAGCCACCACGTCCACCTCTACCGCTCGACGGACCCGGAGGCGGAC
>DATMCI010000299.1:0-7695 GCA_035558535.1 Kofleriaceae bacterium
CACGAGCAGGCGACGATCTGGCCGATTCGCTCCGGGACAACCGGCGACGCATCGACGAGGCCCGCCAGCTGCCAGCCGGCGCCCCCGCCGCGGAGGGCGCCGCAGCGGATCCAGAGGTCGCGTTCAACTACCTGGGCCACGCACCGGCGAGCACCGGCCCGGAGGCGCGGTTTCGGCCCTCGGCGGACGAGGTCGGCCCGCTGTGGGACCCGGCCCTGCGCCGGCCGGCGCTCCTCGAGCTCGACTGCGTGGTGGCGCGCGGCCGCCTGCTCTGCCACTGGACGTACAGCACGGCGCACCACCACGAGCGCACGGTGCAGCACCTCGCCCGCCTTCACATCGACGCCGTGCGCCGCCTCTGCGCGGACGCCCCGCGGACCGCGCGCTCGCGATCGCTGCACCGGCCGCACCGCGCGGCCGCGCAGGCGCTCTCGCACGCGCAGGAGACCTTCTGGCAGCTCCACCGGCTCGATCCGGACAGCCCGGAGCACACGATCGCCCAGACCTACCGGCTGCGCGGCGCGCTCGACACCGAGGCGCTCCGGCGCGCCTTCGAGGAGCTGGTGCGGCGGCACGAGGTGCTCCGGACCGTGCTCCCCGAGCGCGATGGCATCGCCGAGCCGAGCGTCGCGCCGCTCCACCGCTGGCAGCTGGCCATCGAGGACGCGCCTGCGCCGGAGGCCCGGGGCGATGCCGGCGTCGACCTCGCGCAGCTCGCCGACGCCGACGCCGCGCGCCCCTTCGATCTCGCGCGCGATCTGCCGCTGCGCGCCCGCCTGGTGCGGCTGCCTGGCGATGGCACCGACCACCTGCTCCTGATCGCGGTGCACCACGCGGCCGCCGATGGCGGATCGCTCGAGATCCTGTGGCGCACGCTCGACACGCTGTACGGGGCGTTCGCGCGCCCGGGCCAGCCGGCGCTCGCCGAGGTGACGTATCAGCTGGCCGACCACGCAGCGCGGCAGCGGCGCTGGCTCGCCGGCCCCGAGGGCGCCGCGCAGCTCGCGTTCTGGCGCGCGAAGCTCGCGGGCGCCCCGCCGGAGAGCGGGCTCCTCGATCGCCCCCGGCCGCCGCTGCCGCGGCAGCGCCTCGGCGCGGCCGTGACGCTCGAGCTGGGCGAGGACCTCGCGGCCGCGCTGCGCGAGCTGGGCGCGCGCCACGGCGCGACGCTGTTCGTCACGCTCCTGGCCGGGTTCCGCGCGCTCCTGGCACGGGCCCGCGGCGCGCGGGACGTGTGCATCGGCACGTTCATGGCCAATCGCAGCCGGCCGGAGGTCGAGGCGCTGATCGGGCCGCTGTTCAACACGGTGGTGCTGCGCAGCCCGGTGGCCGACGACGCGACGTTCGCCCAGCTCCTGCGCGCGGAGCGGGACGTGCTCGCCGAGGCCCACGACCATCAAGAGCTGCCCTTCGAAGCCGTGGTGGAGGCGCTCGCCGCGGATCGCGATCCGAGGCGCACGCCGCTCTGCCAGATCCTGTTCGCCTCCCAGCATCGAGCGTGGGAGCTGGAGACGCTCGGCGGGCTCGTCGCCGAGCCGCTGCACCCGCCGATCCCGCGGCCGCTTGGGGGGCGCATCTGCACCGCCCGGCACGATCTCGCCGTCCACGTGATCCAGGGCGCCGGCCGGCTGACGCTGCACTGGAGCTTCGACGAGGCGGTCCTCGATCGCGGCACGGTAGAAGACCTGTGCAGGCGCTATCACGCCCTGCTCGCATTCATCGGGACGTACCCGGGCGATCCGCCGGTGTAGACTGCCGGCGGGCATGAGCGCGCCCGATCTGCCGCTGTCGCACGCCCAGGAGCGGATCTGGTTCTTGGCCCAGATCGATCCGGACAGCCCGGCTTACAACATGCCGCCGATCACGCGCCGCCTGCGCGGGCGCCTCGACGTGGACGCGCTGCGCCGCGCGCTCGCCGCGCTGGTGCAGCGGCACGCGGCCCTGCGCACGGTGATCCGCGCGCGCGCCGGGGTCCCGTACCAGCTCGTGCTCGACGAGCGCGACGCGCCCCTCGCGGCCGCGCGCCTCGCGGTCGTCGATCTCGCCGCGCTCGGCGCAGCGGAGCGCGAAGCCGCGCTCGCCGCCGAGGTCCGCGAGCTGGCGCTGCGTCCCTTCGATCTCGCCGCGGGCCCCCTCTTGCGGTCCCTGCTCGCCCGCCTGGGCGACGACGAGCACGCGCTCGTGATCGTCATGCACCACATCGTGTCCGACGGCGCGTCGCTCGCGATCTTCTGGCGCGAGCTGTGCGCGCTCTACGGCGCCTTCGCGCGCGGCGCCTCGCCCGCGCTGCCGACGCTCCCCCTGTCGTACGCGGACCACGCGATCTGGCAGCGGCGCCAGCGGACGGGCGGCGCCCTCGAGCGCGAGCTCGCGTACTGGACGCGACAGCTGGCCGGTGCGCCCGAGGAGCTCGCGCTGCCGCCGCGGGGGCCGCGGCCGGCGCGCTCGAGCGGCCGCGGCGGACGGGTGTCCGTGTCGCTCGAGCCGGCGACCTGGACCGGCTTGCGCGACCTCGGGCGCGCGCACCGCGCCACGCCGTTCATGACGCTCTCCGCGGGGCTGCGCGGCCTTCTGTGGCGCTACACCGGCCAGGACGATGTCTGCATCGGCACGCCGGTCGCCGGTCGGACCCGGAGCGAGCTCCGCGGCCTGATCGGCTGCTTCGTGAACACGCTGGTGTTGCGCGCGAAGGTCGACGGCGCCGCGAGCTTCTCCGCGCTCCTGGCCGAGGAGCGCCAGACGGTCCTCCAGGCGCTGGCCCACCAGCAGGCGCCCTTCGAGGCGGTGGTGGAGGCGCTGGACCTGCCGCGCAGCGCGAGCCGGCCGCCGCTGTTCCAGGTCATGCTCGCGCTCCACGATCTCTCGTGGGAGGGCGAGGCGCTGCAGGGCCTCGCCGGCGAGCCCCTGCCGAGCGCGGCGGAGATCTCGCAGATCGATCTCGAGGTGAGCGCGGTCCCGGACGGGGAGCGGCTGCACCTGTGGCTCGTCTACGACGAAGATCTGTTCGAGCGCGCCCTCATCGAGCAGCTGGCGACGCACTACGCGCGGCTGCTCGAGGCGGTCGCCGCGGATCCGCGCCGGCCGATCGGCCAGATCGAGCTATTGAGCGACGAGGAGCGGCGCCGCCTGCTCTTCGACTGGGGTCGCGGCGCGGTGAACCCCGCCGCGGATCGGCTCGTGCACGAGCAGGTGGCCGAAGCGGCGCGGCGGCGCCCCGAGGCGATCGCGGTGGTGAGCGGGGCGGCGGCGCTCCGCTTCGGCGAGTTGGAGCGGCGCGCCAACCAGCTCGCCCACGAGCTCTGCGCGCGCGGCGTCGGTCCCGACACGGTCGCGGCGATCTTCCTGGCGCGCTCGATCGACTTCGTCGTGGCCACGTACGCAGTGCTCAAGGCAGGCGGCGCCTACCTGCCGCTGGATCCGAGCTATCCGGCCGAGCGGCTCGCGCAGTTCATGGCGAGCGCCCGGCCGCCGGTCGTGATCACGACCGAGGCGCTCGTCCCGCGCCTCGCTGCGCGCCTCGCTGCGCGCCTCGCCGCCCTGCCCGCGCCGCCGAGTGACGCTGTCGTCCTCGTTCTCGATGGCGGCTCCGATCGCGCCGCCATCGACGCCTGGCCGGCAGACGCGCCGCCGCGCGTCTCGGTCCACCCCGAGAATTTGGCCGTCCTCCTCTATACGTCCGGCTCGACGGGGCGGCCGAAGGGCGTCGCGACGCCCCACCGCGGGCTGGCCAACTTCGTCGCGTGGATGAACCGCGTCTACGAGGTCGGCCCGGGTGATCGCGGGACCCAGATCTCCTCGGCGTCGTTCGATGCCGCGGTCGGCGAGGTCTGGCCGCTGCTCGCCGCGGGCGCCACCGTCTATATCGTCGACGACGACCTGCGCCTCGATCCGGCGCGGCTGTGGCGCGCGCTCGAGCGATGGGGCATCACGATCTGCGAGATGGCGGTCCCGCTCCTCGAGGTCGCCCTGGCGATCGGCGCGCCGCCGGCCTGCCTGCGCGTCCTGCGGGCGGCCAGCGATCGGCTCACGTTGCGCCCCCCCGCGGGCGCGAGCTACCAGCTGATCAACGAGTACGGCCTGACCGAGAGCAGCGTCGACACGACGTGGGCGGTCGTCTCGCCCGCACCGGCGAGCGGGCCGGCGCGGCTCCCGCCGATCGGCCGCCCGCTCGACAACCTCGCGATCCGGGTCCTCGGGCCCGACCTCACGCTGGTCCCGCCGGGCGTCGCCGGCGAGCTCTGCGTCGCGGGTCCCAGCATCGCGCGCTGCTACCTCGGCGATCCGGCGGGGACCGCGGCGCGGTTTGTTCCGGATCCGTTTCCGGATCCGTTCGGCCCGCCGGGCGCGCGCATGTACCGGAGCGGCGATCAGGTCCGGTGGCTGCTCGACGGTCAGCTCGAGTACCTCACCCGGATCGATCACCAGGTCAAGGTGCGCGGCTTTCGCGTCGAGCTGTCCGAGATCGAGCACGTCCTGGCGGGGCACCCCGCGGTGGTGCAGAGCGCGGTCGTCGCTCGCCCGGCCGAGGGCGGCGACAGGCGCCTCGTCGCCTACGTCGTCCCGGCCGCGTCGGCGCCGGAGCTCGCGGCGCTGCGCGCGTACGTGAGCGAGAAGCTGCCCGATTACATGGTGCCGTCGACGTTCGTCGCGCTGGGCGCGCTGCCGCTCACCGCCAACGGCAAGGTCGACACGAAGGCGCTGCCGGCGCCCCCCGCGGACGCCGCGGCGCGCAGCGGCGAAGCGGCGCCGCGCTCTCCTGTCGAGGTCGAGATCGGCAGGATCTGGACCGAGCTCCTCGGGCGGGAGCCGATCGGGGTGCACGATGACTTCTTCGCGCTCGGCGGCCACTCGCTGCTGGTGATCCGCGTCGTGGCGCTCGTGCGCGAGCGGTTCGCCGTGGAGCTGCCGGTCCGCCGGATCTTCGAGACGCCGACGGTCGCGGGGCTCGCCGCGTGGGTGGAGCAGGCGCTCGGCGGCGGAGGCGCGGGCGCGGGCGCGGGCGCGGGCGCGGGCGCGGCCCCGCCGCTGTCGCCGGTGCCGCGCGATCGCGCCCTCCCGCTGTCATATGCGCAGCAGCGCTTCTGGCTCATGCACCAGCTGGACGCCGGTGCCGCGCAGGCGGTGCTCGCCTACCGGATCCGCGGGCCGCTCGACGCCGAGGCTCTCCGCCGCGCGCTCGAGGAGGTGGTGCGCAGGCACGAGGTGCTGCGGACCACGTTCCCCGCGCCGGACGGCGTCCCGCGCCAGGACATCCACGCGCACGCGCCGGGGCGCTGGGAGCTGCCGCTCACGGATCTGCGCGATCGCGATCCCGCGGACCAGCAGGCCGCGCTGGATCAGCTGGCGCGCGAGCTGGCGGTCCCCTGCGATCCGGCGCGCGGGCCGCTCCTTCGCACCCACCTCGCGCGGCTCGGGCCCGAGGAGCACGCGCTCGTGCTCTCGGTGAGCCACCTCGTCTTCGACGCAGGCTCGACGGACATCTTCTGGCGCGAGGTCCGGGCCCTCCACGACGCGATCGCCCGCGGGGAGGAGCCCGCGCTGCGCCCGCTCGCCCTCCAGTACGCCGACTACGCGGTCTGGGAGCAGCAGTGGATCGGGGGCGACGAGCTCGAGCGCCGCCTGAGCTACTGGAAGCAGCGGCTGGCCGGCGCGCCGGCCGAGACGGCCTTGCCGTTCAAGCAGCGGCGGGCCGCGGCCGGCGCGGGCGCAGATGGCGCCGCGCTGGGCGCCTGGCGCGTGGAGATCGATCGCGAGCTGACCGCGCAGCTGCGCGCGCTCGGCCGGCGTCAGGGCGCGACCCTGTTCATGGTGCTCCTGGCGGCCTTCCGCGCGCTGCTCTTCCGCTACACGGGTCAGGGCGACGTGTGCTTCGGCACCCTGATCGCGAGCCGCGGCCGGCGCGAGCTGGAGGGGCTGATCGGCCTGTTCCTCAATACGCTGGTCCTGCGGACCCAGGCCGACGGGGAGCTGACCTACCTCGAGCTCCTGGCCCGCGAGAAGGAGACCGTGCTCGAGGCGTTCGCGCATCAGGAGACGCCGTTCGAGCGGATCGCCGGCGCGCTGGCGCGCGCGCCGCTCTTTCAGGTCCTGTTCTCGCAGGAGAGCGCCGGCCCGGGCGCCGAGGGGCTGAGCGGTCTGGCAATCGAGCCGCTCACCCTCGCGGTCGCTGGCAGCCCGACGACCCTCTACGATCTGATGGTCGATGTCTGGGACCACGGCGAGGCGCTGGGGGTCGGCTTCGCCTACCAGCGCTCGCTGTTCGCGCGCGAGGGCGTCGAGCAGCTCGCCGGCCAGTACGTGCGCCTGCTACGCGCCGTGGTGGCGGAGCCGGGGCGGCCGCTCGCGCGCCTGCCGCTGCTCGAGGACGCGGAGCGGCACCGCGTGCTGCACGCGTGGAACGCCACTGCGCGGGTGCTCGATCCGCCCGGCTGGGTGCACCAGCAATTCGAGGCCCAGGTCGACCGTACCCCCGACGCCGTCGCCGTCCGGTTCGAGGGGGACGCGCTCACCTACCGCGCGCTCGACGAGCAATGCAATCGGCTCGCGCATCACCTGCTCGCCACCGGCGCCGCGCGCGATCAGCCGATCGCCGTGCTGCTCGAGCGCTCGCTCGACATGGTCGTCGCCGTCTACGCGATCCTCAAAGCGGGCGCCGCGTTCCTCCCCGTCGATCCGAGCTATCCGCGCCACCGCATCGCCGCCATCTTCGAAGACGCCGGGGTCACGCGCGTCCTCGGCCACGCCCGGTTCGCGCCGCTCGTCGACGGCCTCGACGTCGCCGCGCTGTGGCTCGATCGCGACGCCGATCGCGACGCCGTCGCGCGCCAGTCAACGAGCCGCCCGTACGTCGCGCTCCACGCCGACCACCTCGCCTACGTGCTGTTCACCTCCGGCTCCACCGGGCGCCCCAAGGGCGTGATGATCAGCCACCGCGCCCTCCACAACCGCATCGGCTGGATGCAGGACGCCCTCGGCCTCGCCGCCGACGACGTCGTCCTGCACAAGACCCCGCTCTCGTTCGACGTCGCGGTCTGGGAGCTCGTCTGGCCGCTCGTCATTGGCGCCTGCCTCGTCCTCGCGCGCCCCGACGGCCACCGCGATCCCGCGTACCTGGACGCCCTCCTCCGCGACGCGCAGATCACCACGCTCCACTTCGTCCCGTCGATGCTCGACGCATTCCTGGCCGCCGCACCGCCGGGCGCCTGGCACCGCGTCCGCCGCGTGATCGCCAGCGGCGAGCCGCTCACCGCCCGCCTGTGCGCGCGCTTCTTCGCGCAGGCCCCCGCCACCGCGCTCTTCAACCTCTACGGCCCAACCGAGGCCGCCATCGACGTCTCGCTGTGGCGCTGCCAGCCCGCTGACGAGGACGATGGCGACGATCCCGACGTCCCGATCGGCCGCCCGGTCGCCAACACCCGCCTCTACGTGCTCGATGCGCACCAGGAGCCGGTCCCGCCCGGCGCCGTCGGCGAGCTCTACATCGCCGGCGTCCAGCTCGCCCGCGGCTACCTGCGCCGCCCGGGCCTCACCGCCGACCGCTTCGTCCCCGATCCGCACGGCACGCCGGGCGCTCGCATGTACCGCACCGGCGACCTCGCCCGGGCACGCAGCGACGGCGCGCTCGTGTTCCTCGGCCGCGTCGATCACCAGATCAAGCTGCGCGGCGTCCGCATCGAGCTCGGCGAGATCGAGAGC
>DATMCI010000300.1:0-51860 GCA_035558535.1 Kofleriaceae bacterium
CTCGTACAGGTCTGGAGGTGCTCGCGGAGGCGCTCGTGTTGAGCGAGCAGGTGGAGGCGCGTGTTCTCGGCGTTCATACAGGTAGCTGTACGCAAGCGTCGCGCCATCGATCGAGCGGCGCGGGCGCGGGGACGCCCGCAGATGCTGCGTCAGCATGGCGCGCGCGTGCAAACGATGCGGCAGATCGCGGCGATCGCGCTCCGCTCCATCGGTGGGCTCGAGAATGACGCCGTCGGGCGCGGCATCGACCAGCTCGCGGAAGCGAGAGATCAGCCGTCTCGATCAGCGAGGCACGGAGCCGGGCAGGACCTCGACGGGGATCGGCGAGGCGAGCTCGATCCGGTAGCCGAGCGAGTCGATCGCCACCGGGAAGCGGCCGCCATGGCGCACGACGCGGCGATAGTACGTGCGGGTGTCGCCGCGGTGGACGTGCTCGCGGTGCGCGATCACGAAGCCGGCGAGGCGGACCACGTGGAGCCCGAGCAGTCGATGGCAGCCTTGGCTGGCACCGTCGGCGATCGACGCCAGGTTGCCGGTGCCGTGCGTGCGGATGCCCTGATCCCACGTCACCGCGCCGCCGCGGGTGCGCTCCTCGACGAGATGGACGAACGCGATCAGGCCGAACGCTGCGCGGTAGCTCGGACGGAGCAGCGCGCGCGCGAGCGCGTAGCGGCCGCCGACGGCGCGCACGAGCTCGCGATGGGGCGTCGTCGCCGACGGGAGCTCGCAACGCGAACACCTATCGCGCGTTCACCCTCTTGACGTACTCCGAGGGGCGCAAGGCCGGGCCGCGCCCGCGCTGGTTTCTCGCCGATCCGCCGACCACCTGGGCCGACGCACGCGACCGGCTCGGCGCCGCCGGCATCCTCGATCGGACCCTCGCCGGCCGCACCTCGACCCCGGGCGGCTGGATGCTGTCCGTTGGCCCGGCGAGCTTCCGCGAGGAGCTCGCGGAGCCGCTTCCCGGCGGGCCCGAGCTCGAGGAGGCGCCGTTCTGATGAGCGCCACCACCGACAGTCCCACTCAAGGAGTCCCGATGTTGACAGAGATGATCGAGGCCATCCGCGCCGCGGTCGCCGACGGCGCGACGCCCGAGCAGCGGGCGATCGGCGCGCAGGCATGCCGCACGATCCACGCCGCGCTCGGCGCCGAGCCCGGCAAGCCGATCGTCCTGCCGGGCGCACCCCAGTCGCATCCGCTGGCCGGCATCACCGCAGACCAGGCGCTCGCGCTGCTGATCGCCCGCCTGACCGCGATCGCCGAGGCGAAAGAGGCCGCCACGGCGAACACAGCGCCGCCGCGTCCGCAGGTCGCGCCACAGATCGCGTTCGTCAGCCCGCCGCCGACGCCGAAGCGCGCCGCCGGTCCCGCGCCGGTGCGACGGAGAGAAGGTGAATCCTGCGCGTCATCGCGGTCGATGATCGCGCTGAGTGCGGCAGGCTCGTTCGTGCTGGCCATTCTGCTCCATCGCCGCACGGCGAGCGCCGCCTCGGTGCGCAGTCCGGCCCCGGGATACGACCCGGCCACGGCGCACGGCTCGGCTGCGATGACCAGCTCGGCCGCACCTCTGCCCGCCGTGCCGGCGGCGGAGCTGCCCCGCACGCCGAGCTCGCCCGCACTCCGCCTGGACTTCGGCCGGCCCGTCCCCGTCGGAGTCCGCGCTGTCATGGGGAGCGGATGGGCAAGCCTACGCGGCGCGGGCTCGACGCGCCGGCTCATCGCGCGATCGACATCGGCCTCCCGATCGGCACGCCGATCCTGGCCATCGATCAGGGCGTCGTGACCCACGTGCATAGCAAGGATATCGGCGATGCCGTTATCTGGGCCGCTGTGCGGCACCCGTCGGGCATCACCTCTCGCTATATCCATCTGTCGCGCACGTTCGTGGAAGCCGGGCAGCTCATGCAGCGCGGCGAGCGGATCGGCTTGTCAGGCGATACGGGCAGCCGCGGCCTGCCTCCATCTCGATCTCCGCGCGCCGGTCGCGATGCTACCTGCGATCGAAGCGGCGATCGGCCGTCCGCGGAGCGGTTGGGGGCCCGAGATGCAGCCGTTCGGGCACTCGATCCCGGGCGAGCCCTGGATCCCGGTCGACGCCTACCGCGACATCGTGCGCACCGAGGCCGTCGCGATGGGGATCCCGCTCCGCGATTCAAGCCTGCCGCGCAACAGCACACCGGCATGGCTCCGGCACCTTCTGGGCGAGTCTGGCGTGTACGTCATCCTCGCGCGCGACGGCTTGGAGCGCTCGAGGTGAGCACCACGATCGAAGCTACGCTGCGCGCGAGCCTGCACATCGATGAGGTCGCAGCGAGACTCGCTCACAACGGTTTCCGAGGACACGCACCATGATCGACCTGACAGCAGACTTGACCGCATGGCTCGCAACGCCAGAGGTGCGTATGCTCCTCAAGAGCATCGTCACCGAGGCCGTGCGCGACGAGTTCCGCAGCGCCTTGGAGGACGAGCTCCTCGATGTCGAACGCGCTGCCCAGATGCTCGGCATGTCGGCTGGCGCGCTCCGCAAGGCTGTGGAGCGCGGCCAGGTCCCATGCGAGCGGATCGGGAGCCGTCTTCGGTTTCGCCACATGGACCTACTCGCATCCGGTGCGAACGCCCGCCGAGTTGCGAACCTCAATGCTTCGGTGCCTGTGCGAAGTGATTTGCTTCCCCCGGCCCTACGATCGAAGTCAGCGCGTTGACGCGGAGGCCCGAACGACGACCAGGGGCCTCCAAACGCAGGAATGCTCCGTAATTGCAGAACGGCACGATGTCCGGTGCGAGCGCTCGCCGAGTCGCGAACGCCAATTATCAGTGCCCATGCGAGGTGATTCGCTTCTCCTGCTCCAAGACCGAGGTCAGCGCGTCGGCACGCCAGGCCGAACAACGAGTGAAATGGTCGCCCTCGCCTCGAAGCGCGGTGCCTCATTGGGGAGGTGACGACCGCGAAATCAGAGATTGCTTCTATACACTAGGTATCAGATCCATCCTTATTCTTTTTGCCCGATCCTTTTCCAGCCCAAGATCCTCGCTTCCATACCTCGTCAAGCGAGCCCGATCCAAGAAGCTCATTCACAGTGTACAACATCACCCCTTCACTAGATGCCAATTCCATTGCTGCACGAGTTGCGCTGCCTGTTGTTAGCAATAGGCCTCGCGTTGCTCCAACGGTGGACATGTAACTCCGCAGTTGTCGGACGGACTCCACAGAGACCACACCTTGTGGCGGCCAGGTCTTGAGCTCAATAACTACGCTCTCACCATTGGGCAGATGTGCAATGCCACCGCTGGAGGTGACATCCTTTTCAACGGAGGCGCCATGGCCGCTAAACCACAGCAGCACTTCGTTGCGAATTTCGGCAGTTGCGAGAGCATCTAGACGTTTGTCGATCGAGGTGTGTGCATGTGCTCTCGAGTTTCGTATCGCCAACGCACGCTCTAAAGCATTCTTAACCTCATCCTCAACGTGAAAAACATCCTCGCCTATAACCAGATAAGGGAAGGCTGCCGCCTGATCTACAACACTATCAGCGTTGCGAGCCAAAAGAAGAATCTCCTTTCGCATCGCAGCAACTATGCCTAGTTCGAAGTAGACGCTGTTCGAGCGAGGCGACACGATAGCAACATAGAGATCAATTCCCCCAAGGGGGACTTCACCTGTGACAGGGAGCTCAAGTGGGTCGACGATCTCGTGTCCGAGATCTCGCGCGATCTGCATAAATCCGACAGCCAGACCGCGTTCCGAGACTTCGTGTGCGACATAGATCCTCACGATTTGACCTCCAGAACGCGAGAGATCGCCCAGAATTCATATAAAAGTCTGGTTCTCTCGTCACTCTCCTCTTTGGTCTCGGCTCCAAACTTGGTCAGCATTTCTAATGCCTTCTTGCACCGGAGAAGCCTATCTTGCAACACGGCTCGGATGGTCGCGGCAGTTTGCATAATGGCCATCGGTCGTCGATCCGCTGCCTCTTCCGGAGAGCACTTAATGTGCTTGCGTTCGAGGGTTACATTCCAGCCCACAGTCTTTGTGTGCTGCCACCGACCGACCTCAGGACGGTAGTCCGTCGAACCAAGACCACCAAGGAGCGCAGTGACAATTCGGGCGGCGTCATCACCACGCCAAGGAACAGCACCCAATTCGGGTGGATCGAGAGTCTCCATATCATAGACAAAGAGCTGGCCATCAGGGCTCAATCGTAGAACGCAGTCAACAAGAACATGTGCTATGTCGTCTGAGTTGACCTCGTGAACCGAATTGGTAAGTGTCACAAAATCGAAGCGTAACTCCTTCTCGTAGGCATTATCGAAACTGCGAATGTCCCCGGTTGTTATATTATGGTTGGCCAGATTGAGGCGAGTCGCCAACTTGCCTGCAGTGCGCAGACCTTGGTTGTCGATATCATATGCATAGTATTCGAGTTTGGCTCGGCCCTGCTCGGAGATGTTCTGATTCAGGTGAGCAATAATTTGTCCCCGACCACATGCCAAGTCTAGCCAGCGAATAAGTCCCACAGCCGGATTGGCGAGTCGTCCTTGCAAGAGTATGACGGCAGCTTGGTGTTGTGCGAGGACCCTGCTCGTGTCGAGAATCGACGCGCTGTCGGCAATGGCGCTCACAGGGGGACCCTAGCATGACTTGGTCCTGTATCTGAGCCGGGTCGAAGAGACGGGGACTGGTGGCAACGCTGCTAACGGTAACTTCTGTTTTGCAGAACACTACCGCTTCGGCATTGGCACGACGCGGCCGGCGGCTTGCTTTCCGAGGCCGAGGCCGGTACGCAGGCGCGGCGAGACCGAGCGGCGGATGAAGTGATCGTAGAACCGCTTCGTGACCACCGGCGAGGAGTGGCCCACGGCCGCGCTCACCTCGTCGAGAGAGGCGCCGTTGGCGAGATGGCGGCTCACGAAGCTGTGCCGCGTCGCCTCGTACCAGGTCATCGTTGGGCGCTGTACCTCGACGAGCTCGCCGGTCTTCTTCTTGATGGTGGCGGTCTTCGAGCCGACGAGGGCAGGGGCGGCCTCCTCCCAGCACTGCTCGAGGTACTCCTTGCGGTAGCAGAGGCCCTTGCGCCGGGCGCACGGGAACACGCGGTCCTCCGGGCCGGCGCCCTGGGCGCGGCGCTGCGCGAGCCACGGCCCGAGGAACTGCTCGCAGTCCTCGGGCGCGGGCACCCACTTCACCTTGCCCTCGCCCTTCTTGTCCTCCTTGAGCGGGCCGTCGTACGAGAACCGCACCCGGATCAGCCCCTCGTCGACGAACCCGAGATCGGACATCCGCAGGCCGGCGGCCTCACCGGACCGGAGCCCGGAGCGGTTCGCGAGGTAGAACATGAAGTTGATCGGCTCCTCGAGCTCGGCGATGAGCTTCCGCGCGATCGCCTCGTCCTCGAGCCAGGGCGTGTCGGACTTCACGGTCTGCGTCGGCCGGCTCCCCATCGGGATCAGCCGCACCGGGTTGATCGATGCCTTGCCGCGCGCGATCGCCCACGAGAAGGACCTCGAGAGCAGGTTCATGTTGTGGCGGATCGACGAGTCGCTCAGCTCGCCGACGGCGCGCTGCTCGTCGATCCACTCCATCACGGTCGCGAGCGTGACCTCGGCGATCCGCATCTCGCCGAACTTCGGTAGGAGGTGCCGGCGTCCGCGGCTGCAGTCGTCGTTCGCGTTGCGGTTGACCAGGCCCGCCAGGAACTGATCGAGCAATGCGCCGCACAGCGGTGCCGAGGCCGGCTCTTCGATGCCGACCTGGCCGCGTGCGATCCGCGCCTCGATCTCCTGGACGGAGCGCCTGGCGAGCGCCTTCGTCGGCTGATCGGACGGACGGTACTTCCACTTCCCGTTCTCGCGGTAGCCGACGTACCAGTTCGGCTTCTCCTTCGTACCGCGATTGAACACGGTGCCATGCTGTCGCTCCCATCCACTTACGGATCGGCGACGGGCAACTGGACCCAAGAATCCGAGGTCCTGTCAACCTCTCGAATTCTTGGTTTTATCTGGCGGAGCGGACGGGACTCGAACCCGCGGCCTCCGGCGTGACAGGCCGGCGTTATAACCGACTTAACTACCGCTCCAGAATCGTTCAATTTTCAGTGGGCGAAGCAGGATTCGAACCTGCGGCCACCGCCTTGTAAGGGCGACGCTCTTCCGCTGAGCTATTCGCCCGCTTCCGAGAGCACGGTTTTTAGAAGGCACAGCGTCCGCTGTCAAGCGCAACCGTCGCTGATTCTACGATGATAGGTCGCGGCCGGCAACGGCCAGGATGGATCGGACGAGCTGGGACGCGCGAGCAGCCATGGGGAGGCGCTTGAACAGCGCCCAGGCGTACGAGAAGGCGCCAGGGCGGGCGGCCAGGAGGCCGTCGGGCCGAAGATCGCCGCTCCCGCCGCGTCGGCCGGACTGGGCCAGCGCGGCGGCCGGACCGCATGAGCGCCGGTGGGGCCAGCGCTTTCCGTATCATCCGGCGATGGCTGGAGAACCGGGGGACAAGTTCCCGACGTACGCGGAGCTCGCGCAGACCCAGGCGTGGGCGGGTGGGGCGCCCGTGCCGATCATGGCGCAGGACCTCGAGATGAACCCGGGCGACTCGGGGTCGCGCTACACCGAGCAGGCGGTGCTGGGCGTCGGCGGGATGGGCAAGGTCGTGCTCGCCCACGACGCGCGCATCGGCCGCGAGGTGGCGGTCAAGCAGCTGCGGTCAGAGCGCGAGCTGACCCCGGAGGAGCGGTCGCGGTTCCTGCGCGAGGCGCAGGTGCAAGGACAGCTCGAGCACCCCTCGATCGTCCCGGTCTACGACATCGATTACCGGCCGGATGGGACCACCTTCTTCACGATGCGGCGCGTGCTGGGGCGGACCTTGCACGACATCCTCGATGATCTGCGGCGCGGCATACCGGAGTCTGTCGCGCGCTACACGCAGCGCGAGCTCCTGCAGGCGTTCGCCACGGTGTGCCTCGCGGTCGACTACGCGCACAGCAGGGGCGTCATCCACCGCGATCTCAAGCCGGCCAACATCATGCTGGGCGACTTCGGCGAGGTCTATGTCCTCGACTGGGGCGTCGCGCGGCTCGTCGATCCGCACGACGCGGGCGAGCCGCGGCCGCGGCTGTCGATGCCGGGCATGGGCCTCGGGACTCCGGTGTACATGGCGCCGGAGCAGTTCGACGATCCGAACGTCGACGCGGCGGCGGACGTGTTCGCGCTCGGCGCGGTGCTGTTCGAGATCCTCACGCTCCAGCGGCTCCGCACGTCGGGCAGGGGGGTGGCAGCCGTCGACGCGCGGCCCAGGGCGCGCGCCCCGGAGCGGGGCGTGGCGCCCGAGCTGGAGATCATCTGCGAGCGGGCGACGCAGCTGGATCCGGCAGACCGATACCCGTCGGCGCGCGCGCTGCAAGAGGCGATCGCGCGGTTCCTCGAGGGCGATCGCGAGCTGGAGCAGCGGCGCGAGCTGGCGGCGGGCCACGCGGAGCGGGCCCGGGCGGCGCGGCAGCGCCTCGAAGAGCCGGACGCGGATCACCGGCAGGAGACGGGGATCGCGATCCGCGAGCTGGCGCGCGCGCTCGCGCTCGAGCCGATGAACCAGGAGCACATCGCGATGTTCGCCGAGATCATGTCGGCGCAGCCGCGCGTGACGCCGCCAGAGCTGAGCGCGCGCATCGCGGCGCAGACGCAGAGCGTGCTCCGCGCGGGCGCGCAGTACTCGGGGCTGGCGGCGATCGCGTGGTTCTTGTTCCTGCCGCTCCTCCTCGCGATGGGCCTGCGCCGCCTCGACTACGTCTTCGTGATCGCGATCCCGCTCGTCATCTCGGTGGTGCTGAGCCTCGCAGCGGTGCGGCAGCGCCCGATCCGGCAGTGGATCTTGTGCGCGGCGCTGTTCGCGATCCTCGTCGCGAGCGCCGCGGTCTCGCGCATCCTCGGGCCGCTGATCGTCATGCCGACGCTCTTCACGGCGTGGATCATCGTGATGCAGACGAGCCCGGAGCCGTTCATGCGGCGGTTCAGCGTGGTCGCGGGCGTGTTGCTCATGCTGGCGCCGCTCGGCCTCGAGCTCGCGGGCGTGATCCCGAGCTCCTACGTGTTCGAGGACGGCAAGATCTCCGTGCTGCCGCAGATGACGGGCCTGCCGGAGCGCGCCACGCTGGCCTTCGCCGCGCTCGCGAACGTCGGGGCGGGGGTCGCCCCGGCGATCTTCGTCGCGCGCCTGCGCGGCGATCTGACCGATGCGCAGAAGCGCGAGCTGCTCCGCGCCTGGCAGCTCCGCCGCCTGCCGGAGGAGCTGATGCGCGCGCACCCGCGCTGAGCGCGTCGCGCGCCGGGGCGGAGGCTGCAGTGGCTAACCGTGCGACATCTGTAGCAGGCAATTAAATCGTATGCGATACAGTTGCAAACGACCGAAGGCCGCCTTAGAGTCCTTCGCATGTCGAACGCACCCACGATCCTCGAGAAGCGCCTCTACACCGCCACCGCCACCGCCAAGGGCGGCCGCGACGGCCACGTCAAGACCACCGACGGCACCGTCGACTTCGCCCTGGCGATGCCCCGCGAGCTGGGAGGCACCGGCGCCGGGGCCAACCCGGAGCAGCTGTTCGCGGCGGGGTACTCGGCCTGCTTCGGCAGCGCGCTCGCGCACGTCGCCCGCGCGAAGAAGATCAAGACGGGCCCGGTCGAGATCACCGCGGCGGTCACGATCGGCCCGGTGGGCGAGGGCTTCGGGCTCGCGGTCGAGCTGACGGCGTCGCTGCCGGAGCTGCCGCGCGAGCAGGCGGAGGAGCTGGTCCACGCGGCGCACCAGGTGTGCCCGTACTCGAACGCGACGCGCGGGAACATCGTCGTCGATGTCCGCGTCGCGTGACCCGAAGGGCGATCACCTCCGCCTGGAGGATCAGCTCTGCTTCGCGCTCTACGCCGCGTCGCGGGCGATGACGGCGGCGTACGCGCCGCTGCTCGACGCGCTCGAGCTCACGTACCCGCAGTACCTGGTGCTCCTCGTCCTGTGGGATCACGACGGCGAGCGGGTGTCGCACATCGGCGATCGCCTGCAGCTCGACTCGGCCACGCTGACGCCGCTGCTCAAGCGGCTCGAGGCGCGCGGCCTCGTCGAGCGCCGGCGCAGCGCGGAGGACGAGCGCGTCGTGGAGGTGTTCCTGACGGCGGAGGGCAAGCGGCTCCGGCGGCGCGCGACGGAGATCCCGCCGTGCATCCTCGAGAAGTCGGGCCTGACCCTGCCGGAGCTGATCGAGCTCCGGTCGACGCTGCAGGATCTGACGCGCCGGCTGCGCGGGGACTAATGCGCCTCGCGCGGGTCGGTGGGCGGCATCGTCTCGACGATGCGCCAGTCGACCACGCTCGACGGCTCGCTCAGGAACTCGTCGGGCTGCGGGTGCGCGAGCGCGTGCCGCAGCACCTCGTCCATGTGCTTGACGGGGATCACCGCGAGCTGCTCGAGCACCGCCTCGGGGACGTCCTTCAGATCCTTGCGGTTCTCGTCGGGGACCAGGACCGTCGTCACGCCGGCGCGGTGCGCCGCGAGGATCTTCTCCTTGAGGCCGCCGATCGGTAGCACGCGGCCGCGCAGCGTGACCTCGCCGGTCATCGCGATGGTCTGCCGCACGGGGATGCGGAGCAGCGCGCTCGCCATCGCGGTCGCCATCGTGATGCCGGCGGAGGGGCCGTCCTTGGGGATCGCGCCCTCGGGGAAGTGGACGTGGACGTCGACCTTGTTCTGGAAGTCGTTCGACAGGCCGAACGTGCCGGCGCGCGAGCGCAGGTAGCTCATCGCGGCCTGCGCGCTCTCCTGCATGACCTCGCCGAGCTTGCCGGTGAGCGTCAGCTTGCCCTTGCCGGGGACGATCGTGACCTCGGCGGTCAGGAGGTCGCCGCCGAACATCGTGACGGCGAGCCCGTTCGCGAGCCCGATCTCGTCTTCTTTCTCGCGGCGCGCCTCGCGGTAGCGCTCGATGCCGAGCCACTGCGGCAGCTTCTCGGGCGCGACCTCGAACGCCGTGGCGGCGCGCCCGCCGGCGAGCCACTCCTTGGCGATCTTGCGGCACACGGTGGCGATCTCGCGCTCGAGGTTTCGGACGCCGGCCTCCTTCGTGTAGCGGTGGATGATCGCGATCAGCGCGTCGTCCCGCCACTCGACGGACAGCGCCTTGATGCCGTTGGCCTCGGCCTGCTTGGGGATCAGGTACTGCTTGGCGATCGCGAGCTTCTCCCACTCGGTGTAACCGGGCAGCTCGATGATCTCGAGGCGATCTTGCAGCGGCAGCGGGATCGCGTGCTGCTGGTTCGCCGTCGTGATGAACATGGTCTCGGACAGGTCGTAGTCGAGATCGAGGTAGTGGTCGTTGAACGTGTTGTTCTGCTCGGGATCGAGCACCTCGAGGAGCGCGCTCGCGGGATCGCCGCGGAAGTCCATCGACATCTTGTCGATCTCGTCGAGCAGGAACACGGGGTTCTGCGAGCCGACCTTCTTCAGCGACTGGATGATCTTGCCGGGCAGCGCGCCGATGTACGTGCGCCGGTGGCCGCGGATCTCGGCTTCGTCCCGCACGCCGCCGAGCGACTGCCGCACGAAGCGGCGGCCGGTCGCGTGCGCGATCGAGCGCGCGAGCGACGTCTTGCCGACGCCGGGCGGCCCGACGAGGCACAGGATCGGCCCGCGCTGCCGCGGCACGAGCGCCTGCACGGCGAGGTACTCGAGGATGCGCTCCTTGACCTTCTTCAGGCCGTAGTGCTCGGCCTCGAGGATCGCCTCGGCGCCGTTGATGTCGTGGCGATCCTCGGTCTTGTCCTCCCACGGCAGCGCGATGACCCAGTCGAGGTAGTTGCGCACGACGGTCGCCTCGGCGCTCATCGGCGACATCTGCTTCAGCTTCTTGAGCTCCTTGAGGCAGCGCTCCTTGGCCTCCTTGCTCATCTTCTTCTGCTTGATCTTCTGCTCGAGCTCGGCGAGCTCGTTCTTGAACTCGTCGCGCTCCCCGCCCAGCTCCTTCTGGATCGCCTGCATCTGCTCGTTGAGATAGAACTCCTTCTGCTGCTTCTCCATCTGCTTCTTGACGCGCGAGCGCAGCTTCTTCTCGACCTGGCGGATCTCGATCTCGCCCTGCATGAGCTCGCCGAGCCGCTCGAGGCGGCGCGCGGGCGACGTGGTCTCGAGCAGCTCCTGCTTGTCCTTCAGCTTGAGCGCGACGTGCGCGACGATGGTGTCGGCGAGCTTGCCGGGCTCCTCGATCGTCCGGACGCTGACGAGCATCTCGGGCGGGATGCGCGTGTTGAGCTTGACGTAGTCCTCGAACACGTCCTGCACCGAGCGCATCAGCGCCTGCACCTCGGGTGAGTCGTCTTCGTTCTCGTCGACGTCCTCGACGTCGCAGACGAAGAACGGATCGATCTGCGCGAACGACCGGATGCGCGCCCGCGCACGGCCCTCGACGAGGACCTTCACGGGGCCCTTGGGGAACCGGAGCAGCTGGATGATGTGGCCGACGGTCCCGATCGAGAAGATATCTTCCTCGTTCGGATCGTCCGTCTTGGCGCGGCGCTGCGCGGCGAGGAGGAGCTGCTTGTCGCCGGCCATCGCTTCTTCGAGCGCCGACAGTGACTTGTCGCGTCCGACGAACAGCGGCACGACCATGTGTGGGAACACGATGATGTCGCGGAGCGGGAGGAGCGGAAGCCGGTAGCCGACTCCTCGGGGCTCGCGTTCGTCGGGTTTCATGGCCTGATACTTTAGTGGGAACGAGTACTTGAGCAAAGAATCCCGCGGCGTCGCGGCAAATTTACCATCCCTGACGAGGTAACCTGACCATGCTCCCGCGAGGATGGCCTAGTGCCGAGGTCAAAGATCACAGCCATATGCTGAGTCAAGTGTAAGGAATCTTCCTGACGCGGTGTGTGGCATCTGGGGTGCTCGGCCCCTGGACGCGGATCAGACCATGGACAACGCCTTTCCCCCCATCGTGCTCGCCTACCTGGTGCTCGATCAGCCGCGGCAACGGCTCGCGCACTGGACGGCCGCGCTCGCCGCGCTCGATGACCAGGCAGCGCCCCCGCTCGCCACGGTCGACGGGCACTACGACCCGACGCAGGACGAGGTGCTGCTCGGGGTGAGCTATGACGAGCTCGCGCTCGGGAAGGAGCGGCTCTCTTACGTCATCGACGTCGCGCTGCGCACCGGGTTTGGAATGATCCAGCCGTCGGAGCTCTCCGACGCGGATCGCCGGCGCTTCTTCACCGATCGTCTCGCGCGTTGCACGGTGAGCGTGGCGCACCAGCGCACCGTCGTCGGCGCGCTGACCGAGCTGGTGCGCCGGGTCCGCGTTCGGGAGGCGCAGCGCTCGTCGAGCCTGGCGGCGCCGCGCGTGTCGCCGCCGTCGCTGAGGGTAGCGTCGGCGGCGCCGCGCGCGGCGGAGCCGGGCGTGTCGCGGGCGGCGGCGGCGCGCGTGCTGTCGCTCGTGCCGGATGGGGCAGGGCGTGCGACGGCGCGGAACGTGGTCGCGCGGGCAGCGGTGGGCGTGGCCGACGAGCGGTCGGGGCGGGG
This sequence comes from Kofleriaceae bacterium, assembly GCA_035558535.1. Lineage (GTDB taxonomy): Bacteria > Myxococcota_A > Polyangia > Haliangiales > Haliangiaceae > JABFXX01. The sequence goes on from DATMCI010000300.1 coordinate 12,542, forward strand.
CCCGCGGGCCGTGACGGCGATGATGGATCCGCTCGAGGCGCAGCGGCTCGCGGCGGAGGACCTGCCGCTGGCGACGCCGGCGCGCTCGGCGTCGGCGCGCTCGGAGTCGACGCGCCCGCGGACGCAGCTGCCGCCGGTGCCGCCGGTGCCGGAGCTCTTGGCGGACGGCTCCGGCGAGCTGTCGGTGGCCGACCCGTACTCGTCGGTGATCGCGCCGCTGCCGCCGGGGAGCATCTTCGCCCGCTACCTGCGCAGCGGCCGCTGGGTGCCGATCCGGATCAGCGCGCTCTCGCTGCGCGGCGCGGCGCTGTCGGTGGGCGCGCTGCCGCGGGTCCACGATCGGGTCGACATCGCGCTCGCGTACGCCGACCTCCGCGCGACGGTGCGCGGCCGGGTCCACATCATCTCGACGCCGGAGGAGGTCGCGCGGCGCGGCGCGGCGAGCTTCAGCGTCACGTTCGATCTCGACGAGCGGTCGCGCCCGCAGCTGACGGCGCTGCTCCAGGCCGCGCGCGCCGCGAACGTCACGATCAAGCCGCCGCCGGCGCGCTGCACCCGCCGCTTCCCGGTGGAGTGGCAGGTGTGCCTCGGCACGGCGCGCGGCGTGGTCCGCGCCGAGGCGCTCGACATCTCGCGCGACGGCATGTTCGTGCGGATCCCCGGCGCGCTGGCGCTCGACGCGAGCCAGGGCTTCTCGGTGGTGCTCGACGACGGCGACCGTCCGGTATCCGGACTGTCGCGCGTGATGCGCGTCATCGACGATGCGGTGGCCAAGAGCTATGCCCTCTCGTCGGGCTACGGCCTGCAGATCGTCGAGATGTCCGACGTCGATCGCGCGCGCTGGCAGGCGTTCCTCATGCGCATCGGGCAGCGGGCCGAGCGGCGCGTGCTGATCGGCGCGTCGGCGGACCGGCTCCCCGGGCTGCAGCGCGGCCTGGCGGCGGTGGGGTACGCGGCGGCGTGCGCGACGGATCCGGCGGCGCTCGTGCAACTGGCCCACCGCGACGAGCGCCCGGTGGACGCGTGCCTGGTCGACGCCGGGTGGTCGACGCCGGACGGCGCCGCGACGTGGTCCGAGGTGCTGTTCCCGGGGCAGGGCGTGCCGTGCATCGCGTTCCGCGGCGACGTGCGCCGCGCGCGCGAGGCGATCGATCAGGTGCTGTCGATTTCCTGACGCAGATCAGGGCGCAGATCAGGGGGCGTGTATTTCAGGCGCCCGCTCGATCATGGACGAGCGTTCACAACGTAGCGGGCTCGCACGCTGACCGCGGTTCCGGAGCGTGTAAGTCGGCGTTATCCATGGCCCCGGTGGTAACTCGCGCGCTGGCCTCGGACTTGCGAAGATTCCGGCGCACGGCGTTTCGCCGCCCACCTGGGGTTCACATGAAGAAGATCATCATCCTCGCCTGCCTCCTGTTCCCGAGCCTCGCGTTCGCCCAGTACTACTCGGCGCCGCCTCCGGCCTCCACGTTCCCCGGCGGCTTCCACAACCGCACAGGCCGCCTGATCTTCGGCTTCAGCCTCGGCGTCGGCGGGATGTCGGATCGGGGCGGCGACATCGAGTGCGCCAACTGCGAGTACAGCACGCTCGCGGGCCTGCTCTCGGGCCACATCGGCGGCTTCCTCGGCCCGCGCTTCGCGCTGATGGGCGAGGCCCAGGCCAACATGCAGACGCTCGCGACGGACGGCTTCGACGACACGACGCTCGTCCAGACGGCGCTGATGCTCGCGGGACAGTACTGGGTCACGCCGCAGCTCTGGATCAAGGGCGGCATCGGCTTCGCGAACCTGCAGGTCGAGGACTCGTACTACGGCACGGTGTCGCGGCCGGAGAACGGCGGCGCAATCATGGGCGCGATCGGCTTCGAGCTCCTGTCGGCGCGCAACTTCTCGATCGACCTGCAGGGCCGGCTCATCAACGGCTCGTACAAGGGCATCGACAACAACGTCACGGCCGGCAGCGTAGGCATCGGCATCAACTGGTTCTGATCGCTGAGGCGATCGATCCAGCGCGCGGCGCCCGGGCCCACCGCCCGGGCGCTCGTCGTTTTCGGCGGCCTCAGGCCTCGGCGGCCTTGGGCTCCTTGCTGTACGTGATGAGCGGGGAGCCGTGCTTCTCGATCACGTCCTCGTTGATGATGACCTCGTTCACGGCCTGGCCGGGCGTGTCGAACATGATGTCGAGCAGCGCGCTCTCGAGGATCGCGCGCAGGCCGCGCGCGCCGCTCTTCTGGTTCGCCGCCATGCTCGCGACCTTCGTCAGCGCGCCCTTGCCGAACTTGAGCTTCACGCCGTCCATCTCGAACAGCTTCTGGTACTGCTTGACGAGCGCGTTCTTCGGCTGCGTGAGGATCTGCACGAGCGCCTCCTCGGACAGCTCGTGCAGCGGCGCAATGACAGGGAGCCGGCCGATGAACTCGGGGATCATGCCGTACTTGAGGAGATCCTCGGGCTCGACCTCCTGGATCAGCTCCCACTGCGAGCGCTCCACCTTCTTGTTCATGCCGGCGCCGAAGCCGATGAGCTTCTGACCGATCCGGTTCTCGATGATGTCCTCGAGGCCGGTGAACGCGCCGCCGCAGATGAACAGGATGTTCGTCGTGTCGACCTGGAGGAACTCCTGCTGCGGGTGCTTGCGGCCGCCCTTGGGCGGGACCGACGCGGTGGTGCCCTCGATGATCTTGAGCAGCGCCTGCTGCACGCCCTCGCCGGAGACGTCGCGCGTGATCGACGGGTTGTCGCTCTTCCGGGCGATCTTGTCGATCTCGTCGATGTACACGATGCCGCGCTGCGCGCGCTCGATGTCGTGATCGGCGTTCTGGAGCAGCGAGACGATGATGTTCTCGACGTCCTCGCCGACGTAGCCGGCCTCGGTGAGGTTCGTCGCGTCCGCGATCGCGAACGGCACGTTGAGGATGCGCGCGAGCGTCTGCGCGAGCAGCGTCTTGCCGGAGCCGGTGGGCCCGAGCAGGAGGATGTTCGACTTCTGCAGCTCGACGTCCTCGTCGCCGCCGTGCGGGGCGCCGCTCTGCTTGTGATCGATGCGCTTGTAGTGGTTGTGGACGGCGACCGCGAGGATCTTCTTCGCGCGGTCCTGGCCGATCACGTACTCGTCGAGGACCTTCTTGATCTGCGCGGGCTTGGGGATGGCCGAGCTGCCGTAGGACTGATCTTCCTTCTCGATCTCCTCGGCGATGATGTCGTTGCACAGCCCGATGCACTCGTCGCAGATGTACACGGTCGGTCCGGCGATCAGCTTCTTGACCTCTTTCTGCGCCTTGCCGCAGAAAGAGCAGGTCAAGGAGGCACCGTCACGCTTCTCGATCGGCATCGTCGGAGGAGCGTACCGTGACCGGCGGGCCGGGACCACCCTTGGTGGCGCCAGCGGGCCGTGAGCCGGCTACGGCTTCGGCTTCTTGGCGGTGACGAGCACCTCGTCGACCAGGCCGTACTCCTTGGCCTGACCCGCCGTCATGAAGTTGTCTCGGTCGGTGTCCTTCTTGATCCGCTCGACGGGCTGGCCGGTGTGCCTGGAGTACAGCTCGTTGATCTTGTCGCGCATCTTCAGGATCTCGCGCGCGTGGATCTCGATGTCGGTGGCCTGGCCCTCGAAGCCGGCGAGCACCTGGTGGATGACGACGCGCGAGCGCGGCAGCGCGTAGCGCTTGCCCTTGGTGCCGGCGCAGAGGAGCAGGCTCGCCATCGAGCCCGCCTGGCCCATGCACAGCGTGGCGATGTCGGACCGCACGTACTGCATCGTGTCGTAGATCGCGAGCCCCGCCGTGACGTGGCCGCCCGGCGAGTTGATGTACAGCATGATGTCCTTCTCCGGATCTTCGGAGTCGAGGAACAGGAGCTGCGCGATGATGACGTTCGCGACGTCGTCATCGACCTCGCCGGAGAGGAAGATGATCCGATCCTTGAGCAGGCGCGAGTAGATGTCCCAGCCGCGCTCGCCGCGGTGCGTCTGCTCGATGACGGTAGGGATCCGCAGGATCGGCGGCTTCATGGGCCTTCCGACTGTACCGGCGGGGACGGGCCTGTGGCCAGCTCCCTGAACGGCGAGGCGTTCGGGGGCGCGCGGTGAAGCTACTTCTTCTCGTCCGGCTTCTTCTTCGCCGTGATGAGCACCTCGTCGATCAGGCCGTACTCCTTGGCCTGCGGCGACGACATGAAGTTGTCGCGCTCGGTGTCGGACTTGATCTTCTCGACGGGCTGGCCGGTGTGCTTCGAGTACAGCTCGTTCAGCGTGTCGCGCGTCTTCAGGATCTCGCGCGCGTGGATGTCGATGTCGGTGGCCTGACCCTGGAAGCCGGCGAGCGGCTGGTGGATCATCACGCGCGAGTGCGGCAGCGCGTAGCGCTTGCCCTTCGTTCCGGCGGCGAGCAGGAAGCTGCCCATCGACGCCGCCTGGCCCATGCAGATCGTCGCGACGTCGCAGTGCAGGTACTGCATCGTGTCGTAGATCGCCAGGCCCGCCGAGACGTGGCCGCCCGGCGAGTTGATGTACAGCATGATGTCCTTCTCGGGCTCCTCGGAGTCGAGGAACAAGAGCTGCGCGATCACGACGTTCGCGACGTCGTCGTTGATCGGCGTCCGCAGGAAGATGATGCGATCCTTGAGCAAGCGGGAGAAGATGTCCCAGCCCCGCTCGCCGCGATGGGTCTGCTCGATGACCGTCGGGACGAGGTAGCTCAGCTGCGTCTTCATCGAGCCGACTGTACGAGCCGGCGAGAGCGCGTGCAACGCATCGCGGGGGGAGCTACCAGATCGGCCAGGCTCGGGACGCGGGCGACGCGGGCGCTTGGGGCCGCTATGAAGCCGCTACGAGGCCGCTATGAGGCCGCTACGAGGCCGCTACGAGGCCGCTAGCGCTTGCCGGACGTCTTGTACGAGACGAGCTTCGCCTCGACCTCGTTCGTGGTGCCGTGGTGCGCGTAATGGAAGCGCGACACGCCGGTGCCGGGCTGAAGCTCGTACGACTGCTCGTCGGGACCGGTGTAGAACGACAGCCGGTAACCGGTCTCGACCGCGGTGACGCGCCAGCAGTACGCGATCTCGGCGCTGGGGCAGATCTTCTGGCCATCGATCACGGGCCACGAGAACCAGCCCTCCGCGCCGTCGAGCGACGGCTCGGCGGACGTGCCGAACATGAAGTTGTTGCCGTGGCGGAGGATCGTCTTCTCCGTCGCGATCGGGACCTGCTGATCGAAGTCGGCGAGGTCGGTCGGCCAGCCCCGGATGCGGAACGCGGTGACGCCGTTCGCCTCCCGGGCGTCGAGCACCTCCGTGGTCCACGACATCGTCTTCGTGGTCTCCTTGTCGAGCTCGGGGTTGAAGCGCTTGACGGTCACCTCGTACGTCCACCGCGCGCCCTTCGCGAGCGGCAGCGGATCGGCGAGCACCATGTCCTGGTGAGAGAGCGGCTTCTTGGCGGGGCTGCTGCAGCCGCCGCCCAGGATCGACCCCGACACGAGCGCGAGCGCCGCGAGACCTGCGCGTGCGAGGCGTGGGCTGAGCATGAGCACCGATATCCTACCTCCGGGCGCGCGAAGACACAGGGGCGACCACGCGCGAAAACGGCGCAGATCACAGAGACTCGATCTGGTAGGTTCGCCGCCGATGGCGCTCGCCGACCGGATCCCCCTCGCCAAGCTCTTGCCGAAGCCGCGAGCTGGCGGTCACTGGAATCTGATCAAGCAGGCATGGGACCTGCTCTCGGGCATGCCGGGGGGCCGGATGCTGTTCTCGCGGCTGGTCGGTCGGATGGCGCCGTACACGGCAACGATCCATGCGAGCGTCACGGTGCTGCGCGCGGGCTACGCCGAGGTCGAGATGCAGGACCGGCGCGGCCTGCGCAACCACCTCGACAGCATCCACGCGATCGCGCTCGTGAACCTGGCGGAGCTGGCGGGCAACCTCGCCCTGGCGTACTCGCTCCCCGGCGACGCGCGCTTCATCGTGAGCGGCCTCGAGATCGAGTACACGAAGAAGGCGCGGGGCCGGATCACCGCGATCGGCGAGACGCCCATCCCACGGACGTCGGCGCGGGCCCAGTACGACGTCCCGGTGACGCTGCGCGATGGGAGCGGCGACGTGGTCGCGCGCGCGGTCCTCCACAGCCTCGTGGGGCCCAAGCCGGGCGCGGCGAGCGACCGGGACGTCAACTGATCGCGCGCCGGGTGCCGGGGGGCCCCTGCCGCGACCTGCGGGTCAAAACTGCCGCGGCGGCGCTGACAAAGAAATAGCGTCCCCCGAAGCGCCGTCTTATGACTCTGGAGGCTCACATGCGCTTGGTGCTGACGGCTGCTGCGTTGCTCGGGGGGATCGCGATCGCCGGATCGGCGCGCGCCGACGCGGTCGATTACGTCAAGGACGCCCGGCTCTACTACCGGGCGGTGACGTGCTCGGGCACCGAGCCCGTGCCGGCGACGCTCGACACGCCGACGGTGACGAAGCACTGCGAGGAGATGGCCAAGCGCTTCGCCCGGTTCACGGAGACGTACATCCAGCGGGCGCAGCCGTTCTTCGCAGGCGTGCGGCCGGCGGGCCTGCCGCAGACGGTCGTCTACCCGTTCGGCGGCGGCGATCTCGTGAGCGCGCTCGTCACGTACCCCGACGCGCAGGAGATCACGACGATCTCGCTCGAGCACGCGGGAGATCCGACGCGGCTCGCCGCGATGACGGACAAAAAGCAGCTCGGGGCCGCGCTGCAGGCGTACCGCGACGCGATCTACGGCCTGCTCACGCTCAACGACTCGACGAGCGAGAACATGCGCAAGCTCGAGAAGGGCGGCATCCCGGGCCAGCTCTCGTTCCACCTCACCGGGATGGCCGTGATGGGCTACGAGCCGGTGTCCCTGCGGTTCTTCCAGCTCAAGGACGACGGCTCGATCGCGTACCTCTCGCAGGCCGACATCGACGCGCTCGCGGCGACGAAGGCGAGGAAGGTGAAGCACGGCTGGGTCGACACCGACTTCTCCGAGGCCTTCAATCACATGGAGCTGGTGTTCCGCAAGGCGGGCGATCCGAAGGCGCCGACGATCACGCACCGGCACATCGCGGGGAACCTCGCTGACAAGGCGTTCAAGGGCAGCCCGCTCGAGAAGCACCTGCTCGCCAAGGGCAAGATCGCGGCGCTCACGAAGGCGGCGAGCTTCCTGATCTGGGAGGCGGGGTTCTCGGGGATCCGCGACTACCTGCTCGCGAACATGGCGTGGATGGCCTCCGACGCGACGGGCATCCCGCCGCGCTTCGCGCGCAAGGCCGGCTTCAAGCAGGTGACGTACGGGACCTTCAAGGGCCCGTTCCTGCCCGAGGCCAACGGCGTCATCGCCGAGGAGATGGTGAAGCTCTGGGAGTCACAGCCCCGCCGTAGGCTCGGGTTCCGCTACGGGTACGTCGACTCCGAGCTGGGTGTCCACCTGATGATCACGCAACCCGCGCCACCGCCGGAGCCGAAGAAGAAATGAAGCTCTCGCCCACGCTCGCGATCGCGGTCCTCTCGGCGATCGCCCAGCTCGGCGTCGCACGCGCCGAGGATCCGCTGCCGGACGAGGAGCCGGCGGCCCAGGCGACGTCCGCCGCCGATGTCGATGCCGAGGATGCCGATGCCGATGCGGCGCCCGCGGCGCCCGCGCCTGCGCCGGCGGCGCCCGGGGCGCCCGCGGCGTCCGGTACGCGCGCGCGCGTCGCGAGCCCGGCGTCGCGCCCGACGGCGAAACCGCGCGCGGCCGACGACGGCACCGGCCGCCTCGAGAAGAAGGAGGACACCTTCCAGGGTGGCCGGCACTGGCGGATCAAGACGGGACAGGGCGCGGTCCACGTCTGGGTCCCGCCGGGTTACAACCGCGAGACGGCGGGCACCGTCGTCTACGTGCACGGCTACTACACCGACGCCGACGGCGCGTGGCGCGATCACGACCTCGCCAAGCAGTTCAAGGCGAGCAAGCAGAACGCGATGTTCATCGTGCCCGACGCGCCGGCCGCGAACGAGCAGCCGGTGCACTGGCCGGCGCTCAGCGATCTGCGCCGCGCCGTCACGCGCGCGAACCTCCGGCTCCCCGAGGGGCCGATCGTCGTGATGGGGCACTCCGGCGCGTTCCGCACGGTGATGCAGTGGGTCGATCACCGCCTGGTCGATCAGATCATCCTGCTCGACGCGCTGTACGCCGGCGAGGCGGCGTTCGACGAGTTCATCCGCAGCGGCAAGCACGCCGACGAGCACAAGATGATCGTCGTCGGCGCGGGCACGGCGCAGGACTCGGCGAGCTTCGCCAAGAAGTACAAGTTCGCGGTCGCCCGCGAGGGGTTCCCGGCGACGCTCGGCGCGTTCACGAAGGGCGAGCGGCGCGCGAAGCTGCTCTACATCCGCTCGCAGTACGAGCACATGTCGATCGTGACGAGCCAGAAGGTCATCCCGCTGCTGCTCCGGGTGACCCGCCTCAAGGCGCTGTAGTCGCCGGGCGCGCGGGCGCGCGGGCGCTGCGGGCGCTGCTGTGCGCGCGGGCGCGCGGGCGCGCGGGCGCGCGGGCGCTGCTGTACTGCCGCGGGTGCTGCCTCGGGTACTGCCTCTGGTACGATGGCGCGGTGACCGTCCTCATCGCGGTGCCAGGCAGCGAGGCTTGCGCGCAACGGCTGGGCACCCGGCTCGGGCTTTCCGTGATCGTCCCCGAGCTGCGGCAATTTCCGGACGGCGAGCTCTACGTCCGCATCGATCGCGACGCGCTCGGCGAGGACGCCGCGATCGTCGGCAACCTCTCCGGCGACAACTTCCTGCGCGTCGCGTTCCTCGCGGGCACGGCCCGGGACCTCGGCGCCGCGCGCGTCGGGCTGGTCGCGCCGTACCTCGCGTACATGCGGCAGGACAGCCGCTTCCAGCGCGGCGAGGGCGTGACGTCGGCCTACTTCGCGCGGCTCGTGTCGAGCGCGGTCGACTGGCTCGTCACGGTCGATCCGCACCTCCACCGCTACGACTCGCTCGATGCCATCTACTCGATCCCGACGACGATCGCGCGCGCGGCGCCGGCGATCGCGCGCTGGATCACCGAGGAGGTCGAGCACCCGGTGCTCGTCGGGCCGGACGCCGAGAGCGTGCAGTGGGTGGCGGCCGTCGCCGCGCAGTGCCGCGCGCCGTACCTGGTCCTCGAGAAGACGCGGCGCGGCGATCGCGATGTCTCCGTCTCGGCGCCCGGCGGGCCGTGGAATGGCCACACGCCGGTCGTGATCGACGACATCGTCTCGACCGGGCGCACGATGGTCGAGGCGACGCGCCAGCTCCGCGCTGCGGGCGCGGCCGCGCCGATGTGCGTCGCGATCCACGCGGTGTTCGCCGACGCGGTCTCCGCCGAACTCGTCGCCGCGGGCGCGCGGGGCATCGTCACGTGCGACACGATCGATCACGCGACGAACCGGATCTGCGTGGCGGATCCGCTCGCCGACGCGGTCCGCGCGCGCCTGGCGTGAACGGCGCCGCGCCTACTCGATAGTCGAGACCTGGACCTCGAGGGGGCTCTGGACCCCGCTGCGCATGAAGCCGGACGGCGGCGTCCAGACGATGATGAACCCGGCGCCGGCACCGCCGCCGCCGCCGCTCCCATCGCTGCTCGCGCCGGCGAGGGACGCGTCGCCGCGTCGGGCATCTCCTTGGGCGATCCGAACGAGCACCCGACGAGCCCGCCGAGGAGGATCAGGATCGCTTCCCGTCCCATCATCGGATCAGCCTAAAGCAAACTCGCAAGACCGGACGCCGATCCGCTGCCATCGCTGCGGCGACGGTGCCCTGGCACGCCGGCGCAAGATTCGCGGCCCGGCCGGCGGCGCGCGGAAAATGCGCCGCCCGCGTGTCGCGCGAGACACGGCACGTGCAAGTGGGCGCGCCGACTCGGCTCGGCGGTGGCACCCCGCTCGCAGCACGGAGGGCATGCTCATCGCGCTGCTCCCCGTGCTGACGCTCGCCACCACGGAGACGATCACGTTCGACAGCCAGGAGGAGCTCGAAGACGCGGCCTCGGTGCGGCTGCGCTCGGCGATCGCGTCGGGCTGGACGCTCGTCGATGCGAGCGCCGAGGACGACGGCAGCGGCCTCGGCTTCACGCTGACCCAGAACGGCGCCATCGAGCGCCTCGTCATCGCGTTCGACCGCAACGTCTATCGCGTCGGGCCGGCAGACCTGCCCGCGAGCCCGACCCGGCCGAGCGCGCGGCTCCTCGAGGCGCTCCGCGGGCGCGGCGGCATCCGGATCGTGGGCGGCTGCGACGGTCTGTACGAGGAGCCGTACCTCATCGACGACACCGCGGCCGGACCGGAGGCGCGCTCGCTCGTCGCGCGTTCGCTCGCCGCGGCGGACGATCTCGAGGGCGCCTGGGTGAGCGGCCGGCGCGCCATCTTCCAGCTCGAGGCGGACGGGAAGGCCGTCGATCTGGTCGTGACGCTCGGCGAGGAGGGCGGCGTCGCCGGGGCAGAGCTGCGCCGGTACGCGTCGCGCGGAGACTTCCGGACGTACCGCCGGCGCGGCGCGCTGGCGCGGGCGCTCCGCGGTGCGTCCGTGACGCGCATCGAGAGCACGGGGAGCGCCGTCGTCCTTCGTACGAGCCGCGGCCGGTTCACGATCGATCCCGACGGCGCGGCGTTCCGCGAGAAGCCCCGAGACGTGGAGTACGAGGGAGGCTGCGGGTGCTAGCGTCTGTGCGCCCGCGTCAGCTCGCCCGGCGCTGCGCCAGCGCCGCCCGATCCGCGGCCTGATCCGGCGTCTGGATGTCGGCCTCGACGATCACGGGGACGCGCAGCGAGTTGAGGACAAGGCAGTACTGCTTGGCGTCCTCGAGCGTCTGCTCGACGCGATCGACGTCGCCCGCGACCTCCATGTCGATGGAGAGGACGATCGAGGTGAACATCAGGCCTTCGGTGGTGCGATCGACGGTGCCGCGTGCGCTGGCGACCCAGCGCAGGAGCTCGATGCCGTCGCGCGCGGCGAACGCTTCGAATGTGGTCAAGAGGCAGATCCCGAGCGACGACAGCACGAGCTGCTCCGGCGACCACGCCGACACGTCGCCCTCGAGCTGGCTCGAGGGGCCCCCGTGGAGCGATGGGCGCGGCGGCGCCTCGACCCGAGCGCGCGACGCGAACGTCCGGCTGATCGTGGCGCTGTACTGATGAGGAAACGGGGCAGGCATAAGTTCATCAGGAGCACGAAGCGATCCAACCCTCCCGCCGTCGATTCGGGCGGTTGCGCCACAGCGCACGGCGGCTGATCTCCGACGGTGTGCTCGTGCGAGCTCGAATCGGCCGTCAGGCGCTCGTCGGCGAGCCGGTTGTCGCGCGACCCGGGCGTGCGGCCGTGGCGGGACCGCGCGCGATCGCGTGGCATGTGCGCTGCACAGGAACTGGGTATGGCGCCTGCTCGAAGAAAAGACGAGGATCGTAGAAGGCTACGCGAGACGCTCGGTGCGGCGATCTCCGTCGGGATCTCGATGCTCACGCGGGTGGCGCGGCGGCTCGGCGCGCCAGCGGCGCTCGCGAGCGTCCCCGTCAGCGCGGTGATCCTGAACCGGCTCACCACCGTGAGCGTCGAGCAGCCGCTCGAGGACGTGGCGCAGCTCCTGGTCGCCGGCCAGCGCTCGGAGGTGCCGATCGTCGATGGCGATCGGCCCGTCGGCGTGGTGACGCGCGACGACCTCGCCGCCGGGGTGCAGGAGCTCGGGCCGCACGCGCTGGTCGCCCAGCTCCCCCACCGCGAGGTCTTGACCGTCTCGCCGTCGGACTCGCTCGCGGACGTCTACGTGCGGCTGCGCGAGGACCCGGACGCGGTGGCGGTGCTGGTCGATCACGGCGCGCTCGTCGGTGTGGTCACCTACGAGCACCTGCTCGAGTACCTCGGCCAGGGCTAGCGCCCGCCTTCAGTCCTTCGGCGCCTTCAGTCCTTCGGCGCCGGGCCCCAGTCGACGCCGGTCGCCGATCCGCTCCACACCTTGACCGCCGTGCCGGTGCCGTCGGCGTTCGCGATGTAGATGCCCTGGCCGGCGCGCGCGAAGGCGATCGCGCGCCCGTTCGGCGAGAACGACGGCTCCTCGTTGCTGCCCTCGTTCTGGGTGATCCGCGTCATCTGGCCCGTCGCGAGATCGAGCGTGACGATGTCGTACGTCGCGCCGTCGCGCGTGGTGTACGCGAGGATCTGCTTCCCGGGCCGCGGCGACCACGCCGGCGTCGTGTTGTACGAGCCGACCCGCGAGACCTGGCGCGCGCCGCCGCCGCCCGACGGCACCACGTAGATCTGCGGGCCGCCAGCGCGATCCGAGACGAACGCGATCTGGCTGCCGTCCGGCGACCAGGCCGGCGACGTGTCGATCGCCTTGTCCTTGGTGAGCTGCCGGACGACGCTGCCGTCGGCGGCGTTGATGATGTAGATGTCGGGGCTGCCGTCCTTCGAGAGCGTCAGCGCGATCTGCCGGCCGTCGGGGGACCACGAGGCGCCCGTGTTCATGCCGCGGTGCTTCGAGATCTGCTTCGGCCGGCCGCCAGCCGCCGGACCGACGTAGAGGTCCGGGTTGTTGCGCATATAGGACGTGTAGGCGATCTGCGCGCCCGACGGCGACCACGCCGGGAACATGTTCGTCGAGCTGTTCCGGGACACCGAGAAGGCGTTCGCGCCGTCGAAGTCCATCGCGTAGATCGCGTTGCCGGGCTTCGCCTTGACCGCGAACGCGATCTTCGAGCCGAAGAAGCCGGCCTCGCCGGTGTAGTACTTCACGACCTCGTTGCACCAGCGGTGCGTGAGCTGGCGGAGATCGCCCTTGCGCGGGTACGTCCGGGTCAGCGACGGCGTCGCGCCCTTCGCGACCTCGTAGAGCCGGAACTCCACCTCGCCGGGCGTGACGCGGTACTTGATGACGCCGTACGCGCCGGCGTCCTTCCACTTCTTCGGATCGACCCCGAGCCCCTCGGCCTTGAGGTCGGCGAGGAAGCCCGCCGGATCGAGCACCTTGAACACGCCGGCGAGGCCCAGATCGAACGACGCGACCGTCGCGACCTCGCGCGACGCGGTCGCGTCGCTCTCCGGGCTCATCGGGATCGCGATCGGGTAGAGCGTGCGCTTCGGCGAGTTGACGTCGATGACGACGCCGCCCTTCGGCTCGTCGGCGCGCGCGACCGATCCGGGCGCTCCCGCGGCGATCGCGGCGACCGCGAGCGCGGTGGCTACTCGGTACGCGATTGGGGATTGAACTTGAAGCATATCCACCGGGTGGTTGCGAGCTTGGCGATGTCGGCGGGCACCGGCTCGGGGTTGTTGTTGCGCTTCTTCTCCACCTTCGTCAGGGCGTCCTCGACCGACTGATCGAGCTGGTCGTCTCTGCTCTTCTCGAGCTTGGTCTTCGCGATCTTGCCGTCAGCCGTGATGTGGAGGCAACCCACGGCGGCGTTCGTTGCGCTCAGGATCTTCGGAAATTCCCACGCGTCGTTGATGTCGCGCGCGACCTTCTGGAGGTACGGGTGCCCCTTCGTCTCGTCGGCGAAGCCGCGCTCGTTCTCGTTGAACGCGCCGACGTCGTCGGTCGGCTTGCCCACGGGCGTGTCGTCGCCCACGTCGCGCCGCTTCACGTTCTTGAGCGGGTCGTTCACGTCGATCTTCGGGTCCTGCGGCGGCTTGTCCTTCGGCGGATCCGGCATCTTGTCGGCGTCGCGGTTCACCTTGTCGGCCTGCGGCTCCGGCGGCGCCTCCTGCGTCTTCTTCTGCGGCAGCTGCGCGGGCTTCTTGCGCGTGGCGATCGACGCCTCGATCGCCTCCATGTCCTCGAGCTCGGGCCGCGCCGCCGCCTCGGCCTCGGCCCCCCCGGCGAACCCGTACAGCCCGGCGCCGAGCGCCGCGCTCAGGAGGACGGCGCCGATCGCGGCCAGGCTGTGCATCTCTCCGTCTTTGAGGCTCATGGCTTCCCTCTGACGCGGCTCAGCGACCGGCGGTCTTGTCGAGCTCTCCGAGGTCCAGGTTCTCGGCAGGATCGGTGAGCATCATCACCTTCGTCACCCCTGCATTCTTCGCGATCGCCATCGCGGTGACCACCACGCCGTACGGGAGCTTGGTGTCGGCCTCGATGTAGAGCTCGCTGTCCTGCTTGGCGTCGACGCGGTTCTTGATGAGGGCCTTCAGCTTGTCCGGCAGCTGCGCCCACGGGATGATCGTGTTCGAGATGTGGAGCCGGCGGTCGACGCCGATCGACAGGATCAGCTTGCCCTCGGGGTCCTTGACCTCCTTCGCCGCGACGGAAGGCAGGTCGATGTCGACGCCGGTGTTCATCATCGGCGCCGTGATCATGAAGATGATCAGGAGGACGAGCATCACGTCGACCAGCGGGGTGACGTTGATCTCCGCGTTCAGCTCGTCCCGGCCACCGGTGCTCATCGCCATGGGCGCATCCCTCAGCGCAAGAAGTGACGCTTGATGATGTTCAGGTAGTCGTGCTCGAAGGTCTCCATCTCCGAGCGCAGGACGCGGATCCTCCGCATGAAGTAGTTGTACGCCATCACGGCCGGGATCGCGGCGACCAGGCCGATCGCCGTGGCGAACAGCGCCTCGGCGATGTGCGGGCCCACCACCTTCAGCGTGGCGGCCGCCTCGGAGTCCGAGATCTCGAGGAACGCGAGCAGGATGCCGATGACCGTACCGAACAGGCCGATGAACGGCGCCGCCGATCCGGTCGTGGCGAGGAACGGCACCATCGACTCGAGCTTCGTGGTCTCGACCGTCTGCGCGCGGCGCAGCGCGCGCTCGATGTTGGCGAGGTTGCCTTCGCGATCGTCGCGCAGGTTCTCGTCGGAGGCGAGCTTCGCGAGCTCGGTGTAGCCGGCGACGAACATCTGCGACAGCGGGCTGTTGCGCAGCGCCTGGGCCTGCTTGTAGATCTGCTCGATGTCGCGCGAGCGCCAGAACGAGTCGTGGAACCGCTCCGACTCGGAGGACGCGCGGCGCAGGTACATCGTCTTGTAGATGATGATGTACAGGCCGATCATGAACATGATGGCGAGCAGCACCATGACGCCCTGGACGATCCAGTGCGCCTTCTTGAACATCTCGAGGATGTCGAGGTTCGCCGCGAGCGCGGTCGTCGTCGGGGCCCCCAGCATGTCGAGCGACGGCGATAGCACGCACCCCGCGCGGTGGTCAAATCAGGCCGACGAGCGAGTCGCGGAGGGCGGAGCCCGCCTCGGCGAGGAGGCTGTATGAAAGTACGCGAGCGGCACGGTGTGGCAGAGGCGCGCTACGAGATCGTCTCGGCGGGCGCGAGTCGGACAGGCGTACAATGTGTGTAGTCATGCCGCCACGCGTCGCGCTGTCTACCCGTATGGCATTGGTGACAGGGTTGTGTCTGCTGGTTCACGGCTGCGAGGACGTGAACGGCGGTGCCGTGGAGCTGTCGTGGAAGCTGCGGCCCGCGAGCAGCTCGGCCGAGGACAAGTTCGTTGAATGCGATTCCGACGTGGACGGGGCCGGGCCCGTGGACCGGATGCGCCTCGACTGGGAAGTTCGCGGCGTCACTCGCGTTTGGACGGGAGCTGCGAGCTGGCGGTGCACCGCCAATCACGGCGTGACTGGCTTCGAGCTCCCGGCGGGAGAAGCGCTCCTCACGGTGACTCCGCTCTGTGCGGGCGGAGGCCAGGCGGAGCCGTCATCCTACATCGCGCCTGCCGCCGAGCAACGTAGCGTGATCGTGGGGGATACCATCAGCCTCGGCGCCGTCGAGATCGTGGTGGTCGTGTCGGAGTGCAGCGCGACGCGGCGCTGCATTTGTGGCGAGATTGCGATCGGTCACATGACGTCGCGGTGAGGTGGCTCGGCAATTGCCTCAACAGCCGTCGTGAAGCAACCTGCTGCTGCGCCGTCGGATGGCGCAGCACTAGACCCGAGGGAAACAACGATGAAGAAACTTGTCCTAGGAAGCTTGCTGCTCGCGGCGCTCATCTCGCAGACCACCGGCTGCATCATCACGTCCAGCGATGACGTCGACGACGAGTTCGCGACCATCAACGCGGAGTGGTCATTCCACGAGGTTGATGCGAGCGGCCGTCCCGTCGTCACCAACCCGTGCCCGGCCGGGTTCGACACGGTGGCCCTCCACAACCAGCAGTTCGATCCGGCGACCGGCCGAGACCTCGGCTCCGAGGTCATCGACCTGTTCGACTGCGTCGACATGCGCAACTTCACCGACGAGCTCGTCCCGGGCGTCTACGAGACGTTCCTCAGCGTGACCAGCCCCGGCGGCGCCTCGATCTACGCCACCTCGCTGGCCGCGACCGTCGACGTGACGACCGTGGACAAGACGTTCTCGTCCGACATCGTCGACAACGGCGGCTACTTCAAGGTCGGCTGGGATCTGCGCAGGACGTCGGCGACCGGCACGCTGCTGGCCTGCCGCGACGTCGCCAACATCGACGGCGTCGAGATCACCGCCACGCTCAGCGGCTCCAGCGCGGCCGTCACCGACACGTTCGACTGCGAGCCCGGCGTCGACTTCTCCGCGGCCGTCATGGAAGGCACGTACGTGGTCAAGGTGGACGCGATCAACACGTCCAACCAGGCGATCGGCGCTGGCGAGCTGCTCAACAACAAGGTCATGCGTGATCGCAACCAGGTCACGGACCTGGGCATCGTCACGCTCGTCATTCCCTGATCGGGAGACGTGAGGAGCGGGCGCGTCGCGCTGCCCGCCACCCAGACGCCCGCTCGCGCCGGTGCTCGCCGGCTGGAGCGGGCGTCGACGTTCCGGAGGCCGTGCAGGGCTGCTCGGCGCGTGTGCTAAGGTCAAGACCGTGAGCGCGCGACGAGGCGGCCGGTTCGATGCCCTGCGGATCACGCGCGGCGCGATGCTCGTCATCGGGCTCGAGATCGGGCTGTCGCTGGTCTGGCTCTTGTCGGACGAGGCGACGCGCCGATCGATCACCGCGTACCTGTCGGCCACGCCGGAGAACGTTTTCGAGCACTACCGGGTGTGGACGCTCGTCACCGGCGTCTTCCTCGAGACGCGGTTCATCAACCTGATGCTCCACGGCGTCGTGATGTGGATGTTCGTGCCGACGCTCGAGCGGTTCTGGGGCACGGCGCGGTTCTACCGGTTCTTCGCCGTGACGTCGCTCGCCGGGACGCTCGCCGGGACGGCGCTGGGCCTCGTCATCGGATCGCGCGCCGTCGCGATCGACGGCATCGATCCGTTCATCTACGCCTCGATCGTCGCGTTCGGCATCGTGTACGCGAAGCAGCCGGTGCAGTTCTTCGGCGTGCTGCCGCTGACCGGGCGCCAGCTCATGTACGGGTTCATGGCGTTCCTGCTCCTGTTCATCGGGCTGCAGCAGCTGTGGGCCCTCGGCGCGGCGTTCGCGGCCGCGATGCTCGCGGCGGCCGTGCTCACGTCGAAGCGGTGGTCGCCCGGGCTCGCGTGGCGCCGCTGGCGGATCGCGCGGGCGCGCGCGAAGCTGTCGGTGATCGAGGGCGGGCTCCGCGCGGGCAGATCGGACAAGGGCGCGTCACCGTCGCGCTCGACGCCGTCCCCGTCCGGCGACGACTCGAAGTGGCTCAATTAGCCCGAGCTGTCGGCAACTAGCCCTGACCGCGAAGCGGCCGCCGGCCGTGATACGGTGAACCGGATGCAGAATGACGGCTCCCAGTTCGAGTCCAGCACCGGGCTGACGACGCTGTTCGACGGGGAGTGGGCCACCGTCCGGCGGCTGCGCAAGGGGAAGCTGGTCGTCCTGAACGGGCCGGATCAGGGCAAGGAGCTCGAGATGCTGAAGCCGCGCGTCACCGGCGGGCGCAGCATCATCAGCGACCTCGTCGTCCAGGACAAGGCGGTGTCGGGGACGCACTTCGAGGTCTCGGCGCGCGACGACGGCTATCGCCTGCGCGATCTGAACTCGCGCAACGGCATCTTCGTCGGCGATCTGCGGATCCGCGAGGCGTACCTGCGCCCGGGCAACGTGTTTCGCATCGGGCACACGAACATCCAGTTCCAGTCGACGCAGGACGTCGTCGAGATCGAGCTGTCGAAGCAGGATCGCTTCGGCCTGCTCCTCGGCAGCTCGCCCGCGATGCGCGAGATCTTCGCGCACCTCGAGAAGGTCGCGCCGAGCGACCTCACGTGCCTCATCACCGGCGAGACCGGCACCGGCAAGGAGATGGTCGCGCGCTCGCTGCACGACAAGTCGCAGCGGAAGACCCGGCCGTTCGTGGTGCTCGACTGCGGCTCGATCCCGCGCGAGCTGATCGAGTCGACGTTGTTCGGCCACGAGAAGGGCAGCTTCACGGGTGCGGTCGCGCAGCACGTCGGGTGCTTCGAGCAGGCGAACGGCGGCACGATCTTCCTCGACGAGATCGGCGAGCTCGACATCACGCTCCAGCCCAAGCTCCTGCGCGTCCTCGAGCAGCGCGAGATCAAGCGGGTCGGCGGCGATCGCACGCACAAGGTCGACGTCCGCGTGCTCGCCGCCACGAACCGCGATCTGCGCGAGGAGGTCAACAAGGGCACGTTCCGCGAGGACCTCTACTTCCGGCTCAGCGTGGTGCACGTCGAGCTGCCGCCGATGCGCGAGCGGACGGAGGACATCCCGTCGCTCGCGAACCACTTCCTGCGGGAGATCGCGGGCCGCCGCGGGATGACGATGTCGTTCTCGCAGGACGCGCTGACGGCGCTCATGGGGCACTCGTGGCCCGGCAACGTGCGCGAGATGCGCAACGTCGTGGAGCGCGCGGCGGCGCTGACGGACGGGTCGGTGATCACCCGGCCGGATCTGGTGTTCGGCCGCGAGATGGGTCCGAGCCTCGTCGTGTCGCACGACCTCGCGCAGGCCGGCGCGCACGCCGCGCAGCGCGCCGCGGCGCAGCTCTCGGGCGTGGACCTGCCGCAGCAGACCGGGCCGGCGATCTTCGACGCGTCGCTGCTCAAGGCCGGCCTGGGCTTCAAGGGCGCGAAGCAGTCGGTCGTCGACGCGTTCGAGATCGCGTACCTGACGGCGCTCATGCAGCGCAACGACGGCAACATCACGCGCTCCGCGCAGGAGGCCGGGCTGACGCGCTATCACCTGCGCGAGCTCTTGAAGCGCCACGGCCTCAAGGGCGGCGACGCCGACTAGTTGCCCGGCGCCGGGCCGACGACGGTGGCCGTGCCGGTGCGCGCCAGCGTGCCGAGGAACTCGCCCGACTGGCGCACCGCGAGCGGGATGTCGAACACGACGTAGTGGCCGTCGTCGTTGGGGCGCGCCCGGTACTGCGCGAGGACCGCGGTGACGCCGCCGGCGTTGTTCGAGAACGGCGGCGCGAGCACGTCCCGGCCGCGCAGCTCGGTGAGGCCGGGCACGTCCTGCAGATCGGGATCCCCGACGAGGTTGCCGCCGATCGCCACGGCCATCGCCTCGATCGCCGGGTTCGGCGTGTACGTGTCGGTGAAGCCCTCGGTCTGGAAGATGTTGCGCGGCGAGAGCCGGGTACCGTCGGGAGCGAGCCCCGGCCGGCGCACCATGAGCGGCGCGTAGTTGATGCCGTCGGCGCGCTCGAACCACATCTGGCACAGCGCGAGCGACGGGTTGTCCTCGTCGACCGGGCCGTCGCGCAGGAACGTCTGGAGCAGGCTCGGGACGTCGAGCGGGCTCGTCTTGTAGAGCAGGGACAGCGACAAGAGGCCCGCGGTGCCCGACAGCACGGCGCCCTTGATCGCCGGCTCGAGCGCCACGAAGGCGGGCCCCGTCGAGCCGCCCTGCGAGTGGCCGAAGAAGAACACCCGCGACGGATCGAACCGGATCGCGCCCGGGCCATCGGGGATCGCGAGGCCGAGCGCGAGCCGCAGCTGCGACCACGCGTCGGCGGCGCCCTGCAGCGAGTTGTCGCGCATGGCGTACGGGTTGCTGATGTTGAAGAAGTCGACCTCCGCGTCCCCGGTCGGGTTGCGCGGGCCGTGGAGGACCTGATCGGTCGAGATCACGGCGATGCCCTGGGCCGCGAGCACGTGCGAGGTCAGGTCCTCGACGAACGTGAGGTGATCGCCGCCGGTGCCGTGCTGGTAGATCGCGATCGGCCAGCCGGCCTGGGGCATCGGCCCCACCGGGATGGACAGCCCGAAGCGCATCGGCTCCATGCGCTGCACGATCGCCACGCCATCGGGACCGACGAGGATCTTGCCGGCCGGCGCGTCTCGGTACGGGACGGCCCCGCTCTGGAAGTTCGGCGCGGTGTACTCGCCGACGAACAGGCGGAAGGGCTCGGCCAGCGGCATCGGCATCGGGATGGGGATCTCCATCACGTTCGCCGCCACCGGCGCGGGCGCGCCGAACACGCCCTTGCGGATCGCCGTCGCGATGTCCGTCGCGCGCTGCGTGGTGAAGACCGCCGCCGACACGACGTCCGCGCGGTCGTCACCGCCGGGCTCGTCGAGCCACGCGAGCAAGGGCTCGTACACGGCGGCGAGCGCCGGATCGCCGCGGCCGTCGAGGAGCGCCTGGAACGCGGCCGGCGCGAGCACGTCGCCGCCGCTCGCCGAGCGCGCGCGGTCGGTGACCACGGCGGCGTACGTCGTGCCGCTGGCGAGGCCGAAGCCGGGGTAGGGGCGCACCGCGAGCCGGTCTGCGCCGATCGTCGGTGTGGCCGCGGCGTGGAAGTGGACGTGCACCGGGACGCGCTGGCCGCGATCCGGCGACCGGGCGTCGACGTCGACGAGGTACACCGAGGCGCGCTCGCCGACCGACGCGGCCGGCGCCGGCAGGCTGTCCGGATCGAGCGGACCCTCGAAGCGCACGAACACCGTCGGGTTCAGGCCAAACCCGTCGAGCTCCTCGGCCGCGGCGCGGTACGTCTCGACCAGGAAGGCGTTCGTCGGGAACCGCGAGAGGTCGATCGTGCCGTCCGGCTCGCGCCAGCGATCGTTCGGGAACGGGAGCGCGTAGAAGTCGGCGCTGGGGTCGGCGCCGGGGTCCACGAAGATCGCCGTCGTCGGGTCCGCGCAGGCACCGAGCGCGAGCAGGAGCAGGAGCCGTCTCATCCGCGCGACCGGTCGGCCGGGTTGTCGGGCGGGGGAAGCTCCGCGGGGTCGAGGATGCGCCGGACCTGCTCGACGATGCGGTCGATCCCGATGTTCTTGGAGATGAAGCCGTCGATCCCGGCCTCGCGGGCGCGCGCCTTGAGCTCCTGATCGTTGAGGCTCGAGAGCAGGTAGATCGGCGTCACGACGTCGTGCGCGAACACCAGGGTCATCGCGATGTCGTCGCCGAACGCCTCGGGCATCTGCACGTCCATCAGGACGAGGTCTGCCGGCTTCTGCTCCCGCGCCTTCTGGAAGCTCTCGAGGTCGTTCGCGGTGATGACCTCGTAGCCGGCCTGGACGAGCGCGCGGCGGGCGACCTCGAGGAAGATCTCGCTGTCATCCATCAAGATGATGCGCTTCACGGTGAACCCTTTCGTGCGTTCAGCAGGGTGAGCCGCTGGACGGTGGCGAACAGGTCCTTCACCTTCACCGGCTTATCCAGGTAGAGGTCCGCTCCCGCTTCGAGGAACGCGGTTCGCGCCGCCGACCCGCCCACGCTGCACCCGATCACCGCGAGCTGGTCGAGCCCGCGATCGCGGATCGTGCGGACCAGCCCGTCCCCCGACTTGTCGGGGAGGAAGAGATCGACGAGCGCGAGTGCGTAGCTGCGCGTGCTGAGCAGCTCGAGCGCGCGCTCGACGGAGTCGGCGGTGTCCACGATGACCCGCACGCCGTCGCCGGTGACCCGCTCTGCGCGGGTCTCGACGTGCTCGCGCATGAGCTGGCTGTCCTCGACCACGAGGATCCGGCAGACGGGCGGCTCGGCGCTGCCCTCCTCGATCTTGCCGACCAGACGGGTCAGGTACGCCTGCTGCTCCGGCGTCGCGTTTTCAAACGCCAGCGTCACCCCCGGGAAGTACCCGAGGCCAGAGCCGGGATCGAGCGCCACGACGCGAGCCGTGAGCTGGAGCGGCGGGAGGAGCTGACGCAGCGATAGGCGCAGCGAAACGACGTCACCCGGCGAGAGCGACTCGTCGGTCCGAACGACGGCCGATGCGGGCGTCAGCTCGGTAGTGTGTGCGACGATCTCGCGCTGATCGTGCGAGAGCTCGGCACGGAGGACCATGCGCTCACAGAGCATCCGAACCCCTCACTTGCGCGAGTCTAACAAACCGCCGCAGCACCGCGAAGGTAGGAGCATGTAGCTTGACGATGCGCACGTAGAAGAGCTTCAGGCGCTTCCCATCCGACATCAATCCGGGCGACGCTCGCAGGTAGCCCCGATCGCCAGGTCGGCGTGAATCCCGTATGTGCGCTCTCATTGCGGTAGCTGATACTGGAAGCGATCGGTTCCTGTCGAGGATCCCGTTCTTCGCGCCCGTCGTGGCCTCCCGGCTGCGCCAGGCGTGGGCCACGAACCTCAGCACGGGGGGGATCGGCCTGACAGGGTTCCTCTCAGGCTCCGATGCCATCGAGCCGGGCGATGAGCTCGAGCTCGAGTTCGTGCTGGGCGACGTCCGGGGCGGCACCGGGGAGTCGCTGTGCGTGCTGGGCCGGGTCGCGTGGACGGGGGTGGTGGGCCCTGACGGGCGCCTCGGGCTCGGGGTGCAGTTTCGGGAGCTGCCATCGAAGATCCAGGGCATCCTCAGCACCTTCATTGAAGAGCACCGCCCGCGGGTGCTCGTGGCGCTCGCGAGCGCTGACGAGAAGGAGCTCGCGCGGCGCTCGCTCCTCGATCTCGAGCTGGACTTCGTCGACGACCTCGCGGAGCTCGATGAGCAGCGCGTGCGCGCGTGCGCGTCGGTGATGGGCTTCCCCCGCGACGGCGCCGAGCTGAAGGCGTTCGTCGAGGCGGTGACGCAGCACGCCCGCTCGGGGATGGTTCCGGGCGAGCTGCCGCTGCCGCCGATCACGTTGTGCACCACGGTCGGCCTCGATCGTATCCTGCCACTGTTCGGCAGCGCCAACGCGTACGAGGTGTTTCGTCCGCCGTATGATCGGCGCGCGCTGAGCCTCGCCGTCGAGCGTAGCTGCAAGCAGTGGGCGATGCAGCTCGAGCTGCGCTGGGCCTCGCTCCAGCTCGAGGGCATCGCGCGGCGCCGCCAGGTCGAGCAGCCGTCGCGCGCGCCGGAGCTGCCGAGCCACGCGCCGAACGTCATCCGCGTGAGCCCGGCGATGCAGAAGGTGTACGAGCTGATCGGCACCGTCGCGGGCCACGACGTGCCGGTGCTCCTCACCGGCGAGACCGGCACCGGCAAGGAGATGGCGGCCCGCGAGATCCACGCGCGCAGCAGGCGCGCCAAGACCTTGTTCGTCGCCCAGGACTGCGGCGCGCTCACCGAGACGCTGCTCGAGAGCGAGCTGTTCGGGCACGTCCGCGGCGCGTTCACGGGCGCGATGTCGGATCACCCCGGGCTGTTCCAGATCGCCGACGGCGGCACGATCTTCCTCGACGAGGTCCAGAACATGCCGCTGACCTTGCAGGCGAAGCTGCTCCGCGTCGTCGAGGTCGGCGAGGTGCGGCCGGTCGGCGGCGCGAAGCCGCGCACCGTCGACGTCCGCCTGATCGTCGCGTGCAACGTCGATCTCCGGGAGGCGGTGAAGCAGCAGCGGTTCCGGTCCGACTTCTACTACCGGCTGAACCGGTTCCCGATCGACCTGCCGCCGCTGCGCGAGCACGTCGAGGACATCCTCCCGCTGACCCGCTACTTCGTGAAGCTGTTCAGCGATCGCATGGGGCGGCCGCTCGCCCGCATCGACGCGCGCGTCGAGTCCTCGCTCCTGGCGTACGACTGGCCGGGCAACATCCGCGAGCTGAAGAACGCGATCGAGCGCGCGCTCCTGCTCACGCCGCTCGGCGAGCCGCTGCGCTGGGACGCGCTGCCCGACGACGTGCGCGGCGGGGCGCGGACCGACGTGCCGGACCTCGGGCTCGAGGCGCAGGTCGAGAAGTTCGAGGGCCGCATCATCCAGATGGCCCTCGATCGCAACGGCGGCGTCATCGCGCGCGCCGCGCGCGAGCTGCGCGTCAACGCCGTCACGCTCTCGCGCAAGATGAAGCGGCTCGGCCTCCTCGAGGCGTGAGCCGCAGCACCTCCAGCGCCGGCGTGTCGCGCGCCAGCTACTCAGGCGCTGACGTGTCGAGCGCCAGCTCCTGCGGCACCGGCTGACCCGTGAGCGACTGCAGGAACGCGACGAGATCGGCGATCTCGCCCTCGGTCAGGTTGAGCGGCACGAGCAGCTCGTCCTTCGTGCCCGGGTAGCCCGCGCTGGCTCCGCCCTTGTTGTAGTGGCGGATCACCTCGTCGAGCGTGGCCACGCTGCCGTCGTGGAAGTACGGGCCGGTCTCGGCGATCTGGCGCAGCGACTTCGTGCGGAACCTGCCCCTCATGGACTCGTCCTGCGCGATGCCCGCGAGCTTCTCGGCACCCGCCACGGGGTCGTCGCTGAAGCGCCCGGCGCCGTTGAACTCGTTGAAGAGGCGCGACACGTCCTCGAACTGGCCGAGGTCGTTACCCGGCTGCGCGACGGCGGTGTTGTGGAACTTCTGGTCGGTGAACGTCTGCCCCTGGTGGCACGCTTCGCAGCCGGCCTTGCCGATGAACAGCTTGACGCCGCGCTTGGCGCTCGCGCTGATCGCGCTGAAGTCACCGGCGACGAAAGCGTCGAACGGCGACTCACCGCTGACGAGGCGGCGCTCGTAGGCCTCGAACGCCTTGCCCAGGTTCGCCATGATCGTGCTCACGTGCAGCCGATCCGCGTCGGTCATCCCCTCCCACGCGCCGTCGGGATCGGTGGGCTTTGCCTTCGGCTTACCGTGCGCCGGGAAGCGCGACGGATCGGGCCCGGCCGCGCCGAGGCTGGGATCGAGCGTGCCGGTCACAGCGCCGAACGTGGTGTTGTAGTCCGAGGCGTAGTAGTCGAAGATCACGTGCGCGACGCCGAGGCGGTCGCCGAGCAGGTCCTTGCTCTCGGGCGCGTTCGCGCCCTGCTTCCAGAACTGATCCTGTGCGCCGCCCCAGCCGCCCCAGGTGTAGTAGGCGATGTTGACCATCGACGGCGAGTTGCGCTTGGTGATCTGCCCGGCGCCGTACGAGACGGAGTTCGGCTGCGAGCGCGTGTCGATGAACCAGCGCCCCGTGTCGTGGCAGGACGCGCACGAGTACTTGCCGGTCTCGCCGGGGGCGCCGGGCACGCCCGGACCAACGACCGAGATCGGGCCCGAGAACCGCTTCTCGAAGAACATCCGCTGGCCGAACGCCGCCGCGCGATCATCGTCGGCGAAGCGGTTCGTCGGCGACGGCGGCGGGCTGGACAGCGGCGAGAAGGTCTGGACCCGCGTCCACTCCGCCTGCGTGAACGTCCCGTCGACCAGCTCCTCGTCCATGATGCAAGCAGGCAGCGAGAGCACCGCTGCCATGGCGTATCCGATCGTGGCCCATCCGCGCACGAGAACCATCATACTCGGATAGGAATTGACCGCCAGTTTAATTCGTAGGGATGATAGCGCGTAACTAGGCGATGGCTGGTCCGGAGCCGAACACCCCTGATCGGTGCGTATGCCGGCTGACCCAGATCCTACGGAGAGACGGGGCCGGTCGCCGCCGTGTTCCTCATCAGATCCGCCGGGATCGGCTCACCGGTGAGCGACTCGAGGAACGTGGCGAGGTCCGAGATCTCGGTGTCGCTGAGGTTCAGGGGCACGAGCTTCTCGTCCTTCACGCCGGGGAAGGTGGCCGCCGCGCCGCCGCCCCCGTTGTAGAACCGCACCACGTCGGCGAGCGTCGCGGCGCTGCCGTTGTGGAAGTACGGGGCGGTCTCGGCGATGTGGCGCAAGGACTTCGTGCGGAACTGGCCGCGCATCGTCTCGTTCTGCTCGGTGCCGACGAGCTTCTCCGCGCCGGTGATCGGATCGTCGCTGTACTTGCCGGCGCCGTTCCAGAGGTTCGGCAGGCGCAGCACGTCGACGTAGCGACCCTCGTCGAACGTGCCCGTCTGCGTGACGCCGGTGTTGTGGAAGTCCTGGTCGGTGAACGTCTCGCCCTCGTGGCACGAGTCGCAGCCGGCCTTGCCGATGAACAGCTTGAGGCCGCGCTTGGCGCTCGTGCTGAGCGCGTCGAAGTCGCCGGCGACGTAGCGGTCGAACGGCGAGTTGCCGCTGACGAGGCGGCGCTCGTACGCCTCGAGCGCCTTCCCGCAGTTCGCCATGACCTCGTTGACGTGGTCCCGATCCTTGGGGAGCATCCCCTCCCACGCGCCGTCGTTCGCGCCGCTGACCTTCGGCTTGCCGCTCGGCGGGAACCGCGCGGCGTCGAGCGCGCGCGAATCGAGCGCCGCGTCGAGATCGGGCTCGAACAGCGCGTTGTAGTGGTCGCGGTAGTAGTCGTAGATCACGTGCACGTAGCGCAGGCGATCGCTGTTGAAGTTGTCCTTGCTCTCGGGGCTGTTCGCGCCCTGCTTCCAGAACTGATCGTGCGAGCCGGCCCAGTTGCCCCACTCGTAGAAGACCGCGTTGACCATCGACGGCGCGTTGCGCCGGGTCCGCGCGGTGCCGAGTGACGTGGTGTTCGGGATCGAGCGCGTGTCGTTGAACCAGTGCTCCGCCTGGTGGCAGTCGGAGCACGAGACCTTCCCCCGCTCGCCGATCTTGCCCAGGCCGCCGTCGTCGGCGCAGCCCGCCTGCATGCACCCCTCGGTGATCTCCCCGGCGTAGTGCTTCTCGAACCAGAGCCGCTGGCCGAACTCCGCCACGGCCAGGTTGTCCGCGAACCGGTTGGTCGGCGAGGGCGGAGGTGGTGGCAGCGGCGAGAAGGTGTTGATCCGCCGCCACTCCGCCTCGCTGAACATGTCGTCGACCGCGAGCTCGTCGCTGCACGCGGAGAGCAGGAGCTCCACAGCGAGACACCAGAAGGCGACCCCGAAACGCACGGGGCCATAGTATCTGAACGGGTGCGTGCGCGCGCGCTCATAAGATCCGCCTACGCATCTCCGTCGCTGAGCCATGTCAGCACGGATACAACGGAGCCGACGCGGGCCCACACCGTCGCCGGACAGGTCGTCGAACAGATCGAGGGCGCGGACTTCGTGCGTGCCCGGTTCGTCCGTTACAATGCATGCCATCCCGTGCGACTATGAGCGAGCGCGCGAACGCCCGGGGTCTCGACGCGGGTTCATCCATGGAATATCCCTTCTTCCACGTATCTTTCGCTCCCAATGTCAAGCTCGTCTCGACGGTGAGGCGATTCACCGCGGAGTTCTACGAGCGGGTGCTGGTCGACCAGGAAGTCTCGGAGAAGGTCGCGCTCGCGACCCACGAGCTGCTCGAGAATGCGGTGGCGTACTCCGTCGATGGTGAGACGGGGGTTCGGATCGAGGTGGTCGAGGATCTCCTGACGATCAAGACGTGGAATCGAGCCACGCCGGATCGCGTCCAGGCGCTCAAGGCCGTGATCGACCAGATGAACGAAGAGAAGGACGCGGACAAGTACTACCAGAACATGCTCGAGAAGACGGCCTACCGAACCGACGGCTCGGGCCTCGGTCTCGCGCGCATCCGTGCCGAAGCCGATATGCGTATCAGCTACGCGATTGAGACCGACAGGGTGTGTATCGAAGCCACCACCTCGCTCAATCGTCCATTGCACGGGAGGAAGGGAGCCCAATGACGATCGAGGTGCCCAAGCTGTCCGGAAGCGTGATCTCGGCTGATGCGACCAGTGAAGAGAGCATCGTGCGCGCGCGGTTCTCCGGAACGGCTGACCTCGAGGCCAAGGACGACCTCCAGCTGTTCGTGAGCAAGCTGCACCCCGAGTCGGTGCGCATCTCGGCGAAGGAGGTCATCGTGGACTTCCGCGAGCTCGAGTTCATGAACTCGTCGTGCTTCAAAATTTTCGTCAACTGGCTCGCCCAGGTGCGCGATCTCGACGCGTCGAAGCAGTACAAGATCCTCATCTTGTCCAACCCTACCCAGCATTTGTGGCAGCGGCGCAGCCTCGCGGCGCTGGCCTGCTTCGCGGTGGATCTGGTAAAGATCGAGTCCACGTAAGCGATCGAGGACGAGCGATCGAGACGCATCCATGATCCCCGAGGAGCTTCTGGAGCGGTTCCGGACGCTTTCCCTAGAGCGAATCGGTCGGGTGGAGGCGATGTGGAACGGCCTTGTCCAGAACATCGGCGCCGACGAGGCCGCGCGCCAGCTCAACCGCGACGTCCACACCCTCAAGGGAGACGCCGCGATCGTCGGCTTCTTCGAGGTCCAGATCCTCTGCCAGAAGCTCGAGGATCTGCTGCAGCTCGCCGCGGAGATGCACTACGAGATCTCCGAGGACTTCGAGCTGGTCGTCACGATGGCGATCCAGTTCGTCGGGATGCTGCTGCGCAAGAAGCGCGGTAGCGCGATGACGGGCCTCGATCTGCCGGGCTTCGTGCGCCAGGTCGATGACGTGCTGCGGGAGAGCCGCGCGCTGCCGATGTCGTCGCGCGGCGACGGGCGGCGGACAGGGGGCCGGTCGGCGCCGCCAGAGTCGCTGCGCGATCGGGTCTCCGAGGTCACGCGACAACGCCTGGCCACCGCGGCGACGTCCGCGTTCCTCGAGTACCTGAGCGCGCGGGGGGTGGGCTCGCGCTCGCGGCTGCGCAGCGTGTGGACGACGCTCAAGCAGGAGCTGGTCCGCATGCAGTTCACCGAGCTGGCGCCGCTGCTCGAGTACCACGCGCAGGGGGCGGCCGAGCTCGCGAGCGGCGTCGGCAAGCGGCTCTCGCTCCAGCTCGAGCGATCGAACGAGTGCGTCGATCCGCGCGTCGCCGAGGCGATCGACGTCGCCGTCGTGCACGTGATGCGCAACGCGGTCGATCACGGCATCGAGCCGCCGGACGTGCGCGCGGCCGCGGGCAAGCGCGAGAACGGGATGCTGCGCGTCCGCGTGGCCGAGACGAGCGGCGCGATCGAGATCTCGATCGAAGACGACGGGCGCGGGATCGACCTTCCGGCGGTGCGCGCCAAGGGCGTCGCGCGCGGGCTCCTCCCAGCGGAGCGCGCAGCCGATGCTACCGACGCGGAGCTGATCGAGCTCGTGTTCCAGCCGGGCTTCTCGACGAAGGCCTCGGTCACCGATCTGTCCGGCCGCGGCGTCGGCATGGACGCCGTGCGCTCGGCGCTCGCGCGCGTCGGCGGCTCGGTGCGGCTCAAGACGAAGCAAGGGACGGGCACCACGGTCACGCTGACGGTGCCGGCGCCGCTCCGCCATATCCCCGTGTATCACTTCCTCGCGCCGGGCGGCGCGGTGGCGCTCGCGGTGCTGGCGCGCTGGACGCCTTCGGTCGATCCGGTCCCGCCCGCCGACGCGATCGATCCGTTGCACACGATCCAGCTGTTTGGCTCGAGCCGCCAGACGTCGGTGCAGCCGCCGGTGCAGGTCCGCGATCTGGGCGTGCGCCTGCGCTGGGGCTTCCTCGAGGTCAGCCTGCGCTCAGCGACGGAGCCGAGCCTCGTGACGGCCGAGCGGATCTGCCCGACAGCGGACGACTACCCGGTCGAGATCATCTCGGTCGATGGCCAGGAGACCTTGATGCTGCGGCCCGAGCACATCTCGGAGCTGGCGGCGGCGTGGGCCGGCCGCAGCACGGCGATCCACTGAGCTCCGAGCGCGAGCGAGGGGCGAAGCTCGGGGCCTGCTCTGTTTCGTTCAGATCCGCCTCGTTGCAGATCCGCTTCGCGCGGGGCTCAGATAGCTCGACGGCGGATCACGACGAGGCTGATGTCGTCATCCTGCACGGCCTGCCAGGCCTGCACCGCCTCGATCACGCGGTCGAGCACGACGCCGACGGGCTCGTCGCGGTTGTCCTCGATCACCTTCGCGAACCGCTCGTCGCCGAACATCTTGCCCTGCTGGTTCTTCGCCTCGGTGATGCCGTCGGTGTAGAGCACCATCACGTCGCCGATGCCGAGCTCGAGCTTGCTGTCGCGCGTGACCTTCGAGACGTCGCGCATGCCGCCGAGCCAGGTGCCGGGCGTCTCGATGTGCTCGCACGTGCCGCCCGCCGCGCGGGCGATGAGGATCTCCTCGTGCGCGCCCGCGAACGTGGCCACACCGTCCTCGTAGCGCATCAGCGTCAGCGTGATGTGCTCGTCCTGGCCGAGGCGGTCGCGGATGTTGTCGTACAGGACCGCGTTCAGCACGCGCACGTGATCCGACGGCGTCGCCTTCGGGGCGTGGCGCACGAGCGCCGAGACCACGCTCTGGACCATCAACATCTCGAGGCCGGCGGACAGGCCGTGGCCGGCGACGTCGCCGATCCCGATCCAGCAGCCGTCGCCCGTCGCGAAGACGTCGTAGTAGTCGCCGCCGACCTCGCTGGCCGGGATCATGCGCGCGGCGATCTCGAGCCCGGCGACGTCGTAGCGCTTCGGCAGGATCGACGTCTGGATGCGCGCGGCGATCTCGAGCTCGCGCTCGAGCCGCTGCTTCTCGGCGAGCGAGCGCCGCGAGCGATCGAGCTCCTCGACCATCGTGTTCATCGCCTTCGCGAGCTCCACCACCTCGGTGGCCCCGGCGGGCGTCGCGCGGCGCTCAAGCTCGCCCTTGCCGATCGCGTGCGTGAACCGGACGAGCTCACCGACGGGGCGCGACAGCCGGCTCGACAGGAGGAGCGCGATCCCGAAGGCGGCGAGCAGCGCGGCGGCCGCGATCACGAAGACGGTGCGCATCAGCCGGCGGCCGGGCGCGAGCGCCTCGTCGAGCGAGCGCATCACGGCGTAGCGGAGCTGCTTCTTGCCGTCGTAGCCGGGGAGCGGCCCGCCGCGCGCGAGGTACTGATCGCCAGCGAGCACGAGCTTCTGCTCGCCGTCAGCCGGCGCGAGCTTGCCGGCGACGGCGGGCTTGCCGCCGGCGAGCGGCGACGTGGCCACGGGCGCTCCATCGAGCGTGACGAGCAGCGTGCTGCCGGTCTGGCGGTAGAAGGCTTCGGCCATGGAGCTGTCGAGGACGTTGCCGATCACGATGATGCCGAGCGTCTGGCCGCCGGCGTCGACGCGGCACGCGCTCACCTGGTGCGGGCGGCTCTCCGCGAGCCAGATCTCGGCGCCCTCGCCGGTCTTCTTGGCGGCCGCGACCGCGGGCTTCTCCTTCGCGAGGTCGAAGCCATGGGCCTCCGGGTCCTTGACGTCGCCGATCAAGAGGCCGTCCGGATCGGTGAGCAGGAACAGATCGCTGCCGAGCGAGGTGCGCAGCTCGTCCATGACGCCGACGATCGTCTCGCGCGAGATGTCCTGCGTCCCGAGCACGGTGATCGCGCGCGGCTCGCGCGCGACGACGCGGCAGTCCGAGCGGAACTTCGCCGCGCGGTAGCTGAGCAGCTCGCGGAACACGGCCTCGCTGCGGTCGAGCTCCTCGGCGAGCTTGCGTCGCTCGGCCTCGTCGACGACGAAGGCGACGGCCAGGGCGGTGGCGACGACGATCGCCGCCACGAGGGCGACGATGCCGATGAGGATTCCAGTGCGTAGCTTCATCGCTCGAGCTTGATCGTGCGCGGCACGTCGGGGCGGCGCCCGCCCTGCGGTGGCCTCAGCGCCACGGTCGCGCGCAGCAACGGTACCTCGCCGACTTCCGGGATCGCCAGCTGTGAGCGGATCTCTTCGGCGAGCGGGAGCCAGACCACGTCGAGGCGCAGCTCTCCGGCCTCCGGCGCCGCGAGCTCGAGCCGGGCCTCGCGCGCTTGCTTGGGCGGGATGCGCTCGTCCGCGGCCACGCGCACTGCCGCATAAAACGGCACCGGCTTGCCGGCCGCGTCGACGAGGATCCGGCCGAACGCGCGCTCGGCGGTCGCGTGCGTGCCGCCGCCGGGCGCGAGCGTGGTCGCCCGGACGACGATCCGGCGCTCGGGGAGCCCGGTCGGCACGTGGTGGCCGGCGCCGGTGTTCTCGACGCGCACGTCGATGCGCAGCTTGCCGTCGGCGGCGGTGACCACGGCCGTGGCGGTGAGGGCGCGGGCGCGCAGATCGCGCTTGGCGCCGAGCCAGCCGTGGTGCCCGACGCCATCGCGCACGCCGGCGCCGTCGGCGACCTCGGCGCGCGAGCCCGGCATGTGGCAGCTCTGGCACTCTCGCGCCTGGTACGGCCCCTCCCGCCACTCGTCGTACTCGGTGAACACCGGCAGCTCGCCGCCGCCGGGCAGCGGCCGGTAGTACAGGTGGCAGCTGGCGCAGATCGTGGCCTCGGCGTGGAGCGGCGAGCACCCCATGCGATGGAAGTAGTGGTCCTTCGCGTCGCACAGCGGGCCGAGCTTCACGCGGCCGAGGGCGAGCTCGAACCCGGCGCCGGTGCGCTTGGCGGTGGCGGCCTTGATGCTGTGGCAGACCTCGCACGTGACGCCCTCGGCGAGCGCGAGGTCCCCGGGGCGCAGCTGCTTGGCGAGCGGCGAGTGGCAGTCGTCGCAGCCGGCGCCGTCTGGGCCGGCGTGCTCGCGCATCTTGCGGTAGCGCGCGCCGGTCGACGCGCGCGCGTGCGCGGACGTCGACCACTCGTCGTACATCTTGTTGTGACACTCGGCGCACCGGATCGCCGGGTGCGCGCGCACCGCCGCGGCGGTCCCCGCGTCGCCGATCGCGGCGTCCGCGGGGGCCTGCGAGCCTGGGCCCTGCGACCCGGAGCCCTGTGAGCCGGAGCCGCTGTACGAGCCGGACTTGCCGTCACCGCTGCACGCGGCGAGCGCGAGCAGGGCCCAGGCCCAGCCGCGCGGGACTACTCGTAGCGACCGTATGGCGTGCCGTCCTTCCGGAGATGCTGCTTGGGGCGCTCGCCCTCGGCGACGTCGAACGTGACGGTCGCCGCCTTGCCGCGCTCGATCTTGACCTGGCCGCGGACCTCGGCGCCGCTCGAGTGCCACGCGACGATCGGGTACGTCCCCACCGGCACGCCGTCGATGCGGAACTTGCCGCTCGCGTCGGTGGCGGCGAACAGCGTGGTCGGCACGACGAGCACGCGCGACGACATGTCCGGGTGGATGTTGCAGAACACGTCGACGACGCCCTCGCGCTTGAACTGCACCGCCTTGCTTGCGCCGCTGCGATAGAGGCCGAGGTCGAAGCGCGCCGGGCGCGAGGTCGAGAACACGTTGTGATAGACCTTGTCGTCGTTCGGGAAGTCGACGGTGGTGCCCTTCACGACGACGCTGACGCGCGGCTGGAACTGTAGATCCTTCTGCCGGATGGCGTGCTTGCGCTCCGCCGCCGAGGCGGGGATGCCCTCGAGGTAGACGACCACGTTGCTGCTGTCTGCGCGCGGCTTGCCGTCCTTGAGGACGCGGATCTTGCCTTCGACGCTTCCGAGCTCGGCCGCGCTGCGAGTCTCGGCGGGGATCGTGGCGAGCGCGGCGACGACGATGAGCGAGAGCTTGGTTCTCGACACGAAACACCTCGTCAGTAGGTTACGACCAGCGAGCTGGTGAAGATGTCGTCGGGGAACTGCGGCGTCCGTCCGAGCTCGCGGTTGAAAGTGTACTCGGCCTTCAGCACGAGATTCTGAGTCAGGTTGAGCCGGAGGCCAGCGGTGAGCCGGCCGACCTGCGAGATATAGACGAAGCTGACGCCGTTTCGATGCAAGGCGTCTCGCCAGTCGACCCGCGCGTACGGCATCAAGATGTTCGTGACCCGGTAGCCGACGAGGCCGTAAGCGCCCTTGAACCGCAGGCAGGGGGTCAGGTTGCACGCCCGCATGCCCTCCTCGGTCTCGCCCTTCGCGCGGCCGTTCACGAACTCGCCGCGGAGCACGAGGTCGTGGCGATGGAGGTGGAAGTCCACGGCGTACATCCATTGCCGGACGTCGTCGTTGGCTTGCCGGTCCTGGGCGCCGTACAGGCCCGAGATGCCGAGCTCGACGCCGCGAAACGGCGCGACGTGCACGCGCGCCGAGCCGGTCTTCAGCTGGTTCGCGTCGATCTCGTCGTAGAACGGGAACAGCTCGCTGAACGAGGTGCCGTTCGTGACGGCGACATTGATACCGAGCAGCCCATCGGCGAACAGCGCGCGCGCCTTGACGCCGAGCGGGTAGCCGCAGGTGTAGCGGCAGATCAGGGACGGCGTGACCTCGACGCGCGCCGGCGCCTCCTGCGAGCGGTACTCGAAGCCGATCACCGAGTCGAACTTGCCGGCGAACAGGGCGAGGTCCATCCACTTGCGCGTGATCCGGTGCTCGAGGTACGCGAGCCGGACGTCGACGAAGTCGGCGAGGAACAGGCGATCCTTGTTGGATGGATCGAGGCTGCGCGGGACGAGATCGAACTTCGCCTGGACCAGCGTGCCGGGCGCGACCTGCGCGAACAGCCCGACGTTCAGCGAGTTGATGATGAACGTGGGCCCCTTGGACTTGATCGGATCGAAGGTGATCGCGCGCGACTCACCGGTGGTGGCGGGCTCGCCGCGCGCGTTGATCGCCGTCGAGAGCGGATCGCCCATGAAGGTCCACGCGGGCACGATGTACGAGTACTCGGGGTAATTGATGTGGCCGAAGTCGGAGCGGATGCCGGAGCCGTTGCCGGCGACGTAGTAGAAGCCGAAGTCCATGTAGCCGGTCACCTTCGCGGCGAGCGGCGCGAGCTTGTCGACCCGCTGATCGGTCTGTTGCAGGTCCTCCTTCAAGAGCAGGAGCTCCTCGCGCAGCTCGCGGTTCTGCTCCTTCAGCTCCTCGAGCTCGGCGCGCGTCGGCGGGGCGTCGGCGGCGGGCGTCGCCGACGGTGCGGGCTCGTCCGCGCGTGCGGCCGAGACGCCCAGAACGAGACTCAGTAACGTCACTGCCCACCTGCACATCTGCCGAATCATAAGCTGTTTCCGCGTCGAGGAAAGACGTGGGACTTCATGCGAACGTTCATCCGAATATGGGGCCGCCGCGCTGATGCGGGCTCCGCCCTCCTGGGCTCGCTCGTCGGGGGCCGAGATCACACGATGCAATCCTGATCTCATCGCTTCAGACATGAAGCGGCCTGGCTAGCCGCGCGAGTTTCTTGGGGCACTCTCCGTGAGGCGGTCCCGACATACCAACGTTATTGTGGGTTAATTTTTGGGGTAGCTCCTTGGGTTTCAGCTGCTTGAGGCTCGGCATGGATGGTGCTCTAGGTGGTCTGACCAAACTGGAGAGTACCATCGTGAGCAAGCTGATCCCCGTCGCGTCGTGCGTGGTTGTGGGCCTGGGGCTGGGGGCCTGTGTGGAGTCGCCGGAGACGACCGATGAGGCGTCCGGAGCCGAACAGGACATCTTCGTCGAGGAGCTGTTCGATCGTATGCCGAACAACGTGCCGATCCCCAACGCGCACGGGTTCGCGGCGGTGTTCGCCGGCGCGGGGTACGTCGAGCTCTCCAACGACTTCTTCACGGCGCAGGGCACGAACGGCCGCCACTGCGGCACGTGCCACGCCCCCGAGGACGGGTTCGGCATGAACGGCCCCACGATCACCTCGCTGTTTCTCCTCACCGGCGGCCTTCACCCCATCTTCGCGAACCACCTGGACACCGACACCCCGACGGCAGACATGTCGACGGTGAAGGCGCGGTGGGACGCGACGACCATGTTGCGCCAGGGCAAGTTCACCCGCAAGGTCGCGCTGCCGGCGACTCGCGACTATGACGTGACCGCGATCGCCGATCCGTTCGGCGTCAGCACCCCGCAGACGCTGTTCTGGTTCCGCCGGCCGCAGCCGACCGCGAACTTCCGCAGCGCCACGGTGATGTCCGATGGCGCGCTCACGACCGCCACGGGCCTGCGCGACGGCCTGGTCAAGCAGGCGCGCGGCAACATCACGGGCGCCCAGCAGGGCGGGCAGGCGGCCGACGCGATCGTCGGCGACATCGTGGATTACGAGATGTCGCTCACGCACGCCCAGCTCTTCCTGTGGAACGTCGGCCGGCTGGACGTGGCCGGCGCGCACGGTGGCCCGGCGCACGCGGCGGCGCAGCCGATCGTGTCCGGCCGGTTCGATCTCTACGACGCGTGGCAGCACAGCCAGAACCCGGGGCGGCGGCAGATCTGGCGCGGCCAGGAGCTGTTCAACCGGGGCGATCACAACGGCCGGCGCTGCGGCGGCTGTCATGACGCGGCGAACAACGGCCAGAACGTCGGCGGCAAGCTGTTCGACGTCGGCGCGTCGCGGCCCGAGCACGCGCGGCCGGACATGGCGATCTTCACGTTCCAGCGCCGTGACACCGGCGAGATCGTGCGGACCACCGATCCGGGCCAGGGCATCCGGAACGGTCAGTTCGCCAGCCTGGGTCGGTTCAAGACGCCCACCTTGCGCGGCCTGGCGGCGCGCGCGCCGTACTTCCACAACGGCATCTCCGCGGACCTGGCGGCCGTGGTGCGCCACTACGAGGACGCGCTCGGGTTCGACTTCACGCCGGCCGAAGAGGCCGATCTCGTGGCGTTCTTGAAGGCGCTCTAGCAAACACATAAAACTCGGGGAGAAGCGGATGCGCCCATGTGGTCCGGCGTGGTCGGAGGCGGCCGTGAAAAAATTTCGTGTAATTGCTCGCGATGAGCTGCCGTCGGGTGCCGTTTGCGCGCCATCATGAGGGACGTGTCCATGCCGGAGCGGAAGCCGTCTCCACGGGCGTTGACGGGCGGTTACGCCGTGCTGTCACGGGATCCGTTGGTGCGTGGCGAGGTGGTGAACGCGGGGACGACGGCGGGCCGGCTCTACATGTTCGCGCGCGACGTCGACGATCTGATGACGACGATCGAGGCGACCAACCCGAGCGCGGTGGTGCTCGATCGCGAGTACGGCGACGCCGATGAGGTGCTGCGCCGGATGGCGACCTTGCCAGTGCGCGATCAGACGCTGATCGTGCTCGTGTTCCGGGACGCGCTGCAGGAGCCGCCGGCGGGCGCGCACGTGCTCGTCCTCGAGCCGGCGCTGCGCCAGGCGCTCGCGATGGTGGATCGGCCGGTGGCGATCGACGACCGGCGGCCGATCGGGCTCGATCGGCTGCTCACGGTGTCGGTGCTCTCGGGCGTGCTCGACGAGGCGCTCGCGAAGGCGGCCGACGAGCTCGCGGCCGGCTTCGGCGTCGATCGCTGCCTGATCGCGGTGCGCGGCGACTCGACGGGCGGCGTGGGCGTCGGCGCGCACACCTGGGACTCGCTCACGTGGAGCCAGACCGCGGAGCGCTGCCGCGCCGCGGCGACCTCGGCGGCGACCCTGATCGCGCTCGCGCCGAGCAAGGGCGCGCCGTGCGAGAGCTACCTCGCGGTGCCGCTGCAGACGCCGCTCGGCAACCACGGCTTCCTCGGGCTCGTCGCGTCGCGGCCGCGGATCTTCCCGCGCCAGGACCGGATCGCGCTCCAGGCGGTGGCGTCGCGGCTCGGCGCCGAGCTCGGCTGGCGCTCGGTCCACGAGCGCACCGCGGCGGATCTCGATCGCTCGATGAACGGGCCGAGCCTCGAGCCGATGCTCGGGATCTGGAACCGGCCGGCGATGATCCAGCTCGGGGCGATGTGGGTCTCGGCGGCGGGCCGCTCGAAGCTGCCGCTCTCGGCGGTCGTGATCGACGTGGTGGGGCTGGCCGGGATCAACACGCGGCACGGGCACGACATCGGCGACCGCGTGCTGCGCCGGATCGCGGACGCGCTGCGCGCGACGGTGCGCACCGAGGACGTCGTCGGGCGGTGGGCGGGCGACAAGTTCGCGGTGGTGCTCCAGGCGACGACGCCCGACGGCGCGCAGCGCGTGGCCGAGCGGCTCCAGTCGGCGCTCTCGGTGCGCCCGATCGAGCTCGCGAACGGCGCCACGCTGCCGGTCCCCGTGACGGTCGGCATCGCGGCGCTGCAGTCGAACGAGGACATCAGCCGGCTGCTCGCGCGCGCTGCGTGGGAGACGAAGAAGGCGGAGGGGCCGGGGATCGTCATCGCGCGCTCGACGGCCGGGCCGTCGCGGGCGGTCTCGCAGCAGCTCGACGTGATCGGCGACGAGATGCGCGCGACGCTCGGCGGTACGTACCGGCTGCTCCACGAGATCAGCCGCGGCGGCATGGGCGTGGTCTACCGCGCCGAGGATCTGGCGCTCGAGCGGCCGGTGGCGATCAAGATGCTGCGCCCCGATCTCGCCGTGGACGAGGCGTTCGTCGAGCACCTGCGCGGCGAGGCGGCGATGCTCGCGCGGCTGCAGCACCCGAACCTGGTCCAGATCTACAACTTCGGGCAGGACGGCGGCGACGCGTACTTCGTGATGGAGCTCGTGGAGGGCGAGGGCATGCAGCAGGCGGTCGATCGCCACTGCATCGAGGGCACGACGATGCCGATCACCGAGATCGTCGCGGTGATCGATCAGGTCGCCTCCGCGCTCGACGCGCTCCACGACCGCGGCATCGTCCACCGCGACGTCAAGCCGGGGAACATCATCCGCGATCCGTTCCGCTCGCGGGCCGTGCTCGTCGACGTCGGCATCGCGCGGCGCTACGGCCAGTTCGTCGAGTCCGCGGGCACGCCCGGCTACGTCGCGCCCGAGGTGATCGAGGGCAACGAGGCATCGCCGCGCTCGGACGTCTACGGCCTCGCGGCGACGGCGTACACGCTGATCACGCTCGGCTCGCCGTGGGGCGACGGCGAGATCGCGAACCTCGTGGCGCTGCAGTGCAGCGACGTGCCGCTGCGGCCGCCGTCGGCGGTGTACCCGCAGCTCCAGCCGCTCGACAGCCTCATGCTGCGCGCGCTCGGCCGCGATCCGGCGCAGCGGCCGGCGAGCGCCAGCGCGTTCGCCCGCGCGTTCGCGACGGCGCTCTCGGTGCTGGCGCCCGCGCCGAAGTCGGAGCCGTCGCGGTGGGTCGGCAACACGGTCATGCCGAGCCGCGCGCCAGCGGTCGCCAAGACGCGCGGCGTGGTGTTCCGCTCGGTGGCGCGCGCGATCGGCATCCGCGACACCGAGCGGCTGCGCGACGCGATCGGCGTCGAGCACCCCGAGCTGGCGCGCGCGCTCACCGACACCGCGCCGCTCGGCTGGCTGCCGACGGAGCTCCTCGTCAAGCTCGTCGAGATCGCGCCGGAGCACGTCGGCCGCGACCGCGCGAAGCTCGCGCGCGACATCGCCCGCGCCACGGTGCGCGCCTCGTTCCGCCGCTTCTTCCCGGCGAGCATCGCGACGCTCGTCCCCGAGCGCACGCTGTCAGCGATCCGCAACGTGTGGAGCCGCTACCAGAGCTGGGGCAACGTCTCGAGCATGCCGGTGCACCAGAACGAGATGGTCGTCCGGATCTCGGACACCCCGCGCGAGCCGGAGCTGTGCGTGTGGGCGTGCGGCATGCTCGAGACGCTCGTGACACTCTCGGGCGGCCGCGGGCCCAACATCGA
>DATMCI010000301.1:0-6806 GCA_035558535.1 Kofleriaceae bacterium
TTGGCGTAGACGAACTTCTCGACGTCCTCGCCGTCCGCCACCGCCTCGTCGAACAGATCTTTCACCCCGCGATCGATCTGCTCGAACACCTCGTGGAAGTGGTTCACGAACCGGGCGACCACCTCGTCGCGGGTCTTCGAATCCGCATCCGGCATCGCGGCCTTGGCGCGGGCCGTCACCAGCTGCCGGATATAGATGCGGACGAACGTCTTCTCGGTGAAGTCGAAGTTGCCATCGATGTAACCGAACGCCGTCAAGTAGAAGATGATGGCGTTCATCTGCTGCTCGGCGACGTCGGGGTCCGTACTGAAGGTGAGCATCGACCCGGCGAGCTTGCCCCTTTCGTGATCCCTGGTGCAAGCGCTGGTATCATCCGAGCCGTGCGCATCGCCCGGGCCACCGCGCTAGCGATCCTCTGCTCGCCTCTCTGCTCCTCATTGCTGGGGTCCGTGTCGCTGGTGTCCATCGCCAGCGCCGACGAGACGAGCGCCGACACAGGCGAAGCGGAGGCGGAGGTGGAGACATTCGCGCCGATCGAGCCAGGCGCGCCGCGGCCGATCGAGCTGAGCGGCTTCGCCGGCTACACCTCGTTCGGCGACAGCGAGCTCGGCAACTCGTGGGCGCCCGAGCAGGTGCCCGGCGCCTCGGCCGTCGTCGGCGCGCGGCTCGGCTGGCTCGCCGTGCCCACGCTCGTGCGGAGCGGCCCGATCGAGCTGTCGCTCACGCTCGAGGCCGAGCTCGCGCTGGCCACCGCGTCCACCGGCTCGTCGGGCGAGACGAGCGGCCGCATGTCGTACTTCGCGCCGGTCTTCGGCTGGCGGGCGCACGCGCGCTTCCGGCAGCCGCTGTGGCCCGAGACGCTGGAGCGCAGGCTCGCGCTGCACGTCGTGCTCGGCGGCGGCGGCGCCACCGTCGCGTCGTCGTCGCCGTTCATGGCGAAGGAGACCGATCCGGTCGCGTATGCCGGCGTCGGCTTCACGCTCGCGTTCTCGGGCCGCTGGCAGCTCCGCCTCGACGGCCGCCAGGGCGTCATGCCCGGCCGCTCGAGCCGTATCACGCGCTCGACCGAGCTGCAGGTCGGGTTGATCGCGAGGTTCGGGGGCAAAGGGGAGCGGCGCGTGCCCGTCGTGCAGGCGCAGCCCGGCGCGGGCGGCACGGTCGCCATCGGCGACGTGACGGCCCCCGCGCAGGACGACAAGGACAGCGACAGCGACGGCGTGCCCGATCGCCTCGATCGCTGCCCCGACCAGGCCGAGTCGGAGAACGGCGTGGACGACGCCGACGGCTGCCCCGAGCCCGATCCCGACGACGACGAGATCGTCGGCGAGCTCGACGCGTGCCCGGACGATCCCGAGGACACCGACCGCTTCGAGGACGAGGACGGCTGCCCCGACCTCGACAACGACCGCGACGGCCTCGAGGACACCAAGGACGCGTGCCCGAACGAGCCCGAGACGCGCAACGGCATCGGCGACGCCGACGGCTGCCCCGACGAGATCCCCGAGACCGTCACGCGCGCCCTCGCGGCCGCCTCCGCCGTGACCTTCGAGCGCGGCCGCGCCCGCGTCACGCCTGCCGCGAAGAAGGCGCTCGCGCCCGTGCTCGCGGTGCTCCAGGCGCAGTCCGACGTGGCGATCTCGATCGCCGGCACGCCCGACCCTGCCGGCGGCGGCGACGAGCTCGCCAAGCGCCGCGCCGACGCCGTGAAGTGGCACCTCGTCGACCAGGGCATCGCCGAGGACCGGCTCGAAACGTCGGCCCGCGCCCCGGAGGGCGGCGCGAAGGCGCCGTCGATCGTGATCACGCTCCGCCAGCCCAAGCCGTAGCGGGCGCGGGCGCTCGATGACCGCGCACCCGCTGCTCTACGAGGTCCACGCCCGGCAGTGGCTCGCGGAGCTCGGCGCGCGCACGCTCGACGCCGCCTCGGAGGACACGCTCGACGAGCTCGCCCGCCGCGGCGTCACGTACCTCTGGCTGATGGGCGTGTGGTCGATCGGGCCGCGCGCGCGCGCGCAGGCCGCCACGCACGCCGGGCTGCGCGCGGACTACGGCGCCGCGCTGCCCGGCTGGACCGACGCCGACATCCGCGGCTCGCCGTACGCGATCGCCGACTACCAGGTCGCGGCCGACCTCGGCGGCGAGGCCGCGCTCGCGGCGCTGCGCGCGCGGCTGCACCGCCGCGGCATCGGCGTGCTCCTCGACTTCGTGCCGAACCACACCGGCCTCGATCACGGCTGGCTCGCGGCGCACCCCGCGCGGTACGTGTCCGCCGCACGCGCGTTCCCCGACTCGTTCCCGAGCGGCGGGCGGTTCGTCGCGCACGGCAAGGATCCGTACTTCCCCGGCTGGACGGACACCGCGCAGCTCGAGTACCGGCGCGGCGAGACGCGCGCCGCGATGCGCGACCAGCTCGCGTCGGTCGCCGAGCGCTGCGACGGCGTCCGCTGCGACATGGCGATGCTCGCGCTCTCCGACGTGTTCGCGCGCACGTGGCAGCACGTGCCCGTCGAGCCCGACGGCGACGGCGCCGCCAGCGAGGGAAGCTTTGGCGAATTCTGGTCCGATGCGATCGCCCACGTCCGCCGCACGCACGGCACATTCACGTTCCTCGCCGAGGCGTACTGGGGGCTCGAGGGCCGGCTGTGCGAGCTCGGCTTCGACTACGCCTACGACAAGCAGCTCTACGATCTCCTCGTCCATGATCGGCCGTGGGACGTCCAGCCGCACCTGCTCGGCCTCGGGCCCCACACCGCGCGCCGCGCGCACTTCCTCGAGAACCACGACGAGCCGCGGGCCGCGGCGGCGGTCGCGCCCGATCTCCACCGCGCCGCCGCCCTCTTGACGCTCGGACTCCCCGGCATGCGCTTTTTGCACCACGGCCAGCTCATCGGCGCGCGCCGGTTCGCGCGCATCCAGCTCGGGCGGCGCGCCGAGGAGCCGCGCGACGCCGCGATCGCCGCGCTCTACGATCCGCTGCTCGCGGCGCTCGGGGCCTCGCTCGTCGGCCGGGGCGACGCGCGGCTCCTCGCGCCGCGCCGCGCGTGGGACGACAACCCGACCGCCGCCTGCTTCACCGTCGTGCAGTGGCGCTCACCCGGCGCCGACGATCGCTTCGACCTCGTCGTCGTCAATCTGGCGCCGCACCGCGCGCAGTGCCGGGTCGTGCCCGAGGTGCCCGGCCTCGCGGAGCATGCCTGGCAGCTCACTGATCGGCTCGGCGACGAGCGCTGGCTGCGCGACGGCCACGAGCTCGCTGCCGCCGGCCTCTACCTCGATCTGCCGGCGCGCGGCGCGCAGCTCTTCGAGGTGCGCCGCTAACCTCTTCTGGAGCGAAAATCTCTGCTCGCGCGGGAGGGCCGGTGCGGTGCGCTCCGGGTCCTTCTCATGTCGGGGGCATCTC
The DNA here is from genome assembly GCA_035558535.1 of Kofleriaceae bacterium. Taxonomy (GTDB): domain Bacteria; phylum Myxococcota_A; class Polyangia; order Haliangiales; family Haliangiaceae; genus JABFXX01. The sequence goes on from DATMCI010000301.1 coordinate 3,401, forward strand.
ACTGCTCTCTACCCGAACCCTGGAGCATTCCAGTTAAAGTAAGTGTCAAACTCTCGTAAGGGAACACCATAGGAGTATCTGGATCAGAGCAGCCTTTCCTATCTTGCATTGCGCAAGCGGGCCGCACGCGATCGACGCCGGCAACACGCGCGCGCTCCAAGCGGCTCTCAGAGCAGACGCGAGCCTGCCACCGATGACGAAGCACACCATCCTGTTTCTGGCTGCCCATCCGTACGGAACCGGCCAGGACGGTCTCGACCCGCAAGCGAGGCGAGGCACACTCGACCAGGAGGCGAGGGCGATCCGGCAGGAGCTGAAGCTCAGCGGTTACCGGGATCGATTCGAACTCGTAACCCGGTGGGCGGCAGAGCCGCATGATCTGCTCCGTGAGCTGCGCGCCCTCAAACCGACGGTGGTCCACTTCAGCGGCCACGGCGGCCCGGGCGGTCTGTTCTTCCAGGCCCCGAATGGCGAAGCTCGGGCCGTCTCGCCCGCGGCCATCGCGGAGACACTCGGCGCCGCGGGCGGCTCGGTCAGGTTGATCGTCCTGAGCGCGTGCTACAGTGAAGCGCCGGCCGAGGCGCTGCTCGCGCACGTTGACTGCGTCGTCGGGATGAGTGGCGCGCTCCACGACGACATAGCCAGAGCCTTCGCGATCGGCTTCTATGGCGCCCTTGGCGATCAGGAGTCGATCGCCGCGGCGTACCGGCACGGGAACGCTGCGATCAGCCTGGAGGGGCTGTCCGACGCGGATCGTCCGCAGCTCAAGGTCCGCGCGGGGGCCGACGCCGCCCGGATCGTCCTGGCGGCCGCGGCTCCGGAGGTTCATGTGGCACTGCCCTGTCCGTATCCGGGGATGCGGCCGTACACGGCGGACGACGCGGAGTACTTTCACGGCCGCGGCGTAGAGATCGACGAGCTGATCGGTCGGCTGCGGACCGGCGAGCGCGAGATCTACGTCATCGGTCCGTCCGGCTCCGGAAAGTCGTCGCTGGTCGCGGCGGGGGTCCTGCCGCGGCTTGCCCGCGGGGTGGCGGGGCTCGGGCCGTTCGTCGTTCGATCGATGCGGCCCGGCGAGCATCCGGCCGCGCGGCTGGATGAGCTGCTCGAGCTCTCCGATCTAAAGCTCACCGCACCGGCGGATGCCATCGCTGCGCTGCTCGCGGGCCGCGCCCTCAGCTCGTCGGTGCTGATCTTGATCGATCAGCTCGAGGAGCTGTTCGCACAGGCGGACGCCGGCGAGCGGGAACGGTTCCTGAGCGCGCTCGCTGCGCTGCGGGCCGCGCCCCGCTGCGTGGTCGTCTTCACGCTGCGCGCTGACTTCTTCGGCGCCTTCATGGAGAGCCCGCTGTGGACGGATCGCCACGGCCGGATCTCGCGTATCGAGGTAGCCCCCTTGCGCGGCGAGGCGCTGAACGAGGCGATCGTGCTCCCGGCACGCGACCTCGGGGTCAGCGTCGAGCCCGAGCTGATCGAGCGGTTGCTCGCCGACGCGGGATCCGAGCCGGGGATTCTCCCGCTCCTGCAGGAGACCCTGGTCCAGCTCTGGGAACGGCGGCAAGGCCAGACCCTCACGCTGGCCGACTACCAGGCGCTGGGCGACCGCGACCGAAGTGGTCTCGCCGTCGCGCTCTCGCGTCGCGCCGACGCCCTCCTGCGCGATCTGACCCGGGCGCAGGAGGCAATCGCCCGCCGCATCTTGCTTCGGTTGATCAACTTCGGCGAGGGTCGCTCGGACACCCGGCGACAGCAACCGCGCTCGAAGCTACGGGCTACCGATGACGATGCCGTCGACTTCGACATCGTCCTCCGGAGGCTGATCACCGATCGTCTGCTCACCGCGGACGAGGATGAACACGGTGGAGAGGCGCGCGTCGACCTCGCGCACGAGGTCATGATCGCCGCCTGGCCGACGCTGGCAGGTTGGATCCATATTCACCGCGCGGAGGAGCAGCGCCGCCGCCAGCTCGAAGCAGCGGCGCTGCAGTGGGTGGAGCACGGACGCGGCGCGCGTGGTCTGCTCGATCCGATCGAGCTCGCCGAGGCCGAGGCCGAGGCATGGCAGCGGACCGACACCGCCCGCGAGCTCGGGCAGAGCGCCGACGTTGCAACGCTGGTCTCGGCCAGCCGGGCCGCGTACGACAAACAGCGGAGGCGGCGCCATGGTCTCGTATGGGGTGCATTCTCCGCGCTGGCGGTCTTTGCCGTCATCGCGACTCTCGCGGTCACAGCGCGTTATGAGGCTAATCGGGCCGAGGCCGGCGAGCGCGAAATTCAGCGTCTAATGGCGCAGTCGTACAAGGAAACGGGCCGACAACAATTGCTCGAGGGGTACCCACAGGAGGCAATGCCCTACCTTATGGCCGCACGGCAGAAAGGCGAGAAGGGGGAGTCGATCAGGATGCTGATCTGGATGGCGGCCCGCTCCTTGCCGCTCATTCCCCCGCTCGCGCATCAGGGAGGGGTGTTGAGCGCCGCGTTCAGCCCGGACGGCACCCGCGTCGTCACCGCGAGCGACGACCACACCGCGCGGGTCTGGGACGCCGCCACTGGCAAGCTCCTCGCACCCGCGCTCACGCATCAGGGACCTGTGAGGAGCGCCGCGTTCAGCCCGGACGGCACCCGCGTCGTCACCGCGAGCGACGATCGCACCGCGCGGGTCTGGGACGCCGTAACCGGCATGCCCCTCGCACCCGCGCTCGCGCATCAGGAGTCGGTGGTGAGCGCCACGTTCAGCCCCGACAGCACCCGCGTCGTCGTCGCGAGCTACGACAATACCGCGCGGGTCTGGGACGCCGCCACCGGCAAGCCCCTCACACCCCCGCTTCAGCATCAGGGATTGGTGAGAAGCGCCGCGTTCAGCCCCGATGGCACCCGCGTCGTCACCGCGAGCGAAGACTACACCGCACAGGTCTGGGACGCCGCCACCGGCAAGCCCCTCACACCTCCACTCGAGCATCAGGAATGGGTGTTAAGGGGCGCGTTCAGCCCCGATGGCACCCGCGTCGTCACCGCGAGCAAAGACAACACCGCGCAGATCTGGGATGCCGCCACCGGTAAGCCCCTCGCACCCGCGCTTCAGCATCAGGGAAGGGTGTCGAGCGCCGCGTTCAGCCCAGACGGCACCTGCGTCGTCACCGCGAGCAAAGACAACACCGCGCAGGTCTGGGACGCCGCGACCGGTAAGCCCCTCGCACCCGCGCTTCAGCATCAGGGGCAGGTATCGAGCGCCACGTTCAGCCCAGACGGCACCCGCGTCGTCACCGCGAGCGACGACCACACCGCGCGGATCTGGGACGCCGCCACCGGTAAGCCCCTCGCACCTGCGCTCCCGCATCAGGGACCAGTGTGGAGCGCCGCGTTCAGCCCGGACGGCACCCGCGTCGTCACCGCGAGCGACGACCAC
>DATMCI010000302.1:0-25985 GCA_035558535.1 Kofleriaceae bacterium
ACGGCGCACCCGTTGCCTATACTGGCCGCCCCGTGACCGGCGCTGGCTCGTGACCGAGGTGCAGTCCAAGCTGCTGCTGGACGTCTGGCGCGAGGCCTGCCGGCACGCCGAGATCGGCGACTCCGTGCGCAGCATCGCGCCGCTCATCGCGCGGCTGCTCCCGCTCGACCTCGTGCTGATCCTGCGCCTCGACGCCGGCGCGCGACGCCTCGAGACGGTGGCCTCGGTCGGATTCGAGGGTCCGGCCGCGCAGGGCCGCCGCGAGCTGCAGGCCGGAGAGGCCGACCGCCTCGCGGCCTGGTGCCGGTCCGGCGACGTGGCCCACGAGCGCACGCGCGAGCCGTCCTGGCCCCTGGCCGAGCTGCTCCCCTCCGGCATCGAGGGCGACGTGCTGGTCGCTCCCCTGCGCGAGGGCGATGGCCCGCCCGGCATCCTGCTGCTGCTGGCCCGCGCGCCCCGCGGCTTCGATGCCACTCACGAGGACGTCGCCCGGGCGCTCCGCGAGCCGGTCGCAGTGGCCCTCGACAACGACCGGCGCTTCGCCGAGCTGGCCCGCCTGCGCGAGGCGGTCGAGGCCGACAACCGCGCGCTGCTCTCGCGCCTGGCGCGCGAGGACATCAGCGACTCGATCGTCGGCTCGGAGGCCGGGCTGCGCGACGTGATGGAACAGGTCGAGAAGGTGGCCCCGACCGATGCGCCCGTGCTGATCCTGGGCGAGACCGGCTCGGGCAAGGAGGTCATCGCGCGCTCGATCCACGCCCGCAGCCGGCGCGGCGAGGGGCCGGTCGTGCGCGTCAACTGCGGCGCGATTCCGCCCGAGCTGGTCGACAGCGAGCTGTTCGGGCACGAGCGCGGCAGCTTCACGGGCGCGGTCGGGACGCGCAAGGGCTGGTTCGAGCGCGCCGACGGCGGGACGCTGTTCCTCGACGAGATCGGCGAGCTGCCGCTCGCGGCGCAGGTGCGCCTCCTGCGCGTGGTCCAGGACGGCATGTTCGAGCGCGTCGGCGGCACGCGCGCGCTCAAGGTCGAAGTCCGGCTCGTGGCCGCCACGCACCGCGACCTGGGCGCGATGGTGCGCGCCCGCCAGTTCCGCGAGGATCTCTGGTACCGGATCAACGTCTTCATGATCCGGCTGCCGCCGCTGCGCGAGCGGCTCGACGACCTCGGCGCGCTGGCGGATCACTTCGCGCAGCTCGCGGCGCGCCGGTTCGGCGTGGCGGCGCTGCGCGTGACGCCCGCCGACCTCGAGCTCCTCAGGCGCTACGAGTGGCCGGGCAACGTGCGCGAGCTGTCAGCGGTGATCGATCGCGCGGCGATCCTCGGCGAGGGCCGGCGGCTCGACGTCGAGCGCGCGCTGGGCGTGCGGATCGAGCCCGCGCGGGGAAGCGAGGCGGCGAACGACGACGAGTTCCCGACGCTCGACGCCGCGATCCGCGCGCACATCGAGCGCGCGCTCCTCCGGTGCCACGGCCGGATCGAGGGCCCGAGCGGCGCGGCGCGCCTCCTGGGGCTGCACCCGAACACGCTGCGCTCGAAGATGAACAAGCTCGGCGTCCTCTGGTCGCAGTACCGGGCCTGACGCCCGCGTTCGTCTCCCGACCAGCTCAGCCGACCCAGCGCCGCGCGTTGTAGAACATCTGCATCCACGGGCTGTCCTCGCCCTCCTCGCCCTCCTCGCCCCACGCCGGCGGGTGCCAGGACAGCTGCACGGTGCGGAACACGCGCTCGGGGTGCGGCATCATGATCGTGATCCGGCCGTCGGCGGACGTCAGCGAGGCGATGCCGGCGGGCGAGCCGTTCGGGTTGGCCGGGTAGGCAGTGGCGACCGCGCCGCGGCCGTCGACGAACCGCGCCGCGATGAGCCCGGCGCGCTCGAGGGCGGCGAGCTCTTCGGCGGCGAGCGCCGCCCTGCCCTCGCCGTGCGCGCTGGCGACCGGGAGGCGCGCGCCGGCCATGCCGCGGAAGAAGAGCGATGGGCCGTCCTCGATTCGCACGAGTACGAGGCGCGCCTCGTACTGCTCGGAGCGGTTGCGGAGGAAGCGCGGCCAGCGCTCGGCGCCGGGCAGGAGATCGGCCAGATCGGCGAGCATCTGGCAGCCGTTGCAGACGCCGAGCATGAACGTGTCGGGGCGCGCCGTGAAGCGCGCGAGCGCCTCGCGGACCCGCGCGTTGTAGCGGAACGTCGCGGCCCAGCCGCGGCCTGCGCCGAGGACGTCGCCGAACGAGAAGCCGCCGCACGCGACCGCGCCGCGGCAGTCGGCCAGATCGGCGCGGCCCGAGGCGAGATCCGTCATGTGGACGTCGACGGCCTCGAAGCCGGCGCGGGTGAACGCGGCGGCCATCTCGATCTGGCCGTTGACGCCCTGCTCACGCAGGATCGCGACGCGCGGCCGCGCGCCGGTGGCGAGCGCCGGGGCCGCCGGCGCGAGGGAGAACGTGAGGTCCGCCGTCAGCCCCGGCGCGTCGGGATCCAGGCGCGCCGCGTGCTCCTCGGCGGCGCAGGCCGGATCGTCGCGGCGCAGCGCGAGCTGGTGCGTGACGTGCGACCAGCGCGCGCGCAGCTGCGTACGCGTGGTGTCGACGAGGACGGCGCCGCCGTGCGCGATGCGGACGCGATCGCCGGGGACGGCGCGGCCGATCGCGTGGACGCGCGCGCCAGAGGCGGCCAGCGCGGCGGAGGCCGAGGCCGCGTCGGCGGGCGCGACCTCGACGATCGCGCCGAGCTCCTCGGAGAACAGCGCCGCGAACGGATCGGCGTGGACGGCGGTGGTGTCGAGCTCGAGGCCGAGCCCGCCAGCGAACGCCATCTCGAGCGCCGCGACGATCGCGCCGCCGTCGGAGCGATCGTGGTAGGCGGCCAGCTTGCCCTCGGCCACGAGCGCCTGGACGGCGTCGAAGAACGCCGCGAGGCGGCGCGGATCATCGAGATCCGGCGGCTCGTCGCCGAGCTGGCCGTACACCTGCGCGAGGGCAGAGCCGCCGAGGCGACCGCGCCCGTCGCCGAGGTCGACGAGCCAAAGCTCGCGGCCCTCGCCGCGCAGCTCGGGCGTGACGGCGCGCCGGACGTCGGTGACCGGCCCGAACGCGGTGACGACGAGCGTCACCGGCGCCACGACGGCGCGCGTGCCGGCGCGCTCGGCGGCGGACGCGGACGGCGCGGGCGACGCGGACGCCCTGCCCTCGCGGCCTCCCTCGCGACCGCCCGTGCCGCCGCTGCTGCCGCTGGCCAGCGGAGCGCCACCAGCGACGCGCTCTTGGAGCGACTCCGCGGCCGCCACGGCGGCATCGATCGCCAGCTCGGCGCCGAGGGCCGCCGCGTCCTCGGCACTGTCGACGCCCCGCCCGAGCGGCGCCGCCTCGGCGAGCTGCTCGAGCTCGGCGAGATCGTGCTGCTTCCGCGCCGCGCGCTCGAGCGCCTCGAGCTCGGCGTCCTCCGGCGTCGCCGCGGGCGCCGCGGCCAAAGCCGGCTCGTCCGCCACGAGCCGCTCCAGCTCGCTCAGCGTCGCCGCGATCGCCGGCGCCTCCGCCGCGGCCGCCTTTGCCGGCGCCGCCTCCCAGATCGTCCGCATCGACATCGAGTCCTTGCCGACGGGGATCGCCAGGCCCAGCGCCACGGCGCACTCGCTCGCGGCGCGCACCGCGGCGTAGAGCCGCGCGTCCTCGCCGGGGTGGCCGGCGGCGGCCATCCAGTTGCACGACAGCTTGATCCGCGAGAGCGGGCCGATCGGCGCCGCCGCCAGGTTCGTGATCGCCTCGGCGATCGCGAGCCGCGAGGCCGCCGCCGCGTCGAGCAGCGCGACCGGCGGCCGCTCGCCGAGCGCCATGACCTCGCCCGCCGTGGTGTCGAAGCCGGCCAGCGTGAGCGCGCAGTCGGCGACCGGCACCTGGAACCGGCCGACCATCGGATCGCGCGCCACGAGGCCACCGACGGTGCGATCGCCGATCGTGACGAGGAACGTCTTGTCTGCGACGGCAGGCAGCCCGAGCACGCGATCGAGCGCCTCGGCGACGGTAGCGCCGCCGAGATCGAGCCGCGCGCGCGGTGCCGCGGCGGTCGCCGCGCGCCGGGTCATCCGCGGCGGCTTGCCGAGCACGACCTCGAGCGGCAGATCCACCGGCGGCGGGCCGCCGCGGCGATCCGCGAGCACGAGCCGCCCATCGGCGGCAGCCGTGCCGAGCTGCGCCCACGGCGCGCGCTCGCGGGCGCACAGCGCGGCGAAGTCGAGGACGCGCTCCGGCGCGATCGCGAGCACGTACCGCTCCTGGCTCTCGTTGCACCACAGCTCGAGGGGGGACAGGTCCGGCTCGCCCGCCGGGATCGCGCGCAGCTCGAGGCGCGCGCCGAGGCCGGCGTCGTGGACCAGCTCCGGCATCGCGTTCGACAGCCCGCCCGCGCCGACGTCGTGGATCGAGAGGATCGGGTTGCGATCGCCCAGCGCACAGCAGCGATCGATGACCTCCTGGCAGCGGCGCTCGACCTCGGCGTTGTCGCGCTGCACCGACGCGAAGTCGAGATCCTCGGCCGAGGCGCCCTGCGCGAGCGACGACGCCGCGCCGCCGCCGAGCCCGATCAGGAACGCCGGCCCGCCGAGGACGATCAGCGCGGCCCCCGGCGGGATGGGCGCCTTGCCGACGTGCGCCGGCCGGACCGTGCCGATGCCGCCGGCGAGCATCACCGGCTTGTGGTAGCCGCGCGCGGCGGTCGCGGGCGCAGCCCCCGGCCCCGCCTCGCCCTGCTCGAACGTGCGGAAGTAGCCGAGGATCGCCGGCCGCCCGAACTCGTTGTTGAACGCGGCGCCGCCGAGCGGCCCGTCGATCATGATCTCGAGCGCGCTCGCGATGCGGCCGGGCGCGCCGATCCACTGCTCCGGCGGCGGCTCCCACGGCTCGAGCGCGCCGGGGATCCGCAGATCGGACACGGTGAACCCGACGAGGCCGGCCTTGGGCCTGCCGCCCCGCCCGGTCGCGCCCTCGTCGCGGATCTCGCCGCCCGAGCCGGTCGCCGCCCCGGGGAACGGCGAGATCGCCGTCGGGTGGTTGTGCGTCTCGACCTTGCCGAGGATGTGCGCGGCCTCGCGGTGGCCGCGGTACACGCCATCTTCGTCGGGGAAGAACCGCTCGGCGATCGGGCCTTCGATGACGGCGGCGTTGTCGCGGTACGCCGACAGGACGCCGCCGGGCGCCGCCTCCGTCGAGCGCTGGATGAGCTGGAAGAGCGAGCGATCCTGCCGCTGCCCGTCGACGTACCACTCCGCGTTGAAGATCTTGTGCCGGCAGTGCTCGCTGTTGGCCTGCGCGAACATCATGAGCTCGACGTCGGTGGGATCGCGCCCGAGCTCGCCGTAGCGCGCGACCAGGTACTCGATCTCGTCGTCGGCGAGCGCCAGCCCGAGCCGCTGGCTCGCCTCGCGCAAGGTCGCCGCGCCGTCGGCGCCGAGGCGCACGAACCCGAGCGGCCGCGGCTCCCCGCCGTGCGCGACCGCCCGCACAAGCTCGGCCTCGGCGAGGAGCACGCTCTCGGTCATCCGATCCGACAGCGCGCGCCCGATCGCGGCCGCGTCGAGGCGCGCCCCGCGCGCCGTGTGCTCGATCGCCCGCTCGATGCGCGTCACGGCGCCGAGCCCGCACACGCGCGCGATGTCGGTCGCCTTCGACGACCACGGCGAGACCGTGCCGAGCCGCGGCGCGACCCACAAGGTCACCTGCTCGGGCGCCGCCCCCTCGCCCGCGGGCGCTGCCATCGGCGGGACGTCCGGCCCGTACGCCAGCATCTGCGCGAGCTGCGCCGCCTCGGCGGCGGAGAGCGGCCGCTCCGTCACGACGAGGTGCACCCAGCGCGCGTCGAGGGCGACGAGCCCCTCGCACGCGGCCTTGGCCCGCGCCAGCGCGCGCGCCCGCCGGGCCTCGCTCAGCGCCGCGCGCCCGGGGACGATCAGCACGCCCGCCCCGCCCCCGCGGCGCGGGCGCCGCTCACGCCGCCCCCAGCGCGGCGGCGATGCGCGGGATCGGCGCGCGCGTGTCGGGCACGAAGCGCTCGCCGGTGACGAGCTGGTACGTCGCGATGTAGCGGCGCGCCGCCTCGAGGCGGACGTCGTCGGGCATGACCGGCGGCGGGCCGTCGCCGCTCCACTTCCCCTCGCCCGCGAGCCAGCGCCGGACGTACTCCTTGTCGAGGCTGCGCGGCTCCTCGCCGCGCGCGAGCCGCTCCTCGTAGTCCTCGGCGTACCAGTAGCGCGACGAGTCCGGCGTGTGGATCTCGTCGATCACCGTGAGCGTGCCGTCCCGCGCGATCCCCATCTCGTACTTGGTGTCGGCGAGGATCAGCCCGCGCGTCTGGGCGAAGCGCTGCCCCTCGGCGAACAGCGCGGCGGCGAGCGCGGCGGCGCGGTCGAAGACGTCCGGATCGATCTTGCCCATCGCGAGCAGCTCCTGCCGCGACACCGACACGTCGTGATCGCCCTTCGCCGCCTTCGTCGACGGCGTGAGGATCGCCGCGGGCAGCCGCTGGTTCTTGCGCATGCCGCCAGGGAGCGGGTGGCCGCAGAACGTCCGATCGCCGCGCTCGTACGCCCGCCAGATCGACGTCGACGTCACGCCCGTCAGGTACGCGCGCATGACCAGCTCGACGGGCAAGGGCTCGCACTCGCGCGCGATCATGACGTTCGGGTCCGGAACCCGGAGCATGTGGTTCGGCGCGATGTGCGCGGTGCGCTCGAACCAGAACCGCGCGAGCTGGTTCAAGACCTGCCCCTTCGACGGGATCAGGCCGACCACCGCGTCGAACGCCGATAGCCGATCGGTGACGACGATGATCCGCTCGCCGCGCTCGCGATCGATGTAGCAGTCGCGGACCTTGCCGTCGTAACGCGCGACGGGCCGGCCGCCGATCGTCGTCCACGGCGTCCGGTCGAGCGGCGCGGCGAGCTGCGCGCGCAGCGCGGCGTCGAGGGCCGGATCGTCGCCGGTGATCACGGGGAGTCTCCTGCGATCACCGCCGCCGCCGGCCCGCCGAGCGCGCGCTCGAGGATCGCCGGCACGTGGCGCAGGTGGTGCGCGAGATCGAAGCACGCGTCGAGCGCCTGGGCCGGCAGCCGCGCCGCGATCTCCGGATCGCTCCCGAGCAGCTCGCGGAAGCGGCCCGGCCTCGCGCCGACCTGGCCCTCCTCCGCCGCCTCGGTGATCGCCGCGAGCGCCGAGCGCTGCACCAGCTCGTACGCCGCCTGGCGCCCGAGGCCCGTCTGCACGAGCGCGAGCAGCACCGCCTCGGAGCAGTACAGCTCGCCCGTGCGCTCGAGGTTCGCGCGCATGCGGCCGGCGTGAACGACGAGGTTCTCGACGAGGCCCGTCGCGCGCGCCGCCATGAAGTCGGCGAGGATCGTCGCGTCGGACAGCGCGACGCGCTCGACGCTCGAGTGCGAGATGTCGCGCTCGTGCCACAGCGCCACGTCCTCGAGCCCGGCCTGCGCGTACGAGCGCAGGAGGCGCGCGAGGCCCGTCAGGTTCTCGCTCAGGATCGGGTTCTTCTTGTGGGGCATCGCCGAGCTGCCCTTCTGCCCGGCCGCGAAGCCCTCCTCGGCCTCGCCGACCTCGGTGCGCTGCCAGTGGCGGATGCCGAGCGCGATCTGCTCGATCGCGGTGCCGAGCAGCGCCAGCGCGCACAGGACCTCGGCGTGGCGATCGCGCGCGACGATCTGCGTGGCGACCGTCTCGGGCGCAAGGCCCAGCGCGCCGAGCGCGGCGGCCTCGATCGCCGGATCGAGGTTGCCGTACACGCCGACCGCGCCCGCGAGCTTGCCGACGGCGATCACCGCGCGCGCGGCCCGAAGGCGCGCCGCCGCGCGGCCGAGCTCGGCGTACCAGCGCGCGAACACGAGGCCCGCGGTGATCGGCTCGGCGTGGATGCCGTGCGAGCGCCCGATCATCGGCGTCTGCGCGTGCTCGCGCGCGCGGGCCGCGAGCGCCGCCGAGAGCCGCTCGAGCTGCGCAGAGATCCGATCGAGCGCGCGCCCCGTCTGCAGCGCGAGCGCCGTGTCGAGCACGTCCGACGACGTCATGCCGAGGTGCAGCCAGCGGGCCGGCTCGCCCGCGAGCTCCTCGACGTGCGTCAGGAACGCGATCACGTCGTGGCGCGTCCGCTGCTCGATCTCGAGGATCCGCTGCGGATCGAGCTGGCCCGCGGCGAGCGCGCGCACGCGCTCCGCGGTCCCGGCCGGCACGCGCCCGGCGGACTCCATGGCGCGGCACGCGGCCAGCTCGATCTCGAGCCACAGCTCGAAGCGGTACTTGTCTTCCCAGAGCGCCGCGAGATCAGGTCGGCTGTAGCGCGGGATCATGGGCTGCCCGCAGCACTCGTACCTCACGCCGCCACCGCCGACAAGGCAAGGCGGCGCTCACATGCCTGCGAGGAACCACACCGCCAGCATCACCGCGCCCGCGAGGATCACCACGACCGAGCCCCAGAGCACGAAGTCGCGCCACCGCCGCGTCCGCGCCTCCCGCGGATCGCGCGGCGGCGCGAGGTAGCCGAGCCCGCCGGGCGGCGTCGCGGCCGTCCGGCGCGGCGAGACCTCGGACAGGCGCCGCAGCCGCGGCTGGAGCTTCGCCGGCGCGGGTGCGGCGGCCGCGTCCGCAGGCAGCGCCTTCGCGGCGCCGGTCGCGCCCCCGCCAGCCCCCTTCATGGAAATGACAACCATGGGCTCGCTTCGTTCCGCGCCTGTCGCCAGCCGCGGGCGCGCCCCCTCGCTCGCCGCGCGCTCCGGCGGCTGCCGCGGCGGCGGATCCACCGACGTCGGCGTGCCGATCTCGACGCTGCCGTCGGGCCGCGCGTGCGGCGGCAGCGGCGCCAGCGACGTCGGCGTGCCGAGCTCGACGCCCGCGCCCTTCTTCGTCGGCGTCCGCGGCCGGCGCGGCTGCCCGTCATAGATCTCGGTCGGCTCGTCGGTCGGCGGCCGCGATCGCGCGGTCATGCTCACCGCCCCGTGGATCCGAAGCCGCCCGCGCCACGCACCGTGGCGGACAGCTCCAGTACCTCCTCTACCTCCGCCTGCATCACCGGCGCGATCACCATCTGCGCGATGCGCTGCCGCGACTCGATCGTCACCGGCGCGTCGCCGAGGTTGCTCAGCACGACGACGAGCGGGCCGCGGTAATCGGCATCGATCGTCGCGGGCGAGTTCGCGAGCGTGACGCCGTGCTCGCGCGCCAGGCCCGAGCGCGGGCGCAGCTGCCCCTCGTAGCCGCGCGGGATCGCGACGGCGAGCCCGGTGGCGATCGGCGCGCGCTGGCCCGGCGCGATCGTGATCGGCGCGTCGAGCGCCGCGCAGAGATCCATCCCCGCGGCGTCCTCGGTCATGTACCGCGGCAGCACCGCGTCGGGGCGCAGCTTCTTGATCTGGACGCGCGGAGTCACCGGCCGCATCGTATCGCGAGTCGTCACCGGCCGTGCGGGATCTTCGGCCGCTTGACGCTCGCGCACACCTCGCCGATAGATAGCCGGTGACTCGCCTCGCTCCCGCGCTCCTCGCTGTCCTGCTCGCCGCGTGCAGCGGCTCGGCCTCGTCCTCGGCCCGCGCCCCCGAAGGGCCAACCACCGGGCAGCCCGCCGCGCCCGCCGCCGGCACCGCCCAGGCCGCCGTCGGCACCATCCAGTTCACCGTGACCGCGGCGCCCGATCGCACGCTCCCCGCGATCGCCTGGTACCCGGCGCAGCAGGCGGGCGCCGGCGCGCAGCCGATCCTCGGCCGCAAGCTGCCGGTGCTCGCCATGTCGCACGGCCTCGGCGGCCGCAAGGAGCACGCGGCGTACATCGCCGAGCGCGCCGCGGCCGCGGGCTACCTGGTCGTCGCCGTCGATCACATCAACGACGGCCCGCAGAGCGCGGCGCTGCGGCCCGTCGATATCAGCAAGCTGCTCGATCGGCTCGCCGCGCGCGGTGGCGAGCCCGCCTGGCTCGCCGACCTCGCCGACCTCGAGCACGTCGCGGTGTACGGCCACTCGTTCGGCGGCTACACCGGGCTCGCGCTCGCCGGCGCGAAGATCGGCCCGAACCCCGAGTGGACCGCGCTGTGCGCCGCGACGCCGACGACGCTCGGCTGCCCCGCGCCGACGGAGCAGCAGATGCCGGCCGTGTCCATGCGCGATCGCCGCGTCGACGCCGTGGTGGCCGCCGCGCCCGCCGGCTTCTTCCAGTTCGGCCGCGCCGGCACCGCGGCGACCGAGGCGCCGGTGGTGCTGCTCGCCGCCGGCCGCGATCGCCTGACGACCGCGAAGGAGTACGTGCGCCCGCTGTTCGATCACATGAAGCAGCCGCGCTGGTACTTCGAGCTCGAGCAGGCCAACCACTTCACGTTCATCGATCTGTGCGCGGTGCAGCACAAGGTGCCGCAGCAGTACGCCGCCGAGGTCGCCGAGGGCTGCGCGCCCGACGCGCCGGTCTCGCGCAAGGACGCCCACGCGCTGATCGCCGACGCCGTCGTCGCCGCGCTCGATCATCTGCTGAAGGGCGGGCCCGCGCCCGATCTCGCCGCGCTCGCGAAGACGCGCGGGATCGCCGCGCGCGCCGAGGCCGCTCGCTGACACACGTCCGCCCGCACGCAAGCGCGCCGGACTGACTCGGTGCGATGCTGCCCACACAGCACAGACGAGCTCGCGCGTAACGCGCGATACGCGGCGTGCAGCAGTCGGTGAATCACGCATGCGCGCGACGCCGTTTCGTCCGCAGCGCGCCGAGCGCGCAACTGCGCCGAATGCCGAGCTCGCGCCTCGCGGCGATGTCGGTGCAGCCGCTCCCGCGCACGTTCATCCGTACCGAGGAACCCACGACCGTCCCGAGTACCACACATCTAACCAATCGATAAGATTAGATTTTCTCCGGGATCTCGCTACTCGCTCCGGGGGTTGCGTGTTAACCCGATGGATGTTTTCGAAGCTCTCTTTGCTGATGATCCCTGCCCTGGTGGCGTGTGCTGCGGATGAGGATTTCGGGCTGTCCGAGGACCATCCGAGGATCTTCGTGGCAGCGAATCGCGATCGGCTCGCCGCGGATCTCGCGTCGGGTCGGCCCGCCGCGACGCGCTTCCGCGCTGCCGTCGATCGCTGGACCGCCGGCACCGACTACTACGGGTTCAATGCATGGAACGCCGCCCTCGTCGGCCAGCTCACCGGCGAGGAGAAGTACTGCGAGGCGGCGATCAAGGCGATCGATGCGCAGGTGAAGGACGCCGTCAACGCGATCAAGGTCGGCGGCGAGCCGGAGGTCGCCGATGACAGCTACCTGCAGATCGGCGAGATGGTCGGCGATCTCGCGCTCGTCTACGACTGGTGCGGCCACGAGCTCGACGGCGATCGCCGCAAGGTGTGGGCCACGTACGCCTACCAGGCGGTGTGGAACGTGTGGCACCCGAGCGAGGCGACGTGGGGCCCCAAGCTGGAGCCGTGGAGCGGCTGGGGGACCGACAACCCGGCGAACAACTATTACTACTCGTTCCTGCGCGCGACGATGCTCGTCGCGGTCGCCATGCACGACGAGGTGGACGGCGCCGGCGAGCTGCTGAACGAGCTCCGCCACGTCCGCTTCGGGAGCGAGGTCTTCCCGACGTTCAACAGCGATCTCGTCGGCGGCGGCTCGCGCGAGGGCACCGGCTACGGCGTCTCGCTGCGCCGGCTGTTCGAGCTCTACGATCTGTGGAAGGCGTCGACCGGCGAGGAGCTCGCGGCGCAGACGCCGCACACGCGCGCGTCGCTGCTCGCGATGATGCACCAGATCGTGCCCACGCTCGATCGCGTGGCGCCGACCGGCGACCACTCGCGCGACTCGACGGGCGCGCTGTTCGACTACCACCGGAATTATCTGCAGACGCTCGTCCGGCTGTTCCCCGATGACGCGCTCGCGCACCGCGCGCAGGCGCTGCTCGCGGCGTCGTCGGTGCCGGAGATGGAGAACCAGTTCATGTACGTGTACGACTTTCTGTACGAGAACCCGGACGTCGCGCCGAGCGCGCTGGGCGACCTCGGGACGGCGTACCACGCGTCGGGCATCGGCCAGCTCTACGCGCGCTCGGGCTGGGACACCGGCGCCACGTGGATCAACCTGATCGCGGGCCCGTTCACCGAGTCGCACGCGCACCAGGATCAGGGCTCGCTCATGCTCTACAAGGACGGCTGGCTCGTGTACGACGCCAACGTCGACTCCGACTCGGGGCTGCACCAGACGCTCGACGCGCACAGCCTCGTCCGCATCGTCGACGGAGGCAAGACGGTCGAGCAGCGCCGGGGGACGACGTCGAAGCTCGTCGCGCTGCACCGCGGCGCGGGCTGGCTGCACGCGGCGGCGGATCTGACGCCGGCCTACGGCGGCGACGCCGCGGTGCAGAAGATGCAGCGCGAGATCGTCTTCATCGAGCCGGACGCCGTCGTCGTCTATGATCGCGTCACGACGCGCACGGGCGGCCAGCAGGTGTGGCAGCTCGCGACGCCGGTGGCGCCGGCGATCTCCGGCGCGCGCGCGACGGTGGCCGGCACGCACACGCTCAATGTCCAGCGCGTGGCGCCAGCGACGGCGTGGGCGGCGACCGATCTGCGGAGCGTCAGCAGCGACTTCACGGGCGGCTACCGGCTCGACGCCACGGTGCCGGGCGGCGATCAGCGCTACGTCCACGTGCTGTGGATGGACGGCGCCGTGGGCAGCGTGTCGGCGCAGACCGAGGGCGCCGCGCTCCAGCTCCCGGGCGGCCGCACGGCGAGCCTGCGCTTCAACCGCGACTCGATCGGCTGCTACCTGTCGATCGACGGCCAGGAGCTGACGCTCGGCGCGGGCGTCGACAAGCTGCCGGAGTAGCGCCGCGGCCGCCGCCCCTTGGCACCTACTGTGTGATCACGAGGTGCGCTTCGGAGCCCGGCGCTTGCCGATCAGGCCGTAGCTCTTGAGCTTGCGATAGAGCGTTGCCGATCCGATGTGGAGCTGTTCGGCGGTGCGAGTCTGGTTTCCGTCGTTCAGCTCCAAAGCCGCGACGATGTACTCCTTCTCGATGTCGCTGAGCGGCCGCACGCCGCCGCTCGCAGCGGGCCTGGGAAGCGTGTTCCGGATCTCTTCAGGCAAGTCCTCGAGCTCGACCCGGCTGCCGCGTGCAAGCGCGACGGCGCGCTCCATCGCGTTCTCGAGCTCGCGCACGTTACCCGGCCACTCGTAGCGCAGCAGATGATCGACGGCATCGGGGGCGAGGCCCGCGATCTTGCGCTTCATCCGCAGCGCCACGTCGGCGAGCAGCACCCGCGCGAGCGGGAGGATGTCATCCGTGCGCTCGCGGAGCGGCGGCACGTGGAGCTCGACGACTTTGAGCCGATAGTAGAGATCCTGCCTGAACGCGCCGTGGACGAGGTCGCGGTTGGTCGCAGCGACGACGCGCACGTCGATCCGCCGGCTCTTGTTCTCGCCGACCCGCCGGACCTCCCGCTCCTGCAGCGCTCGCAAGAGCTTGACCTGCATCGCCGGCGAGACCTCGCCGATCTCGTCGAGCAGCAACGTCCCGCCGTTCGCGGCCTCGAACAGGCCCGGTCGATCCTGCGTCGCGCCGGTGAACGCGCCGCGCACGTGTCCGAACAGCTCGCTCTCGAGCAGCGTCTCGGTGATCGCTCCGCAATTGACGGCGATGAACGGCCCCGCCGCGCGCGTCGACTCTTCGTGGACCAGCCGCGCGATCCGCTCCTTGCCCGAGCCGCTCTCGCCCGTGATGAGGACGGTGGAATCGAACTTCGCGACGCGGCACGCGAGATCCGCGAGCTGGCGCATCGCGGAGCTCTTCGCGACGATGCCGAGCGGCGCCTCAGCGTCGCGGGCCACGCGGACCAGCGCTCGGCGGTGACCGCGGAGCTTGCGCTCGGCCGCCTTCAACGTCTGCGTGACGCGCTGGAGCGAGACGTCGAGGCACTCCTTGAGGCGGCTCGGCTCGAAGAAGATCAGCTGCTCGGCGCGGTCCTCGCCCCACTCCTCGCGCGAGCGCCCGAACAGGTGGCACGCGGCATCGCCCTTGCCCAGGCAGCGATCCTCGAGCACGTAGGTGTCCTTGCCGGCGACCCGGCTGAGGTAGCCGCTGGTGAGGCCGCAGATCATCCAGCACACAGGCTCATCTGCGCGGCCGAAGTGGAGGAGGTGCTGCTCCGCCTCGTACGAGGCGACGAGCATCGCGCCGTGCCTGGACAGCGGTCCATCGCCGCCCGGCTCGACGCGGAACAGGCCCTCGAGCGTGTAGATGCGAGGGCCGGCGCGCCGCCATTCGTCATCGCTCTCCCACGTGAACTTGGACTTCATCGCCTCCGCCATCCGCCAGCCGTGCGCGAAGCCGAACTGGGTGAGCACGGTGCGAGCAGCGGTGACGCCGAAGTTCTCGACGAGGTACTTGCGCAGGAGCCCCATCGCGACCGCGTCGAGCAGCAGCGCGCGCTGCCCGGCGAAGCGGATCACACCGGCGTCAGGATCGAGCTCGAGGAGCTCTTCGTGAGCCAGATCGGCTGCGCGCACCGTCGTTGCCCTCCTTCGAATTGATGGACAAGGTACATCATCTTGATGGGTTTAGCGCGACCCCATCTGGTAAGTATCTAATATCATGCTGATTAGTAAGGTCCGGAACGTGCATTTACGAGCTACATGATTAAATCAGTTTTCGCCCGGATGGGAGCGGCCTTCCTGCTGCTCTCCGCCGTCGCCTGTGGAGACATCATTGACCCACCAGGCGATCCGCGCTTCAAGCCGCTCGTGGCGGCGGTGCAACAAGACCTCGCGTCGAACAACGCGACCGCGGCGTCGGTCGCGGTCTGGCTCGACGGGGAGATTATCTGGGTCGGCGGGTTCGGCCACGCCGATCCGGAGGGCGCGGTCGCACCCGACGAGGACACCCTGTTCATGATCGGGTCCGACACCAAGAAGATCACGGCGCTGAGCCTGCTGCGAAAGGTCGCCGCGGGCAGGACGACCCTCGACGCCAGCGTCGCCTCGCTGCTCCCGGACCTGCACCCGATCCGGGCGCCGGGCTTCCCGGCGGCGACGCTCCGCGAGCTGTTGAGCCACCGGAGCGGGATCGTCGACGGCGTGGAGTACACGGCGAGCACCACCGACGCCGCGCTCGCGAGCTTCACGTACGGCGAGTTCGCCACGACGTCCTATCCGCTGGCGCCGCCGGGGCGGTTCTGGAACTACAGCAACCCGAACTTCTCGATCGCCGGCCTCATCGATCAGGAGCTCGACGGGCGAATGTGGGCCGACATCGTCGAGCAAGACCTCTTCCCGGCGCTCGGGATGACGCGGACGGTCGCGCGCAAGAGCGAGGTCGACGCCAACCACGCACTGGGCCGGGGGTACACCACGCCCCCCGACGAGACGGGGATCCAGCGCGTCTCGCTCGAGGACACCTGGGAGAGCGCGTTCTCGCGTCCGGCCGGCCTCGTCTGGTCGACCCCGGGCGATCAGGTGCGGCTGGCCCGGTTCCTGGTCGACGGCGATCCGGCGGTGCTCGACTCGTCCCTGCTGCGCGAGCTGACCCGGTCACAGACGCAGATCTATCCGGATCTCCCGGGCGGCTATGGTTTCGGGCTGGACATCCTCCCAGGGTTTGGGTTCGGCAGCGCCTGGTACGATGTCGAGGCGTGGACTCACGGCGGCAATACGCAGACCCACACCTCCACGTTCTTCGTGCTGCCGGCGCAGCGCTTCGCGATCTCGATCCTGAGCAACGGCCTCTACGATAACTTCACCGCGAGCCTCAATACCGCGATCTCGACGCTGGTCGACCTGCCCCCGCCCGGCGTCAGGCCCGCGCTCTTCGATCCGTCGCAGCTCGACGCGCTGACCGGGACGTACGTCGACCCCGCCGACCTCGGCGAGATCGAGGTGACACGCCAAGGCAATGCGCTCTCGATCGAGATCCCTGCGCTCGACGGTGCGGGCGTCCCCTACCAGCGCGTCCTGACCGCGCTCAGCACGCGCGTGTGGCTCGCCCAGATCGCCGGCGCCCCGCGCGACCTCGCGTTCATCGACGGCCCCAACGGCGAGACCTACCTTCGCAACCGCGCCTTCGTCGCGGTTCGGCCGCCAGGGGGCCAGCTGACGCAAGCGCGGCCGTTCGATCGCGAGGCCGTGCTCCGCACCGTCCGCGCGATGAAGAGCCCCACCCTGCCCGCCCTCCTCTCGCTCCGCTGATCGCCGAGGAAGAGGTCGGCGATGCCGGCCGCGTCGGCGGGTCCGACCCGCCGACGCGGAGGCGATCGTGACGCCACTGACACTTCAGTTCGGCGGCGTGGGCGCCAGTGGCGTCCCGCCACCAAGCGCGATGCGCTGCTGGTCAGCGGCAACGAATCAACCTCGGTCGGGATCTTCACGATCGAGTACGACCAAGGCGTCCACGATCCGTAGATGTGCAATGAGAGGCGTACCAAGTGGTGTTGTATTGGGTGACCATCCCTCGAGCACCACGTCAGGATCGTGATCGAAGCGTACTTCCACTTCTGCAGCGAGATCGGTCGTAGTGGCAATGGACGCGAGTTTTGCTAGGCCCTGCTCGTAGCGCAAGGCATCAAGGGCGGGATGAGAGTACACGGCGTCGCGGGCGAGGAAGCCAGGCAGCCACGCTGCGAACCGTGCGGCCTCGCGCTGGTATTGTACCGACCCTTCATTGGACATCGCCAGCCATGCGTCGAGTACTGCGGACATCTGGTCGCGGAGCCAGTCACAGGTCAGCGGTAGTGCGCCCTGGATCGGCATCAGACGATTGGCGCGCAAGAGCAGATGGTTGGCACGCATACCCCGATGCCCCAGGATGCGCCGCAGCCGCTCGATCTCGCGCTCGGTGAGCTCCAGGTGTCCCACTCGAGCATCGGGAGCAGCGAGCCGTGTGGCCCAGGTAGCCGGATCGGTGACCACCATCGCGAAAGCCCGCTGGAAATCAGCCAGCGACACGGGACGATCCGCGCGCTTGCTCGAGCAGCGTACGTAGAGTGCGGATCTCATCGGCCACACCCTCAGTGCCGATCTCGGGCAGATACGATTCATGGAACTCGAACGTTATGGCACGCAAGCCGCCGAAGCGCGCCAACGCGTGGCCCAATAGCTCGAGCACCCGCGCCGGGCTGCGGCCGCTATGCGAGTCGAAGTAGGTGCCATCGATCCAGTTACCGTTGGCCACGTGGATCTCTTCGACCGCGCCAGGTGGCACCGCATCCATCCACGCCAACGGATCGACCCCGAGGTTCAGCTCGTTGGCGTGCAGGTTGTGTAGATCGAGTAGCATTCGCACTCCGGTACGCTCATGCAATACACTCCAGAATTCGGTCTCGGACATTTCTGAGTCGTGTACTGGCGTGAGCTCCACGCCGTTTTCAAGCAGCAACGGCCGCCCCAGGATATCCTGGACCTCGTCGACCCTACCGACCACGAGCTCGAGCAACTCCGGACCCCAGGGCATTGGCACCTGGACGCCGGCGTGGTGATCAGGGCTCGAGTCGTGGTCCACCCGGAATGCAGCCAAATGCTCGCTGATCCACGCGAAGCCTAGCTCTTGGTCGAAGCGGCAGAGCTCCCGCAGGTGCTCGCGATCGAAAAAGCATGCGCTCGCGATCGACAGGCCCAGCCCATGAGCGGCGATAGGAAAACTCCGTTTCAACCGCTCGATCACGCGGCGGGAACCAACGGGGGTATGGTATCGAGGCTGGCTGGTGCGCCCGGCATCCAGCCAGAACCGCTCCGGGATGATGACGACGTGGTCAGGGCGCGCCAAACCCGTCAGCGATTCGGGCTCGAGACTCCCGTTGTAGATGATTCCGACCGAAGGCACGGCTCACCCGTGCAGATCGATTTCCTGCTCGAAGTCGACGTCCGTCTTCTTCTTGATGTTGATGCGGCTCTCGAGGATGACTCGATCACGGAATTGGATGTCCAGCCCGGATATGCACGGACAGCCGGTGAGCCTTTCGATCAAGCCATCTAGCTGACCAATGACCCGCAGCGAGTCCTTGATCGTGGTGCCCCTGGGGACAGCGATCTCGAGCACGGGACGGGCAGCAGCAGCATTCAGGAGCTTGACGTGCGCTTTGATGGGAGTCGGGTCTTGTGGCAATGCAACCGGATCTTGTTTCGATGAGCTCATCGTGGGTTCCTTGATATTCTGTGGTTGTAGTTGTTGTTGCGGCGAAGGCGCTGATCAGGAGGTCTCTATCGCCGCGATCAGCTTCCTCACATAAGTCGCACGCAGCAGGGCGGAAGTCTCGTGCAATCCGACACGGCTATCGATCACCGTGCACCTCTGTACTCCGGATTGCTTATCTGCAGACCGGACTACGTATTTCTACGTACGATCGAGTGTGGCCAGGCTGCTCGACGAGCGCGTACGCCACACCGAGCAGCCCGTTCACGATGCGTGCGCGATCCCCGGACGGGCAGAGCCGCACAGCAACCTCGGACGGGCAGAGCCGCACAGCAACCCCGGACAGGCAGAGCCGGCAGAGCCCGCGGTTCACGGCGTCTGTGCGATCACCCACGCTCGGATCGTGCTGGCCTTCGGGCCCGAGCTGAAGCCGCCGAGGCACGACGTGCCGCCAGCGCTGCACGTGTTGGTGCTGATATACGCCTGCACGCCCGACATCCAGTGGCCACCAGTCTCGCACGGCCCATTCGGACAGTAGTAGTGCGGTCCGCCGGAGATGCCGAGTGCGGTCGACGTGTTGTACTTCATATAACCGCTCGGCGTGCTCTGGACATCGCCGCTCGCGCCGAACATCTGCCGGCCGTTGTAGCTCTCGTGGGTGGTGGGGCCACCGACGAACTTCACGACAGTGTTGTTCGTGCAGTTGTAGTTCTTGCGTTGATAGCCCTTGGTGTAGTCGGTGTGGTTATCGACCGTGCCATCGGAGTCGGCGGTCAATGCGATCCAGCCGACGCTGAGGCCGTTCGTCTGGAGCTTCAGCACCGCGTAGTCACTCACGGCATCATTCGCGCCGGTCCACGTCGGGCTCACCTGGATGCCCGCGACCGAGTCCACCGAGTAGCAGTTCGGCGTGTGGCCGGGCTGGATGTTCTCGTCGAGGTTCTCCATCGTGCACCACTTCAGCGTGCTCGGATTGACGGCATTGCCGTTGCTGTCGGTCACACAGTGCGCGGCGGTCAGCAGCCACTTCGTATCCACCATGCTGCCGGAGCAGCTGCCGCTCCCCAACCAGACGATCTTCCGCGCGACCTCGTTCGCCGGAGCCGGCATGAGGTTCAGATCATCATTGTTGTGATTCCAGATCGAAGCGCCATCGCCGGCGCAGATCGTGACGTCCCACGAGGTCGGCTGGAGGTCGTAGACCTGGCCGGCATCCTCGGGATACTCGAACGTCGTCGGCGCGGCGCGCTGCGCCTCGCGTGGGGTGCCCGGGAACTGCCGCCGCACGTCATCGTCGTACTCCGCGACCATCTTCTGCACGAGCGCGTGATCGACACTCTTCAAGACCCAGCGGCGGCCGTAGCCGTCGACCATCTTGGCCTTGCCCACGCCGAAGTACCGATCGGGGTCGCCGGTATATCCGACGATGACTGGCGGCACCTGCCACGGGCCCGGCTTCGCGGGGCTCCTCACGTCGCTGAAGGTCTGCTGACCATCGTAGACCCACGTGTTGACGCCGTCCTTGCGCTCGCGCGGCGTGGTCATGCCGGCCAGCAGCTCGAGCGTGTACTCGACGTCGTTGCGATACGCGCGGCGCACGCCGAGCTCGGCCTCGCGCTGCAGCGCGGCCTGCCGCTCGGGCTCGCTGACCGCGGTCGCGGGCTCGTCGGCGGTGACCGTGGTCGGTGCGTCGTCGTGCTCGGCGGTACACCCGGCGAGCGAGGCGCCGAGGGCGAGCGGAAGCAGCAGCGCAGCTTTGCCGTACTTGACGTACTTGACGGCTTCGGTGAGCGAGATCATGTGTGTACCTGTCCTTGTGGACTCGATCTCGGCGCGCCCTGCGCTGCGAGAATGGCAGCGGGCCGGCCGCGCGAGCGATCCGGTTGCGAAGAACTGCAAGCCGATCACCAGCGCGTGGCGCTGCCGCAGGCTTCACGTAGGCCTTCGCCGGCGCGCCACGGGCGGGAGCGGCGCGCCGTTTCTGCGCACTCGTTCGGAGCGAGCCGCTTCGGCGCGCGGGCACGGCTCGCCGCCGCCGCAGGTGCCCGAATCGCCTCGTGGCGACGACCCGTTGCTGGAGCCGGCGCCGGCGCTCGACTGCCACCCAGGAGACGCGCCGCCCGCCATTTCTTTTCGGGAGCGCGCCGGGCTGCGGAGCCCCGCGCCGAAAAAGCAGCCACGCCGCGGACAGGACCACGGCCCGGAACCAGCCACGCCGGACAGCCACGGCGACCGGTCACGGCCCGGCGCGTCCGCCGGAACACGGGCGACCGGCGTCCTGTCTCTCCGCGTCGGCACGCCCGCCTTGGTGCACCCAACAGCATTCGCAACCCTTGGTGACGACGCGGGCGGAGCCTTCCTGGTATCGGCTCGTGTCGGCAGACGAAAGGCTCACGGAATCAGGAGCACCTTCCCCATCGCCTTCCGATCGTGGATGTAGTGGTGGGCGGCGGGCGCCTCGTCGAACGTGAAGGTCTTGTCGACGCGCGGGTGGATCTTGCCCTGTTCGTACAGCGCGATCAGCGCCTCGAACTGCGGTGTCAGCAGGTCCAGCCGGCCGAACAGGTGCCCCATGTTGCAACCGCTGACGGTCTTGTTCGCGTCCATCAGCTTCATCGGGTTGTACTTGCGGACCTTCAGGAGCTGCATCGCCGCATGCACGAAGCTCCGCTGCTTCCCCGAAGAGGCGGCGGAGAGCCCGAACGCGACGAGCCGACCCGTGGGACCGAGGAGATCGTAGCTCTTTCCCCACGACTCCCCGCCGACCGCATCCAGGACGAGGTCGAGGCCTTCGATCTTGTCCTTCGCGAGGATCTTGCGCACCTCGGCGGCCCAGTCTCCGCCGGAATCGATCGGGTGGTGCATGCCCTTCTCGCGAAGGAAGGCGTGCTTGCTCGGCGCGGCGGTGCCAAACAGGATGGTTTGCTTGGTCTGCGCCAGCTGGATCGCCGCGAGCCCGACACCGCCGGCGGCCGAGTGGATGAAGATGCGCATTCCGTCGCGAAGCGCGCCCGTGAAGAGCATCATGTTGTACGCGGTGAGGTAGACGACGGGCAGCGCCGCTGCCTCCTCGAAGGTCATCTTCTCCGGCATGCGGAAGACTTGCTGCTCACCGATCGTCAGCACGTCGCTGTATCCGCCGAAGCGGGGCATCCCGAAGACGCGATCTCCTTCGGCGAAGCGCGTCACGCCCTTGCCGACGCGATCGATCACGCCGGAGACCTCGTAGCCGACGACGCACGGGATCTTCGGCGCGTCCGGGTAGAGCCCGACGCGCGCCATCAGATCGGCGAAGTTGATGCCCGCGGCCTTCACCCGGATCCGCACCTCGCCCTCGGCCGGCTCGGAATCAGGTGCTTCGCGCACGACCAACACTTCCGGCGGACCGGCCTTCGAGATCCAGATCTGGCGCATGGGTGGACGTTATCGCGGTTCGCTCTCCCGGAGGGCGGTTCGCGCCTCGCGTGTCTCCTGTCAGCGGCACATGTTCCCTGCGGCGTGAGACAGACCGCCTTGGCTCCCCACCTACGGGCGGCGCATAGGCGGCGCATCGCCAGCCGCTCGGCTCGGCGCGAGCACGCGGCGCGTCCACGTGAGTGATCCCGTTCCATCGCTCGCTACCGACCGTCAGACTCGCGAGGTACCGTGAGCAGGCTCGCCACGACAAGCACGAACGCATCGCCATCGCGAACCACGGAAGCTCCACAAGATCGGCAACGACAATGAGGCCGCGCAAAAAGAAGGTACTCGCCACGCGCGCCCGTCGGCCCACGAGGGCAAGGATCAAGAAAGTCTCAGCACTGCTGAGACAATTGCCGTGGACCCATCACCTCATCATCCTCGGCCAGGCGAAGCCTCCCGAGACGCGTGAGTTCTACATCCTGGCCGCGATCCGCGAGCGATGGTCAACTCGCGAGCTGGAACGCCAGATCCGATCGGGCGCGGTGCTGCGAAGTGCTCCCTCGACGAAGAAGGTGTCCGACGAACTGGTTCGCTCCATGGGCACCGTCGACGAGTTCAAGAACGTCTATAGCCTCGACTTCCTGGGGGCTCCCAGATGGCCACTCCGAGGCTGATCTTCACGGCGCGCTTCTTCGCAACCTCGATTTCTGCTTCGTCGGCTCCCAGTACCCGGTCCAAGTCGGCAACCAGGACTTCGCGATCGACCTCGTGTTCTTCCACCGCGGGTTGCAGTGCCTGATCGCCTTCGAGCTGAAGGTCGAGAAGTTCAAGCCAGAGCACCTGGGCCAGCTCAGCTTCTACATGGAGGCCCTCGATCGCGACGTGAAGAAGCAGCACGAGCGGCCCTCCATCGGCATTCTCTTGTGCGCGAGCAAGGACGACGAGGTCGTCGAGTACGCGCTGGCCCGCACCACGTCTCCCACGCTTGTGGCCGAGTACCAGACCGTGCTGCCGTCGAAGGCCGTGCTCCGGGCCAAGCTCCACGAGCTATATGCGCAGTTGGCGCCAGAAGTCACCGTGGACGTCGACCGTGGACGTCGTCGGTCGGGAGAGGTCGGTCCCCGGAGAGGTCGGTCCCCGCCGCGCTGCGGGCCGCCGCGCTGATCAGAACGCGGTCAGGTCGACCGCCGCACCGTCGCACTCGCAGATGTAGCCCTTGTGCCACTGCGGATCTGGATGGGCGCACGGCATGTCCTCGTGGCCGATCGCCCGGTTCAAGCTCAAGCAGTCGTACAAGTCGTTCTGCGGCGGTGAGCCCCACCGCGCGTAGAACGTCGAGCCGCCGATGAGCGTCGTCCACGTACCCTCGACCTTGCGGTCGGTGACGCCGAGCCAGCGCGTCGCCCCCGAGACCACGTCGACGAACGCGTCGTGCTCGGCCTGGGTCTCGGCGATTGCAAGGTGGGTGCCGAAGCCATCGTTGCGGCAGTCCGCCTCGGCCGTGACCCACGTGCCGCGTCCCGCCAGGTCCGGGTTGGCGGCGGTGCCACCCGACACCCGGTAGCGCGACGGCAGGTCGCGGAGCAAGCCATAATTAGCGGGACAGCCAGGCGCGTCGATCGACGCGTCGGAATCGCCGGAGCGCGGGCTGTGAAACCCGCAGGCCGTAACCAGCACGAGGATCGCGTGCCTCACCTCGGCATCGTACCCGCACCGCGCGGCGACCGCGCTGAAAAGTGGCCCCGAGCGATCAGCGGCCCGAACGATCAGCGGCCCCGTGCGATCAGGGCCCCGTGCGATCAGCGGCCACGAGCGATCAGCGGCCCCGAGCGATCAGTAAACGGCCTGCGTGTGATGGGCCATGACGACGTCGCCGACGCCCGAGTTCCAGTAGCGGTTGATCGTGATCGTGTACGTGCCCGAAACAGGCGCCACGAAGTCGACGAGCTCGAAGCCGTTGTCGTACGAGTACGAGCCGGCGACCGTGGCGCCGCTCGGCGAGGTCACCCAGAAGTCGAGGTCCATGCTGACGTTGTTGTTGCTGAACGCGTAGCTGCCGCTCACCAGCCACGCGAGCGCCATGCGATAGCGCTGCCCGGCGCCCAGGCTGCGCGTGAGCGTGAGCTTGTTATTGGCATCGAACCAGCTGTTGTTCGCGCCCGACCACCAGGACATCGAGCCGTTGTAGGCCGTGTTGAGGTAGCTGATGCCGCCCGCGCCGTCCTTGTCGCTGAGGAGCGCGGCGCCCTCGATGTTGCGGCTGGCGCCGGCCATCAGCATGGCCTTGATCACCTCGGGGTGCCCCTGCAGCCAGGTGTACTGGCTCAAGAGATCGGCCGTGAAGGCCGCGGCGAACGGGCTCGAGAAGCTGGTCCCCGAGCCGCTGCCCGCCGACGAGCTGAGGTTGGTCCCCGGCGCGACGATCTCCGGCTTCTCGTGGCCGGCTGACGGGTTCACGAACCGCGAGCTTCCCGCCATGGCGTTCGTGGTGTCGTCGTAGTTGCCCACCGCGAACGCGTTGAACGCCTTGGCCGGCGACAGGACATTCGTGTTGGATACCTGATCGCCATTGCCGGCAGACACGAAGACCGAGATCCGATGATTGTAGACGGCGTCATCGAAGTCGCGATCTTGCCCCCAGTACGAGGTGTCGTTGACGTAGTAATTCCACGAGTGATTGGTCACGTGGATCCGCGGGCTGTAGGCGGCCGGATTCGAGATCATCGAGTCCGCCGGGCCGCAGTAGATATGGGCGTCGGGCGCGGTCACGCGCAGCACGTTGCCGACGAAGTCGGCGTGCCACGTCTCGCCGCCGCCGCCGATCTTGCTGTACCGGGCGCTGTCGATGTGCGGGCTGACGGGGCAGCCGCCGCCGGCCTCGCTCATGTAGATGCCGACGCCGGCCCCCCGCACGCCCTGGCTGTGCGCCCAGACGTCGACGCCGATGGAGCCGAGCGCGCTCGCCGTCGACGCGCGCGGCGCCACGTACAGCTCGATGCCCTCGATCAGATCGGCGCTTCGCCCGGCCAGCTGCGTGATCTCGGCCCGCGTCAGCGCGCGCCGGAGCCGGCCGCCGGACTCTTCGGGGCGCTGGCGCGCGGCGGCGAGCTCCGGATCGTCGGCCCACCCGTGCCGCGCCGCGAGCGCCTGCAGCCGCGCCCGGTGGCGGAGCTCGCGCGCCGCGTGCCGGCGCGCCACGCCACCCAGCAGCTGCTCGCTCATCGCGCGCACCGCCGCCTCGTCGGCCGGCCGGCCGTCGACGGAGAACCGCGGCCCGCTCCCGCCCGCGAGCTCGACCTCGACCCGCTGCTCGGGATCGCCGGCCTCCTCCACCTCGCCCCGCAGGATCAGCACCACGTCGAGCTGCTCGCCCGCGCGATCAGCGCCCGCGGGCGCGTCGAGCGCCTGCCGGAGCCGCGGGCCGATCAGCTCACGGGTGAACGCGGGGATGTCGGCGTCGCCGACCCGATGGCCCCGATCGTCGAAGGCGACGCTCGTGATCGAGCCGTCCCGAGCGCGCAGCTTCTGCCGCGTGTACGTCCGCGCGCCGCGGCTGTCGCTGCGCGTCGCGACGACCTCGGCGCCGGCCGCGAGCTCGGCCCGCCGCTCGGACTCCTGCGAAGGCTCGGTCGAGCAGCCGGGCGCGGCGGCCGCGGCGGCGAGCAGCAGCGCCGCCGCGAGGCGCGGCATACGCAGACCATGGACCACTGATGTCATGACAGCTTTCCCCTTTTCGTGGCGTGTTCGGACCCACCGCCCGGCGCCCAGCGCGCGAGCATCGTCGGTGTCCGCGAGAGACGAGTCTGCCGCCGTTCGTTCCGAAATTTTCGCAAAAAGCGGCTCCAAGGGGCTCTATCTGGGCCCCAGGACCCTGACCTCGCGGATCACCCCTGTTCGTACAGCGCGATCAGCGCCTCGAACTGCGGCGTCAGCAGGTCCAGCCGGCCGAACAGGTGCCCATGTTGCATCGCCGCTGCAGATCGATACTGGTTCCTCGCCGGCGCACCTTCGCTCTACGCGCTCCTACGCGCTCCTTCACGCCCCGGCTCCGAGTCGGTCTTTGTGAGGTCGTGATATCTCGTTGACGTCGCCGAGTCGTTTCGATCATGCTCCTCCCCTCGGAGGGGCTCGTATGGATTTCACTCGTCGCCGATTCATCCTGGGCACCGCGACCTTCGCTGGGGCCTCGGGGCTGTTCCTGGCCGGCTGCCGCGCCAAGGGAGCGGCTGGGCCGGCTGGGCTGCGGGCCCCCGCCCAGTTCACGCGGTATGACGTGACCAGCGACATGGGCCAGCGCATGCTCGCCAGCTATCAGACAGGGACTTCGGCCCATCCAGTGGTAGAGGATCAGATCACTCGGACCGGCCGTGCCTCGGCGGCGGCGGCTCGACGACGAACCGGAGCTGTCGGCCATCGCGGCGCAGCCCCCGGCGGTTGATCCGGTCACAGGCGTCG
>DATMCI010000303.1:0-31939 GCA_035558535.1 Kofleriaceae bacterium
TCCCCCGGCCCATCCCCCGGCCCATCTCCCGGCCCGTGAGCCCAGGCGATCGAATCCTTGCCATCTGCCGAGCCTACACACGCGCCGCCCGGCAGGGTGCGCCAACAGGGGTGCGCCGGCAGCCACCCCGGGCGCCCCAGCGCTCCCGGGCCCGGACACCCCGCGCCATGCGGCCGCCCTTCTCGAGCCGGCCCGCATATTTGCGTTCCCCAGCGGGCGCGCGATACAAATCGTCGATGTCGGAGACCGAGCCCTCGCTCTTGAGGGACCCGGCCGAAGGCCCGGGTCCGGGTCCTGGCCCCGGGATTGGTCCGGTGCGACCACCGCCCGCCGCGAGCGAGCCGCCGCGCCCGCTCGGGCGGCAGGCGCCCGCCGTCCACGTCGTCGGGTTCTGGAAGCGCGCCACCGCCGCCGCGATCGATCTCGCCATCGTCGTGCCGCTCGCGATGCTCGTCGTGTTCGTCGTCGGCAAGCTCGCGGGCGTGGCGCTGCCCCAGCGCATCGGCCTGCTCGATCTCGACATGTGGATCGATCTCGTGCTCGCGATCGATCCCGCGCTCGTGATGGGGCTGACGCTGCTCCTCGGGATCGGGCTCGTCTACCTGCTCCTGTTCCACATCCTGCTCGGGCGCACGCTCGGGATGCGCGTGCTGCGGCTCCGCGTCATCGACGTGTACGGCGATCCACCGTCGCCCGCGCGCTGCATCGCGCGCTGCGCTGGCTACGTCGCGGGCGTCCTGACCTTGTTCCTCGGGTTCCTGTGGATGGGCTTCGACAGCGAGAAGCGCGCCCTGCAGGACTGGATCGCCGGGACCTACGTCATCCGGGCATGAGGCGATGCCGTCCCGTCTGAGCTCCCTCCTCGTGCGAGACGGCCTCGTCGGCGTCAAGCGCATGGAGAAGGCGTTCCAGCGCCAGGTCATCTACGGCGGCAGCCTCGACACGATCCTGCTCGAGATGAACCTGATCCCCGAGGATCGGCTCGTCCAGTACCTCGCGCTCGCCTCGGGCCTGCCGCCCGCCGCGCGCGACGAGGGCGACGCGATCGATCCCGAGGCCGTCGCGCTGATCTCGCGCGATCTCGCCGAGCAGTACCGCGCGGTGCCCGTCGGCGTCGAGAGCGACGCCGTGCGGATCCTCGTGTGCTCGCCGCTCGAGATCTCCGAGCTCGAGGATCTCGCCGACCTGCTCGATCGCGCGCTGCAGCCGCTGATCGTGCCGGAGTACCGCTGGAACCTCGTGTACTCGGCCGCGTACGGGCTCGATCCGCCGGCGCGGTTCACGCAGCTCGCGCGCACGCTCGACGGCGATCCGAGCACGCCCGCCGTGGGTCGCGCGCCGAGCGTCATCATCGCCGACGCGCACGCCGACGCGCACGCGGGCGTCGCCGCGCACGCGCACGCGCCCGGGCACGCGCCCGGGCCCGCACCCGCGTCCGCGTTCGCGCGAGCGCTCGCGTACACCCCCGCGCCCGCGGCCGTCGACTACGCGGCCGACGCCGCCCGGGCCAACGCCGTCGCCGACGCCGCCTACGATGACATCGACGCCGCCTACGAGATCGAGGAGGCGCAGGACGAGGCGCAGGCGGAGGCGCACGAAGCGGCGTACGAAGCGGCGGACGAAGCGGCGCACGAAGCAGAGGCCGCTGGCGCCGCGCCCAACCCCGTCTCGGACGAGACCGCCGCGGCCGTCGAGGCCGCGCAGCTGCCGCCCGTCGTGCCCGACTCCAGCACGCTGCGGCTGCCCGGCGCGGGCCGGCGCCCCGCCGACGACACCATCCGGCGCCCCGGAGCCGAGCAGGACGTGGTGCCGCCCCGTCGGCGCCAGACCATGGTGGGCGTGGTGCCCCACTCGGCGCGCCCGGACGTCCTGCCGTTCGTGCGCATCACGGCGCCGGTCCCCGTCACCGCTCCTCCCAAGCCGCCGCCGCGCCGGTCCGGCTCGATCCCCGTCCCCAGCGAGCGCCCCACGCCCGGGCGCGTGTTCTTGCGCCCGTCATCGTCGCCGATCGCCACCGCCGGCCGCGACGACGCGCTGACGATCGTGGAGGCGCGCGAGCTGCTCGCGGAGGCCGAGGATCGCGACACCGTGTTCCTCACGCTGCTCCGCGCCGCGCGCGCGCGCGCCCGCTGGGCTGGCCTCCTCACGATCCAGGGCGGCGCCGCCGTGGGCCGCCTCGCGCTCGCCGAGCCCGGCCTCGACGCGAAGGCCATCTCCACCGTGCTGATCCCGCTCGACGTCGTGTCGCCATTCCGCCAGGCCGTGGCGAGCCGCCAGCCGCACGTCGGATCGCTCGCCTCGACCGATCCCAGCATCTCCACCATGGTGCTGCGGCTCGGCAGCACCACGCCGACCACGGCGCTGATCCTGCCGATCGTGCTGCGCCAGCGCGTCGTCGCCATCGTCGTGGCGCACCGCGGGAGCATCGAGACCAAGCTCTCCGACGTCACCGAGCTCCTGCCGCTGGCGACCGCGGCGTCCGACGCGATCGGCCGCCTGATCGTCATGCAGAAGTCCGCCCACCAGCGCGCGCTGGAGGAAGAGAGCGAGATCACCCGGCGCGTGCGGCAGACCGCGCCGGCCCCCGACGATCTCCCGGACGACGCGCCGGCCGAGCCGCCGTCTCAGCCCTCGTCGCAGTCCTCGTCGTCCGCGCTGCCGCTGCCCGCTCCCGCCGAATCGTCGCCGCGGCTGCCCGCGATGACCCCGACCGCCGCCATCGCCGCCACCGTGACCGCCGCGATCTCGTCGACGCGGCTCCGCGCGGCGTCCGCGGCGCCCGCGACCACCGCGTCGTCGCCAGCGATCACCCCGCCGCCCCCCGCCGAGCCGCCGAAGCCGATCGCGGATCTGCTCTGGGCGATCGAGTCCGGCCTCGAGGGCAGCGCCCAGGTCGAGGCCGCGCTCGCCGAGGCCCTCGCGCGCGCGCCCGAGACGCTCGCCGCGCTCGCCGAGCGGTTCCCCGGCAAGCTGCGCGTCGAGCGCTTCGCCGTCACCGGCCGCGCGCTGCGCGCCGCGCAGTACGGCGGCCTGCTCGAGCTCGTGGTCCGCCTCGGTGGGGCCGCGGCCGAGCTCCTGATCCAGAAGCTCGACGCCCCGCAGCGCGACGTCCGCTTCTACGCCGCCATCTGCGCCATCGAGCTGCGGCCGCGCAGCGCCGTGCCCGCGCTCGCCGAGCGCCTGTTCGATCAGGACTACGGCGTGCGCTCGTGCGCGCTCGAGGCGCTCTCCGGCTACCCGCCCGCCGACCTCGAGCCCGCGTTCACCCGCGCGCGCGCCGCGCTCGCCGAGAAGGATCTCGAGCCCGTGAGCGCCGCGACGGCGGCCATCGTCACGCTGGGCGACGTCGGCGCGATCGAGGACCTGATCGGCACCGTCGAGCGCGGCGGCCGCGTCGGCGAGAACGCCCGCCGGGCGCTCGTCGCGCTCACCGCGCAGGACTTCGGGACCAGCGAGCGCAAGTGGCGCAAGTGGTGGGACGGCGCGCACGACCAGCACCGCATCGAGTGGCTGATCGAGGGCCTCGGCCACCGCGAAGCCGCGATCCGCGAGGCCGCGATCCACGACCTGCGCCGCCTCACCGGCGAATACTTCGGCTACCACCACGACCTGCCCCGCCGCGAGCGCGAGGCCGCAGCCGAGCGCTGGGCCTCGTGGTGGCACGACACCGGCCGCCGCCGCTTCACGCCGACCGACAGCGAGCGCAGCCGCCCCACCGCGAAGCTGCCCGGCCGCGACGAGTAGCCGCGCGCGACGAATACACGAATTTGCCAGCGCGCATCGCCCACCGCACAGGGGGTGAGCCGCGCACATTGCGATCCGGCAGGACGCGCTGCAAGATCGTGCGACGTACTTCGCGCTCTCTCCTATGTCTTATTTCTCCCATTCAAAGAGGAACTCCAATGTTGCGAATGATTTGCCTGGCGCTGCTCGTCTCCCTCGTGGCCTGCGGCGATGATCCCCTGTCGTACTCCGCGCCCGTCTCGATCAACCTCAAGGCCGAGTCCGGCCAGGTGAACGGCGCGGCGATCAGCGACGAGAAGGGCATCACCACCGAGAGCGGGAACCCCTACGGCGCCTTCATCGGCGACGCCAAGGCGCAGATCAAGCAGGACCCGAGCCGGATCGAGCTCGACTCGCTGGACCTGACGCTCGGCGCGCAGTCGAGCGGCGTCACGGCCCTCGAGCAGGTCTACACCGGCGACGTCGACGTGCTGTTCCTCATGAACGACACGAACAACACCTACACGGCGGGGCGCGTCACCAGCCCGACCGGCACCGGCCCCGTGGAGGTCGGCATCCAGTTCGACTCCGACGACGTCGCCGATCAGGACTGGCCGAAGCTCATCGGCGGCAGCTTCAAGGTCGTCATCCGCGGCACCGCCGCGACCGGCTTCGCGACGAAGGGCGCCAAGGCCGATCTCCAGCTCACGTTCACGTTCTCCGCGTACGAGTGAGCGGCTGGCGCGCGCCTCGCCCGCTCAGCTCGCGCAGGCGCAGCAGCCCTGGAAGCACACCGCGGCGCCGCCCGCGCAGTAGGCCGTGCACTGCGACGCGCGCTGGCAGTACGGCGAGTACTTGCACTCGTAGCTGGTCTCGTCCGAGGGGGCAGGCTCCTCGTCCGGCGCGGCCTGCTCGGCCGACGGCGTGGTGAGCTCGGCCGGCGGCTGCGCCGCGCGCACGGTCGCCCCGGAGCTCGCGGCCTGATGGATGCCGAGGGCCAGCCCGCAGCTCAACGCGATCGCGATCAAGAAACGCATGGAATCCTCCTCTGGTGGAGGTGCAGCGTCGGCTGCACCGCGGCCGCCCGTCAAGCGGGGAGCCGGCCGCACACCGCCCTTCACTGCCAGGGACGAACGCGGCGCCGTGGCCGCGCGCGCGCCGGCAGCGGCCGCGATCTTCGCGCACCGCGCGCGGCACGCCCGCGAGTTTCCGGCTGGCGCGATCAGACGCGTGCGATCAGCTGGCCCTGATCGTAGATGCCTTGGCCCTCGACGTGCCAGAGGCCGGTGGCGAGGCGCGCGAGGACGGTCCAGAACGGTCCGAGGAGCTCCATCGCGTTGGGTACGCTGTCGAGAATCTGGACCGCGAGGATGGCCTGCGTGCCCTCAACTCGTTGCATGACGTGCGTGGCGCTCACCTGCTGCAGGCGCTGAAGCATGCCGCTGATGTCGTCGGAGAACATGTCGGAACCGGGCTTGTTGATCTCGATCTCGGCGAGGAGCTGGCCGTCGCGGGAGACTTCGCCGCCGTCGATCTTGAAGCCCGGACTCTCGGCGCTCAGGGACTTCTTGATCACGTCGAGACCAAGGGTCGCGTCGGCGAAGTAGCGCATGTATGGGCCCACGGCTGGAGGATGCCACGACCGGCGGGCCGCGCGCGTTCGGCAGGCGCGCTCGCTGCGTCCGGACCGCGGGCCTCGCGCACGCGGACCGGCAGATCACCCGCCCCGATCAGCGCGCCGCTCGTCACCACCACGGCGCGCTCGATCGCGTTGCGCAGCTCGCGCACGTTGCCCGGCCACGCGTAGGCGCGCAGGATCGCCAGCGCGTCCTTCGCGCGATCCCGAGGCGGTGCGCCTACTTGGCCTCGGCGCGCGGCGTCGTCCCCGGCGATCCGCGGCGCAGACGCCCGGCCGTCCGGCGAGAGCTTGCCGGCGCCCGGCAAGCAGTTGCCGGCAAGTTCTGGCCGGCGGTCCGCGGCCGGCGGTCCGCGGCCGGCGGTCCGCGGCCGGGCAGGCTCGCGTGAAGCGTCGCCGATCAGGGCCTGCCGAGCGCCGCGCGGCGCCGCGCCAGGCTCTCGGCGGGCCACTCCTGCTCCGGCACGTAGAACACCTCGAACGCGCGCGCCCCCTCCGGCAGCCGCACCCACGGCTGCTTGCTGCGAGTGAAGATATGGACGTCGGGCGCCAGGGCGGCGGGGTCGTTCAGCGTGCCGATCCGGACGAACCGGTAATGGGGCCTGCGCCCGTAGTCACTCCACATCGCCGTCTGACACGCCGGGCAACGATAGATATCGTGTGGCCGGCCGCTGTCGGTCGGCACGGGCACCGGCTTCGGCTCGCCCGCCTCGAGCACGATGCGCTCGGTCTCGATGATCCCGTTGAGGACGAACGCCGAGCCCGTCTGGCGCTGGCAATCCAGGCAATGACAGCAATGGACGAACATCGGCGCGGACGTGAGGTGGTAGCGGACGGCGCCGCAAGCGCAGCGCCCCGCGAGGCTTTGGGACATGCGGCATCTTACCGCTCAGCGCTTCGCGTCGGCCGCGTGCGGTGGACGCGGCCACACCTGGCGCAGGCCGGGGAAGCCGCGGAACCGGCGCTGGCTCGGGTAGCCGAGCGAGACCTCCTCGAACGCGACGCCGTCCTCGACGAACGTGCGCGGGATGTGGAGGTGGCCGTAGATCACGGCGCGCGCGCGGAACCGGAGGTGCCAGTCGTCTGTCTTGCGCGTGCCGCACCACGGCGTGAACCGCGGGATCCGCGGCAAGATGGCGTGCCGCTGGCGGAGCGGGAAGTGGTTGATGAGGATCGTGTCGACGTCGTCTGGCAACGCGGCGAGCCGGCGCTCGGTCGCGGCGACCCGCACGGCGCACCACGCCTCGCGCGACGGGTGCGGATCGGGCCACAGGAGCTCCTCGTCGGCGCACACGCTGTTCTCCTCGGCGGCCCAGGCGACCACATCGCGGTGCGCGATGGCAGCGGGCCGGAACGAGTAGTCGTAGAGCAGGAACATCGGCACGATCGCGAGCCGGCGGTCGCTGTCATCCCCGATCGGGTCCCAGATCGGGTACGGATCCTCCGGCGTCAGCACGCCGCGCGCGCGGCAGATCGCGACGAGCTGGTCGTACTTGGCCTCGCCGCGCGGGTCGCCGGCGCGGAACGTCCACAGCTCGTGGTTGCCGGGCACCCAGACGATCTGGGCGAACCGCGGCACGACCAGCTCGAGGACGTGCTCGAGGTGCGCAGGAGTCTCTCCGAGGTCGCCGCCGAGCACGAGCCAGTCCTCGGCGCCGCCGCCGAGCGTCGCGACGAGCCGCAGGTTCTCGTCGTGGCCGACGTGCAGATCGCTGATGGCGTACAACCTGGGCATGTGCGTGGAGCCGATCCGAGCGCGGAGCGCCGCTGCGCACCGTGGCATGGCGAGCTTGCGGCGCAAGGTGGTACGCGTCAACGTCGCGCGGTGCGCCGAGGCGTCGCGCCCTTCTGCGGCGGCTCACGCGATACGCGAGGACGACGAGATGCTCACCATCATCCGCGCAGCTGGACCCGAATCGCCCCTCGCCTGGGTGACCGCGGCGGCGCCTGCGAGCGACCGATGACGGAGCCGGCGATCCCCGGTGTGCCCGGCGCGGTCGGGGCAGACGGCGTGATCGACGCGGTGCCGCCGGGCATCCCCGGGCCGCGCCGCGTCGTCGAGGTGGTGACCCACTACCTCGAGATGCGCGCCGCGCCGGGGCGCGCGGTGCCGCCGCCGCCGCCGGGCGTGCAGCTGGTGCGCGCGGCGCCGTCTGCGGGCCTCGCGCGGTTCTACCGCTTCCTCTACGACGGCGTCGGCGCGCCCTGGCACTGGTACGCGCGGCAGGTGCTGCCGCCCGAGGAGCTCGCCGCGATCCTCGCCGACCCCGGCGTCGAGGTGCATGTGCTGTGGCAGGGCGGCGTGCCGCTCGGGTACGCGGAGCTCGATCGGCGCGTCGCAGGCGAGGTGGAGCTCGCGTACTTCGGGCTGTTCCCGGAGGCCGTCGGCCAGGGCCTCGGCTCGTGGCTGCTCGCCTGGTCGGTCGCCGAGGCGTGGCGGCCGGCGGGGGTCGCGCGCGTCTGGGTGCACACCTGCTCGCTCGATCACGCGGCCGCCCTGCCCGTGTATCTCCGGGCCGGGTTCACGAAGACCGGCGAGAGCCGGCACCGGCAGACGATCGTCGAACGAAGCGCGCCGTGATGCCTGTGCCTGCAGTCCGAATTCCGGACGGATATTGCTTCTGCCTGTCCGCGGCCGCTACCCGGGGCAGCGGCTGCGCACTCAGCTCCGCTTGCCGATCACCTCTTTGATCGATTCGGCGACGCAGGCCTTCGCGAGCCAGCGCTCCTGTTGCTTGAGGTTCTTCTCGGCCAGGATGCGCTTGCGGACCGCGACCGGCACGGCGATGCCGCGAACACGCAGCACCGTCAGCACGGACTCGGCCTTCGTCTCGGCGCGTGTTTCGGCGCGAACTCTGACCTCCGCCTCTGCCCAGGTCTCGTACATGGTTACGATGAACTCCTGCTCCTCGCGGGTTGGCTTTGGCTTCTTCCCGAGCGTGTGCTGCGAGATCCCGCCGCTTCTGCCTGTCCGCGGCCGTTGCCCGGGGCAGCGGCTGCGCCCTCAGCTCCGCTTGCCGATCACCTCTCCGATCGATTCGGCGACGATGGCCTTCGCGAGCCAGCGCTCCTGTTGTTTGAGGTTTTTCTCGGCCAGGATGCGCTTGCGGACCGCGGCCGGCACGGCGATGCCGCGAACGCGAAGCACAGTCAGCACGGCCTCGGCCTTCGTCTCGGCGCGTGTTTCGGCGCGTGTCTCGGCGCGAACTCTGACCTCCGCCTCTGCCCAGGTCTCGTACATGGTCACGATGAACTCCTGCTCCTCGCGGGTCGGCTTTGGCTTCTTCCCGAGCGTGTGCTGCAACCTTACCAGGATGTGCTCGGCCACGGCACGCTCCGGAGCGCTCGCACGCAGCTTCCCAAGATCTTCGATCGCATCCGCCAGCAGCGGCCCCGCAGCCATGAGCCGGACCAAGACGGTCGAGCGATCGCGCGGCAGCTCGCTCGCCACCACCAGCCCCACGCGCAGCACGATGTCGCCGTGAAAGTACACGCCCGCTGGCCAGCTGGACCCGGATTCTGACGCAGGCCGGAGCTCGAGTCGGGCTAGGAGCGCCTTGGGCGCGCCGGCCGCGATGATCCAGAGCGACGGCGCGACGAACGGCCGAGCCGGCTGCCGTTTCGTCCGCCGCCGCTGGTTGTCCGTGCGCGCCCGGCGTGCACGCTGCTGCCAGAACGCGAGGTGCTTTGCCAGGCAGCTGCGAAACGCCTCGGCATCGAGCGCCCGGCTGTAGATCTCGATCAGACACGGGTGGGCCGCCAGCCGCCCGAGCAGGCCCAGCCGCTTGCGCTCGGCCTCGCGCGCAGGATCGGGCTCGTGACGCAGGTCCGCGTACTGCGCCTCCGGCGCGATCTCGTCATGCACGACGGTCGCCCCGGACCGGCCGAGTGCCTCCCGGCCGATCTGCTTCGCCAGATGATCGAAGCGGGTCCGCATGCGCACCCGCGGGCACACCAACAATCAGGCCAGCTGCCCACTCAATGATCTCGCGGCGCTAACCACCCTTTGTCCGGCCGGAAACCGGACATGTCCGAAATCCGGCCGGACAGCCTCTCGACAAGCACCTCGAATGAGGTGCTATGAGGCGCAAGTGACTCGGGCACCGAGCTCGACTTCGGCCACACCGGGGT
The DNA here is from genome assembly GCA_035558535.1 of Kofleriaceae bacterium. Lineage (GTDB taxonomy): Bacteria > Myxococcota_A > Polyangia > Haliangiales > Haliangiaceae > JABFXX01. The sequence goes on from DATMCI010000303.1 coordinate 9,491, forward strand.
TATTTCCGTAATGCACGCCCCAGGATCTAAATGACGATCACGCCGCGAGGCGCAGCCAGGCGGGAGAGCTCGCTCACTGGATGTCGCGCAGGACGTCTTCCACCGGTCGGCCGCAGCGCGAGACGACGACGCCCACGTACGGCACCAGATGCGTCGGCGTCGGCTCGGCGGCGCCCGGAGCACGGTACAAGAGCCGCGGAGAGCCGGACTCGCGATCGGATCGCACGCCGATGCCGAACGCTCGCTCGCGCGCGCGCAGCACGATCGAGAACGAGTCCGGGGCGGCGATATCGATCCGGTGGCGATACGCGATCAGGGTGAGCGGAGCCGGCTGAGGGCTCGTCGGGGTCGAGGAATCGGAGGCCGCGTCCTCTTCGGGCGTCGACGGCTCGGCCTGCGCGCCCACAGCGGGTGACGGCGCAGGCAACGGCCACGGCCCGGACGGCGCGGGCGCGGGCGCAGGCGACGGCGACGGCGACGGCCCAGACGGCGCGCGCGACGGCGACGGCGACGGCGACGGCCCGAACGGCGCCGGCGCGGGCGACGGCGCAGGCGACGGCCCGAACGGCGCGGGCGCGGGCGACGGCGACGGCGCAGGCGACGGCCCGAACGGCGCGGGCGACGGTGACGGCCCGGACGGCGCAGGCGATGGCGGCGACTTCGACGACGGCGACGGCGGCGCCTTCGGCGATGGCGCGCCGGACGGCGTCTCCGTCCCCGGCGCATCCGGCTTCGAGGGCTCGTCCGCCGAAGGCTCTGGCTGCTTCTCGATCTCGAACACGACGCTCGCGGCGCCGTCGGCGGTCCGCCCGCCGTCGAACTTCAGCACCGCGCCGGTCGGCCACAGCTCGGGATCCGCGATCGCTGTCACCGAGCCCTCGCTGGGCGACTTGTCGGCCGCCGCCTCGGGCGCCCAGATCCCCCGCCGCTTCCCTGCCGCGTCGGAGACGACGGTGCGCGGCGACGCCCCGTCCTCCGGCGGAGGCGGGAGCTGCGCGTACGACACGATCGGCACCACGCGCCCCGTGCTCGCGATCTCGAGCGCCAGATCCGAGGTGCGCTTGCCGTGCGGGATCAGCACGCTGTCGATCTGGCAGCCGGCGCCCTGCAGCGCCTTCGGCAGCTCCACGGGGACCGCGATCGATCCGCCGGGCTCGACGACCAGCTCGGCGAACGTCGAGCCCGCGGGCGCATCCTCCGGCGTCGCATCCCGGTGCGGCGCGGCGCACCCGGTGCCGAGGAGCGGCGGCGACACCTGCGGGCGCGGCTCGAACGCGAAGACCCCGGAGTCGAGCCGACACCAGGACTCCGAGGCCACCTTCGGCTGGTACTCCGGGAAGACGACGGAGCGCGAGGCCCCGCCGCACGCGCACAGCCCGAGCAGGAGCCAGATCGAGCGCATCACGAGCCCCCCATCGGCGCGAACACATGGGCGCGGTCGTATTTGGGGTGGCGGCCCCGGAACCCGAACGAGAAGCCGAGCTGGATCATGAAGTGCCCGAGCGGCCAGTGCGGGTTGGCGTCGGGCGTCATCGGGCAGTCGGTCTCCTCGGAGCCGCACGCGTCCGAGAGCTTGTCGCCGAGGCGGATCGCCGCCTTCGCCAGGTTGAGCCCGGCGACCAGGCTGCCCTCGAAGCTGAGGGCCCACGAGCGATCGATCATCACGTCGCGGTACATGCCGAACCGGAGCTCGCCGTGCAGCGCGAGCGTGTGATCGGGGATCAGCACGTGCCGCCGGCCCTCGTGGCGGCCCCACGGCACGGAGAGGCCGATCGAGCCGGAGAACTTGCCGCCGCGCCCGCCCAGGCCGATCGCGCCGATGCCGCCGGTCTTGTCGATCGCGTGCAGGTACTCGGCGAAGTAGAAGTCGTACGACGACGAGGTGCCGGGCTCGCGGCGCCGCCACTCGAGCCGCCCGCCGCCGACGACCGGCGTGGTGTCGGGCGCGTAGAACAGAAGGCCGCCGCGCGGCGAGACATCGAGTCCCACGCCGTAATCCTCCGGGCGCGACTGGACGTGATACGGCAGCCTCGGCTTGGGGCCGCGCAGGTAATCGAGCCGGGCCGCGGCGACCACGTCGGCCGCGCTGGCCTCGGCGAGCGGCGCGGGCTCGAACGCGCGCACTGCGCCGGCAGCCGCGGGCGGCTCCTCGGAGGCCGTCAGCGACTCGGACAGGCCCTTCTCCGGCGTGTACCAGCGCTGCTCCGGCTCGGGCACGATCAGCCGCCCCGTCCGCACGTTCGCGGCGCGCATCGCCGCCGCGATCTCGTCGAGGAGCGCGATCACCCGGACCGGATCAGCGGGGAGCGCGCGATAGCACGCGTTGAACGCGCGGCCGTAGTCGCCCGCGGAGTAGCGGACGAGGCAGAGATTGAACCACGTGCGCGGATCTACCCGCGCCGGGCCGAGGGCGCGCTCGTACAGCGCCAGCGCCTGGCCGAGCCGACCCGCCTCGAGCGCCTCCGCGCCCGCGCGCAGCAGGTCCTCTCTCGCCGGCTGCGCGCCCGACGGGGGCACCGATGGCGCGTCTGCGGGCGCCGGCTGCGCGACTCCGCCGGCTGACGGCGCGCCCGCGGGCGCCGGCTCCGCGACTCCGCCAGCTGGCGGCGCGACCCCGCCCGCAGGCGGCGCCGGCTGCGCAGCTCCGGCGGCCGGAGGAGGGTCCGCGGGCGCCGCCGGTTGCGAGAACACGGCGGCCGGTTGTGCGAGCGTCGTGGCGGCGGCGGCGACCACCGCGATCCCAACTGCCGAGCGAGGCGCGATCGATCGCATGGCGACGATCAGTTATAGGCGGCGCGCCGGTGCGCAGATAGAGCGCAGCCACCGTTTGCCGATCGTGTTCCTCCCTTCCTCCGCTCGGGTGATTCTCACCGCCCGGATCGCGCGGTCGGGCCCGTGTTGCTCGGGCGCAGCGCGCGCGATAGCGTGAGCGCGCATGCGGTGGCCGATCGTCTGCGCGCTGCTGCTCTCGGCGGCGGGCGCGGCATCCGGATCGCCGCGCACGGACTACGAGCTCGCGTGGCGGCGCGCGAACGAGCTGGCCGAGCGGGAGCAGTGGGCCGCCGCCCGCGCCGAGTTCCAGAAGGCGTGGGAGATCGAGCACCGGCCGATCCTCCTGTTCAACATCGCCTCGACGTACCTGCACGAGCGCGATGTCACGAACGCCCGCGTCTATTACCGCTGGTACCTCGACGTCGCCGACGATCCCGACCTCGCGGCGACCGCGCGCGAGCGGCTCGCGCAGCTCGGCACCGCGGCGGACAAGCCTCCGACGGACAAGCCTCCGACGGACAAGCCCCCGCCCGCTGCGGCCGAGCCGTATCCGGCGGCGGTGATCGATCGGCCGCCGACGCTCCCCGCCGGCATGCTCGCGCTCGGCGCCGGCGCGGCGATCGCGCCGTACCACGCGCCGGCGATGACCGGCGGCGTGACGACGAGCTACGACGTGCTCGCGGTGGTGGCCGCGCGCTACGCGCCGCTTCCGTGGCTCGAGGTGGCGGGCGAGCTCGATGGCGTGATCGCCGACCCGGGGCGCAGCCTCGCGATGCTGCGCGCCGAGGTCGCGCTCGCGCGCGGCGCGCTCACGGCGAGCGCTCGCGCGAGCCTCGCGTACACGTTCGACGGCGCGAGCTTCTACGATCTCCGGCTCGCCGCGCCGCTGCGCTGGAAGCTCACCGAGCGGCTCGCGCTGGTGTCCAGCGACGACCACTTGCTGATCACGCTCGACGCCGCGCCGCGCCAGATCCTCCTGCGCGCGCCGCTCGGCGTCGCGTACCAGCTCGCGCCGCGGCTCCACGGCGAGATCGCGACGCGGCTCGCCGTCGCCGAGCTACGCGCGCCCGCGATCGCGTGGCTCGGCGCCGATTACCGCTTCCTGTCGATCGCGGCGACGTTCGTCCCGCGCCGCGCGCTCGATATCATCGTGGCGGCGCACCTGTACGACGTCGGCGGTGACGGCACGGTGTTCGTGCGCGTCCGCCGGTAGACCCGCCCGCCGCCAGTCGCGCCCGCCGCTACTCGTCGTCGTCCGACCTGCGGAGCCCGTGCCGCGCCATCAGCTCGCGCAGGTGCGTGCGCCCCATCCGCGCCGCCCGCGCGGCGCGCGCGATGTTGCCGCCGTGCGCCGCGCACAGCTCGCGGAGCCACTCGCGCTCCCAGTCGTGGAGGACCTGCGCGCGCGCATCGCTGTAGCTCTGCGCCGCGCCGGCCGGCGCGTAGCCGAGCGCGACGGAGCGCTCGATCGCGTTGCGCAGCTCGCGGACGTTGCCCGGCCACGTCTGCTGCACGAATTCGGCGACCAGCTCCGGCGGCGGATCGGTGTCTGGCCGGAGCGCGTGCCAGAACGCGCAGGCGAGCTGCGTGATGTCGCTGGCGCGCTCGCGGAGCGGCGGCACCTCGAGGTGGAGCACGTCGAGCCGGTAGTACAGATCGGACCGGAACCGCCGCTGGTTGACCTCGACGCGCAGGTCGCGGCGGGTCGCGGCGATCACGCGGACGTCGACGGCGCGGGGCGCGCCCGCGCCGATCGGGCGGATCACCCGGCTCTCGAGCGCGCGCAAGAGCACCGGCTGGAGCGCGAGCGGCAGCTCGCCGATCTCGTCGAGGAACAAGGTGCCGCCGTGGGCGGACTCGAACGCGCCGATCCGGTCGCGCTCCGCGCCGGTGAACGCGCCGCGCACGTGGCCGAACAGCTCGGACTCGATCAGCTCGCGCGGCAGCGCGCCGCAGTCGACCACGATGAACGGCCCGTCGCGCCGCGGCCCGAGCTCGTGGATCGTCTGCGCGACGAGCTCCTTCCCGGTGCCGGTCTCGCCCTGGATCAGCACGGTCGCCGCCGACTGCGCGCAGCGCTCGATCACCGGGTAGAGCCGGCGCATCGCGCGGCTGCCGCCGAGCAGCTCGCCGAGGCGCTCGCCGCCGAGCGGCTGCTCGAGCTGGCGATCGAGGATCTGGAGCGCGACGGTCGTGGTGCCGAGCCGGATGCGCGCGCCCGACTTGAGGTACGCGTGGCGCACCTCCGCCTCGCCGAGCACGGTGCCGTTCGTGCTGCCGAGGTCGCGGAGCTCGAGCCCGCGCTCGCAGATCCGGAGCGAGCAGTGATGGCGCGACACCGATGGATCGGTCAGCTGGAGCTCGTTGCCCGCGCCGGTCCCGATCGACAGCACGTCGTTCTGTGACGCGACGCGCCGCCCCTTGTCGGGCCCGGCCACGACCCAGACCTCGAACTGCCGGATCAGGAGCGCGTCGCCGCGCACCGACATCGTCGCGACCGGCTCGAGCTCACTCACGCGCGCCCAGGCTAGCAAGAATGGCGGTCGCCAGGCCATCTGGTGGTCTGTCCCCCCAGGGGCAACCCGAGGCGTGGCAATGACTTGGCCGCCGGGGGACGCGGCCTCCCAGTTGCTGAGCTTCCTGGGCAACCAGGAGATACCGATGCGGATGATTCCCCTTCTGTTTGCGCTTTGCTCGTGCGTCACGATGGTCGGCGAGAGCCCCGAGCTGCCGCCCGGGATGGAGCCAGGCTCCGATCCCGGCGGCGATCTCGGCACCGGCACCGGCGCCGGCACCGGCACCGGCACGCCGTCCGCGCGCCGGACCGTCGGCTACTTCGCGGCGTGGGACGTCTACGACCGCGCCTACAACATCAGCGACATGCCGTCCGACCTCTTGACGGTCATCAACTACGCGTTCCTCAACATCAGCCCGACCGGGGAGTGCATCCTCGGCGACGCGTACGCCGACGTCGAGAAGGTCTACCCGGGCGACTCGACGGACCCCACCGCGGTGCGCGGCAACTTCCACCAGCTGCAGCTCCTCAAGCAGGCGCGCCCGCAGCTCAAGGTGCTGCTCTCCGTCGGCGGCTGGACGTGGTCGGAGCGCTTCAGCGACGTCGCGCTGACCGACGCATCGCGCGCGCGTTTCGCGCAGTCGTGCGTGGCGCTGGTCGCCAAGTACGGGTTCGACGGCCTCGACATCGACTGGGAGTACCCGGGCGGCGGCGGGCTCACGCCGGGCCGCCCCGAGGACACGCAGAACTACACCAAGCTGCTCGCCGCGCTGCGCGCCGCGCTCGGCACGAAGCTGCTCACGATCGCGGCACCGGCCGCCCCGGCGCAGATCGCCAAGATCGAGGTCGCGAAGGTCGCGCAGATCGTCGACTGGGTGAACGTCATGACCTACGACTTCCACGGCAGCTTCGAGCTGCGCACCAACTTCAGCGCGCCGCTCGCCGCCGATCCGGCCGACGGCGCGCCCGGCGCTGCGGCGCTCACCGTCACGGCGGCGCTCCGCGCGTGGCTCAGCGCGGGCACGCCGCCGATCAAGCTCGTCGCGGGCATGCCGCTGTACGGCTACGGCTGGAGCGGCGTCCCCGCCGCGAACAACGGCCTCTACCAGACGGCGACGGCGATCCCGATGGGCACCTGGGCGCCGGGCCACTTCGATTACCGCGACATCGTCGCCAACTACCTGCCGGCGATGCAGCGCCGCGTGTCGCCGGCCGCGAAGTCGCCGTGGCTCTACGATCCGGCGCGCGCGCTCGTCATCACCTATGACGACGCCGCGTCGCTCACCGCGAAGACGAGCCTCGTGCGCGACCTCGGCCTCGGCGGCGCGATGTTCTGGGAGCTGTCGGGGGACGACGCGCAGCACACGCTCGTGCGCGCGGTGCACGCCGAGCTGCATCGCTAGCCGGGCGCGTGCCGGGCGCGTCAGGGCGGCCCGTAGGGCCCGCGGTGCTCGTCGTACTCGGCGCCGCTCGTGCACGCGGGCTCGCCCGTGACGCGCAGGTCCGAGAACGCCGCGACGTCGGGCGCGCTCGCGCCGGGGGCGAGCGCGTCGGCCTCGAGCTGGACCTTGACGGCGAGCAGCGAGAACGGCTTGGCGAGCGCGCGCTGCGTCGTCCACGCCCCCGCGCGCCGCGTCTCGAAGCGCACCTGCTCCGTGCTCGCGTCGTGCGCGATCCGCCAGCCGTCGATCGCGGGATCGGCCGCGATCGACGGCGATGCCGGCTCGTCGACGCCGCCCATCCTGAGCTGGAAGTAGAGCGCCCCGGCGCTCGCCTTGATGAGGAGCACGTTGTCGTTGTCGACGAGGACCGCGAGCAAGCTCTGCGTCGGATCGCTCGCCCGCAGGTACCGCGCGACGTCGACCTCGGCGGCGCGGCCGGAGAGATCGATGGCCAGGAACGAGGACACGAACACGTTGATGGGCGTCGCCACGGGCAGCGCGAGCTCGAGCCGCCCGTCCTGCGTGGCGACCTGCGCCGGGGCCCCGAGCTTCCAGCGCCGCGCGTCGACCGCGCCCGCCTCGAACGCGTCCGTGATGCACAGCGGCGGCACCTCGCTGCACGCGGCGAGGAGCGGGAGCGCGAGCGCCGGCACACGCATCCGCTTCACTCTACAGGAACGCGCGCACGTTGTTATGCTCGGGTCGCGCATGCCGGAGTACAAGCCGCCGCCTCGGTTCGCCGGCTACGAGGTGCACGAGCTCCTCGGCAAGGGCGGCATGGCGAGCGTGTTCCGTGGCGAGCACGTGCTCTTGCAGCGCGCGGTCGCGATCAAGTTCCTGCACCACAGCATCGCGGCGAGCGAGGCCGGCCAGCGGCGCTTCCTGCGCGAGGCGCGCCTCGTCGCGAAGCTCGCGCACCCGAGCATCGTCACGGTCTTCGACGTCGGGCAGCTCGACGACGGCACCTACTACCAGGCGAGCGAGCTGGTCCCCGGCGTCACGCTGCGCGAGCACCTGCGGCGCGGCCCGCTCGAGCCAGCGCGCGCCTTGGGGTTCGCGCGCCAGCTCGCCGAGGGGCTCGCGAGCGCGCACGCGATGGGCGTGATCCACCGCGATCTCAAGCCGAGCAACGTGATGGTCGTCCCCGATCCAGCGCTCCCCGGCGGCCTCCGGGTGAAGCTCCTCGACTTCGGGATCGCGAAGAGCCTCGCGGCCACCTCCGTGATCACGAAGATCGGTGCCGCGATCGGCACGCCGGGCTACATGGCGCCCGAGCAGTATCACGGCGGCAGCGAGCTCGGCCCGGCGAGCGACATCTACAGCCTCGGCGTCGTGCTCTACGTGATGCTGTGCGGCGCGCCGCCGTTTCCGGCCCAGGACGGCAGCGAGCTCCGCGACCTTCACCTGAGCGCGCCGCCGCCGCGGCCGAGCGCGCGCTGCGGCTGCGCGCCGGCGATCGACGAGCTGGTGCTGCGCTGCCTCGCGAAGTCGCCGGCCGCTCGCCCGGCCTCGATGGCCGCCGTGATCGCGGCGATCGACGCGATCCTCGCGGGCGACGCGGGCGACACGGGCGACACGGGCGACGCGGGCGCTCCCCGGGTCGTCGGCCGCGCGGTCCCGCCGCTGGCGGTGCTGCCCGCGAATGACGGCGACGGCCCGCGCACGGTGCGGCTGCCCGCGAATGACGGCGACGGCCCGCGCACGCTGCAGCTGCCCGCGAATGACGGTGACGGCCCGCGCACGCTGCTGCTCCCCGCGGAGCCGATGTCTGGCGAAGATCCGAGCACCACGACCGTGCCGCGGCCAACGGCCGGGCCGCTCCGTCGCACGCGCGCGCGGGGGTGGGCGCTCCCTGCGACCGCGGCCGCGCTGGTCCTCGCGGTGATCGCGCTCGCTTCCTGGGGATCGCGCGAGCCGACCGCCGAGCGCGCGAGCGCGCCTGCGCCTGCGCCTGCGGCGCCAGCCAGCCCCGGCACGGCGCCAGCGGCGCCGGCACCAGCGGCCCTCGCGCCGGCACCACCCGCCGCCTCGCCGCCCGCTGCGGCGGTGCCGCTGCCCGCCACAGCGGCACCGCCGACTGAGCCGACCGAGCCGCCAACCGCCGCCCCGCCGCCCGCGACTGCACGCACCGAGCCGCCGCCTCGCGAGCGCGCCACGAGCAGGCCGCGTAAACCAGCCGGCCGCGCGTCCGCCAGGCCAGCCCCGCCCTCACGCGAGCCGCCGCCCCCGCCCGCCGCCGATCGCTCGTTCGAGCGCCCGGTGTTCTGATCGCTGATCGGCCCACACGCGCCGAGATTCGCCCTCGGTGCCTGATCGCCGATCGGCCCACACGGTGCCCACGAACAGCATGGTGTCGGGCGCGCAGATCCTTATTTCGTTGTGACGGATGAGATTCGAGACATCCCTCGGCCCCGAGGAGGATGCCATTGATGGACGCGGCCGCCGCGGGTCCGCGGAGCCCGGGGCTGTCAACTCCGCTTGAAAACCGCGGCACTTCTTGCCCATCAGATTTTACTCACACATTCCAAATACAGAAGACACTCATGAACACCATCCTGGCGAAGGACGCAAAACCGATCTCCTTCCATCGCAGCAGCCGCGCCGCACCGCGCGCTCCGTCGAGAAATCACGTTCACAAACGTTGAATTAACGACGCTCCACTGCCAGCGCACAAGGGGTCGGGCGCGGAGGCCGCCATCATCCTCACGGTCCTTGTGGGCAACAATCTACCGGGTCTGCCGTGCCAGAAAGTCACGCCCTCAGCAGCCATGCCTACATCAATTCTTCGTAAGTCATTCGTAAGCATGGATACGGGCACGAGCAGGGGAATAGTACGAGCCTGAGCGACAAGTTGCATGGAACCTGCAGCAGCGGTCCGTGGGGGGAGGCGAATACCGATGAAGAAGCACACCATCCTGTTCCTGGCGGCGAACCCGATCGGGACCGATCTTCGGGCGCTCGACCGTGAGGCGCGGGCGATACGGGCGGAGCTGCAGAGGAGTGGCCATCGGGATCGCTTCGCGTTCGAGACCCGGTGGGCCGCCGAGCCGCTCGATCTGCTCCGCGAGCTGCGCGAGCTCCGGCCGACGGTGGTCCACTTCAGCGGCCACGGGGGTCACGGCGGTCTGTTCTTCCAGGCGGCGGACGGCAGCGCGCAGATCGCCTCGGCCGCGGCGATCGCCGAGACCTTCGGCTCGGCAGGATCGTCAGTCAAGCTGGTCGTCCTCAATGCGTGTTACTCCCATGCTCAAGCCGACGCGCTACTCGCACATGTCGAGTGCGTCGTCGGGATGGACGGCGCCATTCACGCGGACGCGGCCCGGAGCTTCGCGACCGGCTTCTATGGAGGGCTGGGAGAGCACGAGTCGGTCGCGGCCGCGCACCGGCAAGGGAGAGCCGCGATCAGCCTCGAGGCGCTCCCCGACGCCGCGCGCCCGCAGCTCAAGACGCGCGCGGGGCTCGACGCCGACCAGATGATCCTGGCGGCGCGCTCCCCGCGGGAGCACGCTGCCGAGCGCGCTGCCGAGGACGCTGCCGAGGACGCTGCCGAGCACTTCTATGGCCGCGAGCCGGAGCTCGCCGACTTGCTCGAGCGGCTGCGCGCGGGTGATCAGGAGATCTACATCATCGGCCCGTCTGGATCGGGGAGGACCTCCCGGCTGGCGCGGGGCCTGTCGCGACTCGCCCGCGGCGTGTCAGGGCTCGGCCCACTCGTCGCTCGCACGATCCGCCCCGGCGAGCGCCCGTCCGCGCGCCTGAGGGCCTGTACCACCTGGCGGCGGCGGCGACGGAGCAGCAGCCTCTAGCCGAGCGCGCTGCCGTCGCTCGCGTCGCGAGCTGCCCTCGGCGAGGATGAAGCGACCGCGTCGCGCCGATGGCGCGCGTTCTGCGGCAACGCGGCTGCGTCGTTGCGCAACGCATGTGCCGAGCCGCCTCGGCGCTATTTCTTTAGGGATGAGGGGATCTTCGAGCTGAAGTTGCGGGTTTTGCTCGAACGCGGGGTACGCCCGCGCCCTTCTAGCTGCTGGCACACGTGTTGCCTCAAGAGGACGGGCTTGCGGCCGGCGGCCTGCTGCATCCCGCTGCGGTCCGCCTGCCCACATGAGCCTATGACCTTTGGTCTGCTGGTCTGCACCAAGGAACCTGGGATGACTGTTGAAGACAACTGGATCGAGACGTCCGCGATTGGCCCACGCCTGGTGTCATGGAGAGTGGTGCGGGCGGGCAAGGTCATCCACTCGGACGAATGGGTCGGAAACGACCCCACGGGACTCCGCGCGTATCGAGTCGGGCTCGACTGGGTCGAAGTGAACTACCCGAGCACCCCCTTCCACTGGAGACACCAGGCGCTCGCCTGGACCATCCGGGGCGCAGCGGAGGCGGTGGTCGCGCCACGGCGCAACCGCGTCCGGTGACCTCGCCGCCCCGAGCGGCACGCGCGGCGGGTCACGCCGGATCGCCTCGGCGCTGGGTCGGCGCCGCCGCGAGCGCCGCACGCGCGGTGTTCTCGTGGATCTCGAGCACCCGGGGGATCGAGCCGTCGGGCTCCTTCTGGTAGCCGCCGGCGAGGTTCCACGCGACAGGGATCCCGAGCGCCGCGAGCCCCGCGAACACGATCTCGTCGCGGCGCCGCAGCTCGTCGGTCGTGAGCACGCCGCCGAACGGATCGGCGACGTGCTGGTCGGCGCCGGCCTGATAGAGCACGACGTCGCAGCCCGCCATCTCGCGCACGTGCCCGGGCAGCTCGGCGAGCAGGCGCGCGGCGTGGCTCGGCTCGTCGTAGTGCGCGCCGGCCGAGTAGTGAACGACGAACGTCGCGTCCGTCCGCGCGATGATGTCGGCGGTGCCGTTGCCGTAGTGCATGTCGTAGTCGAGGATGCCGACGCGGCCGACGCGATCCTCGTGGTGCAGCGCGAGCGCCGTCACCATGAGCCCATTGAACGTGCAGAACGCCCCGGCCGTGCGGTACATCGCGTGGTGGAAGCCAGCGACGGGCGCGCACGCGACGGCGTGATCCGCGAGCGCGCGCCGCGCCGCCGACAGCATCGCGCCCGACGTGTGGACCAGCGTCGCGGCGACCTCGGGTGACGTGTTGCCGAACCCGTTCGGCGCGCGGCACGCGAGGATCTTCTCGACGTGGGTGCGGTCGTGCGCGCGCGCGAGCTGGTCGATCGTCACCGGCACCGGCTCGATGAGCTCGATCGGCAGCGCGCGCGCTTGCCACGCCGCGACCACCTGCGCCGGCTTCGCGGCGCTCGGCGAGAACGACGCGGAGTCGGCGACCATGCGCGGCGTGTAGTAGACGGGCAGCCTCACGCCACGAGCATCGCGCACCTGACGCGCGCTCGCGCGTGCGTTCGAACTGTGCGCTACCGCGCAGCCACGTACGCCCACGCCGATGAAGCGATGGCATTTGCCGTCCGGAATCGTGATCTCGAGCGGTGGTTGGGGTAAACCCGTCGCATGGCACTAGGGCGACTCCTCGGATGCCTCTCGGTCGCGGCGCTGGCCGTGTGCGCGCTCTCGGCCTGCAAGGACAAGGACAAGGACGCGGACCCGGGCAAGGGAGCGGCGGCCAAGACGCCGGCGACCGCCGCCGACCTCGACGAGCGGTGCACGCTGATGTCCAAGGCCTGCGGCGAGAAGGAGAAGCATGTCGAGAAGATCGTCGCGGTGTGCAAGGTGGCCGCCAAGAAGCAGGCCGAGAAGGGCTGCATCGACAAGGCGATCGCCGCGTACGACTGCTTCGCGGTCGATCTCTGCGGGGGGACCGACAAGGTCTGGGCGTTCGATGATCTCCGCGTGCTGGCAGATCGGCACAACAAGTGCGTGGCCGAGCGCAAGGCACTTCAGGAGTGCGTCGGGGAGGCTGGGGAGGGCTCTGCTCGCTAGGCCACGTCGACGAACCCCAAACCCGGAGGACTGCGCTTGGTGAGAAGCCATCGATTCCAGATCATGACGGCGGGCGCGAGCGGTGCTTGTGCGCTCGTCGCGCTCGTCGCGTTCATCGCGCTCGTCGCGTTTCCGGCGCTCGCGCTCGCGCAAAATCGCCCGGCAGACCTCTGCAAGGCGAACGAGACGCAGGCAGAGTGTCACGCGCGCCTGAAGTGCAATTCCGACGAAGATCTGGAGGACTGCAAGAAGCGGCTCCAGAAGGGGAGCGCCGCCGGGCAGCAGCGCAACACGAACAACCAGGGCCAGGGCGGCGATCGTGAGCCGGACGATCGGCCGGATGATCGGGACGGGGGCCGCGATCGCGAGCCGGACGATCGGAGCGGGGGCCGTGAGCCGGACGATCGGGGCCGCGATCGCCACGCGGACGATCGGGGCCAGGGCCGCCGCGGCCGCGACCGGGGCACCCGGCAGTCCCGCCACCGCAGCAGAAGTCGGAGCGGGGGCGATCGGAGCTTCGCGGCGAACAAGACCTTCGGGCTCGGCCTCGAGCTGGGCGAGCCGAGCGGCCTTTCCGGCAAGTACTTCCTGTCGGACAACGGCGCGCTCGATTTCGGCCTCGGCGCGATCTACAGCCACTACTACTACGGCGACGGAGTCCACCTCTACGGCGACTTCCTGTGGCACCCGATCTCGCTCACGCACGCGGAGGCGTTCGAGCTGCCGCTCTACATCGGCGGCGGCCTCCGGTTCTGGAGCTTCGAGTACTGCGATCCGCAGATCTGCTACGACGGCTCCGCGGTCGGCATCCGCGTCCCGATCGGCATCTCGTTCGACTTCAACAACGCGCCGCTCGATATCTTCATCCAGCTCGTGCCGGTCATCGATTTCCTGAACGGTGACTACTACGATCGCTACCGCGATCGCACGCACATCGGTATCGACCTGTCGGTCGGTATTCGGTACTGGTTCAAGTAGCGCAAGCAAGCGCGAGCAAGCGCGGGCAAGCGCGGGCAAGCGCGGGCAAGCGCGGGCAAGCTTTGCCCGGGAGGCAAAGCTCGCCGCCCACGCGGACGCGCGGGCCCACGGCGCGAGGTGCGAAGCGCTCGCGCACCGGGCAAGCTTTGCCCGGGCGGGCAATGCTCGCCTGATCCGCCGGAATCAGCGGAATCAGGCGGGATCAGACGCAGATCAGGCGGAGTGTAGCGGGACGTCCTGCGACGTGCGCGGCGCGCCGCCGAGCAAGACGTGCCTGGCGCGACGCCCGCCCTGCGCCCTGCGCCCTGATCGCACTGTCGCGGCTCCTCCTTTGCAATGGTGGCCGCCATTGCATCATGCCTTCTGCCGCTCCTATCACCGATCAGATCTCCAGTGTTTGTACGAGGCTGGACTGCGGACCGCTGAGCTCGCGCACGCTGCGGGTCGTGGAGGCGCTGGGCTCGACATCGCCCCAGGAGCGCGTCATCGACGGCGTGCTCAACTACGTCGCGAACCGGATCGCCCGGATCGACAAGCGCGCCGGGGCTGCCAGGCTCCGGTTCTGCGAGGTCGCGACCGATCACGACTGGCGCCGCGTGCGCGAGCTGCGCAAGCGCTGCTATCCCGTGTCGCTGCCGTACCTGGCGGAGGTGCTCGATGCGGATGGCAGCGATCCGCACGATCGCCACTCGTTCGTCTACGCGGCCTTCGTCGAAGATCGCGCGCTCGCGACGATCCGGGCGACCACCTACCCGTACGAGACGCTGGAGCACCTCGGCGAGGCCGAGCTCGCCGCGTTCCTCGGCGACGGCTGGAAGACCGACTACGTGGAGTGGGGCCGGCTCCTGGTCGATCCTGGATACCGCAGGATGCGCCTCACGCCAGCGCTGATCACGTATGCGGGCTTTCGCTTGCTGATGTCGACTCCGTATCGGAGCTACTTCGGGTACACGAGGCAGCATGTCCGGACGCTGATCTCGTCGTTCGCGATCGACAGCAGCACCCTCCCGTTCCAGATCCCGTCACGGGGAGATCACCACTACCTGATGACCAAGGGCAGCTTGAGCATCGGGGCCATCCGCGAGCTCCCCCGGTGGCTCCGCCACGCCACGGCGCGGCGCGCCGGCATGGACGCCGGCCACGCCGTGGCACGCGCGGGGTAGTGCAGGAAATTCACAGGAGATACTCATGTCCGAAGCCATCAATCCCGACTTCTATGCCAGCGTGAACGCGCACCTCGATCGGCTGATCGAGGACTTCTATCAGGCGAGCTCGGCGGGGCGCTACCTCGCCCGCGCGAGCGCGATCGATCAGCGGTTGTTCGAGCGCCACACCATCGAGACGATCCTGCGCATCCGGCTGGCGCGGATCGCCGACGGCAAGGCGATCCACCTGCTCGCCAGGTCCGATCCGTTCGCGGCCCAGAAGTGGGCCCGGTACGCCGAGGAGGAGATGCTCCACGATCGGCTGTTCCTCAAGGACCTGAGACACCTCGGGCTCAGCGAAGAGGCGGTGTACGGCACAGAGCCGCTGCTCGCGACCAAGCTCTTGCAAGGCTATCTGTACTACACCCTCGAGCACGAGGGGCCGCGCGGGCTTTTGACCAAGTCGTACTTCGTCGAATACACCACGAAGAAGACGCAGGCGCTGTGGAACACCAATATCAAGCGGTCGCTCGGCGAGCAGGCAGTGAAGGGCGCCGAGGCCCACCTCCATTATGATCTGGCGGAGGATCACTCCGCCGACGTCTGGAACGTCCTCATGACGGTGGTGAAGACGCCCCAGGACGAGGCGCGCGTGCGCTATCACCTCGACGTGTACTACGGGCTGTTCGTCGCATACTTCGACGAGCTGGCGGCGGGCGCGCAGGACCTGGAGCTGGGCGCCGCGGCGGCGGCGCCGGCTGGCACCGTGGTGCAGAACGCGCAGCGCGCCGCGGAGCAGGGCGAGCGCCGCGACACGGTGTAGCGGGCCCCATGCAGAGCCAGGACGCCGCGGTGGTCCCCGAGCCCGCAGGGCCGCGCGCGTGGGCCCTCGCGAGGGAGCTCGCGCGGCTCGCGCTGCCATCGACGCTCATCATGCTGCTCTCGGGCATGTCGCTCGTGGTCGACACCTACTTCGTCACGGGGCTGGGCAGCGCGGCCCTCGCCGGAGTGTCGCTCGTATTTCCGATGTACCTGTTCTTGATCATGGCCTTTGGGGGCGGGATCGGAGTGGGGATCTCGGTCGTGTGCTCGGTCCGCCGAGGCCGGGGCGACGCCGCGCTGGCGCAGCGCGCAGCCGGCAGCGCGCTGGCGCTGGCGCTCGGGCTCGCGGCCGCGGTCGCGGCGGCGTTCGCGCTCGGCGGACGCGGCGTGCTCGCGCGCCTGGCGACGGACGCGCCGGTCGTGGACGCCGCGGTGAGCTTCGCGCGGCCGATCTTCCTGGGCGCGCCGGTGCTGGCGCTGTGCCTGACGATCTCGAACCTCCTGCGCTCGGAGAAGCGCGTCCGCGAGGCCGCCATCATGCTGCTGGTGAGCGGCGGGGTGAACGCCGCGCTGAACCCGATCCTCATCCACGGCCGCTTCGGCGCGCCTGCGATGGGCGTGGCCGGCGCAGGTCTGGCGACCGTGCTGGGGTTCGCCGTCAGCGCGGCCCTCGGCGCGTTCTATCTGCGCGGTCGGGGCCGCGGGCGCGGTCGGGGCCGCGGGCTGTCGCTGGGGCGCGGCGTGCTGCAGATCGACCGCCACGACATGGGGGAGATCCTCCGGATCGCGCTTCCGACGCTCGGGACGTACATCGCGACGAACTGCGTCTTCCTCGCGCTGTCGGCGATCTGGGCGCGGCTGGGCACCGACGCGCTCGCCGGCTTCGGCCTGGCGACGCGCCTGGAGTACCTCCTGGCGGTGGTGATCTACGGCGTGGGCTCGGCGATCCTCACGCTGGGCGGCGAGGCCCGGGGCGCGGGCGACCACCGCGAGGTGGCGCGGATCTGCTGGATCGCCGCGGGCGCGGTGGGGCTCGCGACCTGCGTGCTCGCGGCGGCGCTGGCGCTCGCGCCGGCGACGTGGTTCGAGCTGTTCGGCGCGGCCCCGGGCGTCGTCGACAGCGGCGCGCGCTACCTCAGGATCGCGGCGCTCGCGTATCCCTGGTACGCACTGGCACTCACGCTGAACTATGGCTATCAGACGCTCTCGCGCGCGCACCTGCCGCTCGTCTGGGCGCTGGCGCGCGGGTTCGTGATCGCGGTGCCGATCGCGGCGCTCGCCTCCGCGCACGGCTCGATCGCGGGCGCCGCTACCGGAGTGGCCGCCTCGCTGGTCGTGCTCGGCGCGATCACCGCGGGCTGGTTGCCCCGCTCGCTGGCGGCGGCCGCGCGCCGCGCCACGGCGGCGCCATGCCCGAAGCCGCCGATGACGACGACGACGACGGCGGCAGCGGCGACGGAGCAGACTGCGTTGCCGGCGCTGCCCCGGGGCGCGCTCGAGCCGCCAGCGCCGGGCGCCGCGCCACCCCGGCAATCCGTGGTGAAGATCTCCGGCTTGCGGGTCTCTCCGTACGGGCTCTCGTACTCGCTGCAATGGCCGTGGTTCTTCCGCCGCCCGTCGATGCGCAACCACACGGCGCTCGAGCCGCTGCCGCGGCGGTTCGCGCGCCTCGAGGCCGCGGGGCACGGCACGGTCCGGATCTGCGCCGCGGGCGACATCATGGTGATGCAGCGCGATCGCGCCCCCGAGCTCGATCCCGCGCTGATCGCGCTGTTTGCATCAGCGGACCTGATCGTGGCCAATTGCGAGTCACCGATCGGACGCCCGGAGTGCGATCCGGGCGCCGAATATCATTTCCTGTTCAACATGCCTGCGGACTACCTGCGCGCGATCATCGAGCGCAGCGGCGCGCCGCCCCAGCGCTGGTATCTGTCGACGAGCAACAACCACAGCGGAGATGTCGGCCCCGGCGGACTGCCCAGCACGATGCACTACCTGACATCGATCGGAGTCCGCCCGATCGGCGCGCGCGTCGAGGGGCAGCTCCCGTTCGCCGTGGCCGAGGTCGGGGGCCTGCGCCTCGGTGTCGCGGCCTGGACGCGCTGGTCGAACTTGCCCGAGCCGCGGGTGTGGAGGTCGCCGGAGATCCTGGCGCTGCCCTGGCAAGCGCTGCGCGCCGAGCATCAGCTCGATTGCCTGATCGGGAACAGCCACTGGGAGTACGAGTGGCAGCATTATCCACGTGCGGAGTCTCGCGCGCTCGCCCGCCGGTACACGGCCGCCGGCTTCGATCTGCTCCTCGGCTCGCACACGCACGTGCTCCAGCCGCTCGAGTGGATCGACGACACGCTGTGCGCCTACAGCCTGGGCAACTTCTGCAGCGGGCTCGGGGTGTCCTGGGCCGCGCGCATGTGCAGCGTGCTCACGGTCGACATCGGGACCGAGGGGCCGTACCGCGGCAAGGTGGTCGGCTACGAGGTCCACCTGTTCGCGCAGATCGACGACGGGCAGCGCGTCTCGCTGGTCCCCTTGGGCGCGGCGCCGGAGCCGCTGCGGAGCCGGATGAGCCGGCGCGCCGCGGTCCTGCTCCCGCGGTCATCGTCATAGCGTCAGAGCGCCGCGGCGAGCTCCGACGACGCCAGCAGGCCGAACAGGCCGCCGGTGTGGAGGAACGCGACCGCGGCGCCGAACCGCCCGGGGTCGGCGCCGAGCTCGGTGATCATGCCGTGGAAGGCCTTCCCGGTGTAGACGGGATCGAGCACGACACCGTCGCTGCGGCACACGTCGCGCAGCGTCGCGAGCTCCTCCGGTTGGCTCCTCCCATAGCCGCGGCCGACGTGGCGGTCGATGATGTCGATATCGGCCTCGGTCACCGCGGCGCCGAGCCGCCAGCGCGCCTCGATCTCGGCGCAGATCCGGCCGATCTCCGCGACGAGCCGCGCGCGATCGTCGCGGACGCTGATCCCGGCGATCCGGATCCCGCGCCGGGGGAGCCCGAGGAGCTTGGCGCCGAGGATCAAGCCGGCGCCGGTCCCGCCGGAGGCGGCCGGATACACGACCGTCACGGGGTGGTCCGGTGCCGCGACGCCCTGGAGCTCGCCAACGAGCTCGTGCATCGCGCGGATATAGCCCCAAGCCCCGAGCGCGTCCGAGCCGCCCTCGGGGATCGCGTACGGCCGGCCGCCAGCGCGGCGCACGCGCTCGGCCGCCTCGGCCATGATCTGCGCGCGATCGGGCCATGCCTGGGACGAGATCCACAGAAGCTCGGCCCCGGCCAGGCGCGCGAGCAGGAGGTTGCCGGTCGGCCGGGGCGGGTGCGCGGGATCGCCGGTGCAGAGGATCAGGAGGCTCGCGAGCCCGAGCTGCGCGGCGGCGAACGCGGTGGTGCGCGCGTGGTTCGATTGCTCGCCGCCGCACGTGATCACGTGGGTCGCGCCCTGCCCGAGCGCCTCGGCCAGGAGGTACTCGAGCTTGCGGACCTTGTTGCCCGCCACCTCGCTGCCGGTCTCATCGTCGCGCTTGAGCCAGATCGGGACGAGCCGGCCGGCGCCGCGCGGCGGGCCCTCTTGTCCGTAGCGCAGCCAGTGCCCGCGCGTGGGCAGGTTCGCGAGCCGTACGCGCGGCGGCTCGCGCTCGTGGATCGCGTGCACGGGAGCCATATCGCGAGCTTAGTGCACGGCGTGCGCCGCGTGGTCAGATGCGTCGTCGCTAGCACGCCGGTCGCCGATGCTGCGCTCGTCGCTAGCACGCCAGCATGGGAAGGGCGCGCAACCTGGCCGGCCGGCGCGCGTCCCATCCCCATGGCGCTGGCTCCCATCTCTTCCTCCGAGCGTGTCGCGGTCGTCGACGTGTTGCGTGGTCTGGCGCTCTACGGCGTGCTGACCGCAAATCTGGTGTGGTTCTACAGCGGCCTCGAGATGCTGCCGCCGAAGGGGGGCCAGGGCATGAGCCTCGCCGGCTTCTACATGGGCCTGTTCGTCAGCGAGCGCGCGATCACGACGCTGACGTTCCTGTTCGGGCTGGGGTTCTCGGTGCAGCTCGCGCGCGCCGACGCGCGCGGCGAGAATGTCCGCGGCGTGTTCGTCCGGCGGCTGCTCGCGATGCTGATGTTCGGCGTCGCGCACATCTTGCTCTTGTGGTGGGGCGACATCCTGTGGACGTACGCGCTCGTCGGCTTCTCGCTCCTGTGGTTCCGCCGCTACGGGGTGCGCGCGCTGCTCGCGTGGGCAGCGATCCTGATCTTCGTGCCGCGGCTCGTCGTGAGCGTGCCGGAGGTGCGGGACGCGATCATGTCGGTCATGCCGCGGCCGGCCGACGAGGCGGCGTTCAACGCCGAGATGCTGGCCGCGCTCGCCAGCGGCGATCGCGGGGCGATGACGTGGGCGCACCTGCAGAAGGTCGTCTATATGGAGAGCTCGATCGCGGCCTGGTTCTGGCCGTGGGTGCTGGGGCACTTCCTGCTCGGCATGGCTGCGGGCAAGGCGCGGCTGTTCGAGCGTGACGGCGCGGAGCGCCGCAGGCTGTTCCGCTGGCTGCTCGCGATCGGCATCGCGCTCGTGGTGATCGCCATCGCCGTGCTGATGACGGTCCCGCTCGGGCGCGAGGCGTTCCGCACGATGCCGCTGATCGCGAAGCTGGGGCTGAGTATGCTGCGCCAGCTCGTCACGCTCGGCGTGGTCGCGATCTACGTCTCGGCGGTCGTGCTCTTGATGCAGCGCCAGCTCCCGCGGCGGCTCCTCCTGCTCATCGCGCCGGTCGGGCGCATGCCGCTGACGACGTACCTCTCGCAGAGCCTGATCGCGACGTTCGTGTTCTACGGCTGGGGCTTGGGCTGGATCGGCGAGGTCGATATGGCCGACGGTGTCGCGATCGCGGCGGGGATCTTCGCGGTCCAGGTGGTGATCGCGAACCTGTGGCTGCGCCGCTTCCGCAGCGGCCCGCTCGAGCAGCTGTGGCGCGCGATCACGTATCGTGCACCGCGAGCGGCGCCCGTCGCTGGCGAGACGGCCGGCGGGACGTCCGAGGCGCGTACGGCCGCGTGACGGTTCCGGCGTGACCGGCACGGCGTGACCGATCCGGCGGCGCGCCCGGCGTGCCAGTATCGGCGGCCATGCACGATCCCGCGCCCGGCTTCGAAGCACCGCCGCAGCACCTCGTCGAGAACGGCCGGCAGCGGTTCGGGCGGTTCCACGGCCCGGCTGTGCGCGCGAACCTGCTCGACGCGAGCTACCGCAGGCTGCCGCGCGCGTTGCGGCGGTGGCGGCTCAAGGAGTGGCAAGCGGTCCAGATCGCCTCGCCGGACCTGTTCGTCAACGTGGCGCTGTTCGACGCCAAGCTGCTCCAGCTGTTGCAGGTCAAGATCTACGACCGCGCGCGCGGCCAGAAGCACCTCCACGAGCGGCAGCTGCGGCCGGGCGCGTTCCGGATCGCCGATCAGCTCGTCGACTCGTCGAACGCGTACCGCGATCGCAAGAGCGCGCTCCGCTTCGACAACCGGCTCGGGGCCGGCCGGATCGAGGTCGAGATCGACCTGCAGGCGCGCCGTGATTGCCCGCGGATCACGGGCCGACTGGTGCTCCACACAGATCGCGGCGCGTCGCAGATCGTGAGCCTGCCGCTGTCGGGAGAGATCGGCATGTACTCGCACAAAGGCATGTTCCCGGTCGACGGCGAGCTCACGATCGGCGCCGACACCTACCAGCTGACGGCGCAGGGCGTGGTCGGGCTCCTCGACGATCACAAGGGCTATTACCCGTACGTGATGAGCTGGGACTGGGTCACCAGCGCGAACCGCGACGGGCGCGGCCGCGCCCTGGGCTTCAACCTGACGCGCAACCAGTGCCGCGATCCGGAGACGTTCAACGAGAACTGCGCGTGGATCGACGATCGCATCGGCCGCCTGCCGGCGGTCACGGTCGAACGCGACCGCCCCCGGCAGGAAGGCGAGCGCTGGCGGATCCGCGATCGCGACGGCCGCGTCGACCTGCAGTTCGAGCCGACGGTCCCCGGCGACGTCCGGATCAACGCGCTGGTGATCGAGAGCCGCTATCGCGGGCCGTTCGGCCGGTTCACCGGCCGGCTCGAGCCCGAGGGGCTGGAGCCGATCGCCGTCGAGGACTGGTTCGGCATGGGCGAGGAGTTCTGGCTGCGCTGCTAACGATTGGCAATCAGGCTCACCCGGAGCCATCGCGCTGCGCCGCCCGGCGTAGCTGCTCAATTCATCGTAAAAGCGAGCTTGCAGCGGCTCGGAGAGGGCCGGTCAGTCAGCGAACACCTCGGCGAGCGCGGCCGCCGAGCCCGCGCGCACGGACCAGGTCTCGATCTCATCGAGCGAAGCCGACGCGATGCGCTGCTCGATATGAGCGCCCACCTGATCGCCGAAGCGCCGCCGCAACAAGCGCAGCAGCAGCTCCTGGAAGCCCTCCTGGCGGCCCTCCTGGCGGCCCTCCTGGCGGCCCTCCTGGCGGCCCTCCTGGCGGCCCTCCTGGCGGCCTTCCTGGCGACCCTGCTTGATGCCCTGCTCGATCAATCGCTGTCCGGCGGTCACGATGGTCTCCTTGGTTTCGGGTCCGATCTCGCGTTGCAGGAGTGCCTGCAGCGCCTCGGGTACCGCGCTGCGCCGCTCGACGTAGCAGCTCAATTCATCGTGAAAGCATGCTGCAGCGCTTCGGAGAGGTCCGGTCAGCCGGCGAACACCTCGGCGAGCGCGGTGGCCGAGCCCACGCGCACGGACCAGGTCTCGATCTCATCGACCGAAGCCGACGCAATTCGCTGCTCGATGCGCGCGTCCACCTGGTCGCCGAAGCGCCGCCGCAACAAGCGCAGCAGCAGCTCCTGGAAGCCCTCCTGGCGGCCCTCCTGGCGGCCCTCCTGGCGGCCCTCC
>DATMCI010000304.1:0-27433 GCA_035558535.1 Kofleriaceae bacterium
CGACGCCTGTGACCGGATCAACCGCCGGGGGCTGCGCCGCGATGGCCGACAGCTCCGGTTCGTCGTCGAGCCGCCGCCGCCGAGGCACGGCCGGTCCGAGTGATCTGATCCTCTACCACTGGATGGGCCGAAGTCCCTGTCAGAGTTACCACGGTCACGAGACCTGGCAACTTAGGCCGCTATATGAAGGGCTCTGCCTCTAGAAACCCGCTAAATATGGGGGCACCCATCTTGGAGGATGGAGCAGCGATTGAGGCAGGAAAATCGTCGCACTCAAACTGTTGACAATTTTCCTTGGTAGGTGAAAGACTTACCTCATAAGGTGACGTTCGGCGTCCATTTTCCGAGAACATGCAACTAAATCAAGGAGATGAACGTTCCGAGCGCGCCCGCGCTATGAACCTGCCTTCGCCGAAAAGACAGAGTCGCCAGCAGAGCCGAGCGCGATTCCTGAACTCGGCGAGATCGCTGACCGGTCTACGCGGATTCGAGCCCAACAATGGGTTGATCTCACAGCGCCCCAGTCCTCGTTGACTAAGCGTTGACTAACGCCACCCTCATTCGGCTAAGTACGTGGAGGTTAGGGGGATTGAACCCCTGGCCCTCGGCTTGCAAAGCCGATGCTCTCCCGCTGAGCTAAACCCCCGTGGGATCTACCGATTAGCGCGAGGGCCGGCGGTCGTCAAGGCAGACGGCTGGTTCTTGGCCGGCTGGCGCTTGGCCAGCTGGCGTTACTCGGACTTGGCGGAGCCGGCAGAGCCGGAGGAGCCGGAGGAGCCGGAGGAGCCGGAGGAGCCGGCAGAAGCGGCGGAGCTGGCCGAGTTGGCAGAATCGGCCGAGCCGGCCGGGCCGAGGGCCTGGATGTCGCCCTGCGGGCGGAGGCGCGGCTGCTCCGTCTCGGCGGGCCGCTTCGGGAAGAGCGGCGGCGGGTACATCGCGCGCCACTCGGCCGAGGCCTGGCCCCAGATGAGGAACACGATGCTCCAGGTGGTGGGCATCCAGAAGCAGAGCTCCGGGTAGCGCATCGTGAAGCCGCAGATGTAGCCGACGAGGAGGAGCACGAACAGGACCGCGCTCACGGCCTTGTTCTTCGTCATGCCGATCTTCAGCATCGGCAGGCGCGACGCCATCAGGTAGCCCATCACCACGAGCGCGATCGGGAGGTACTTCCACACCCAGAGGGGCGTCACGAAGCTGTCACCGAAGAGACGCGCGCCACCGAACGCCGGGATGGTCGGATCGTACTTCATGAACAGGAGCATCCACATCACGAGCATCCCGCCGGAGAGCGTGGTCGGGAACCCGAAGAACATCTTCGTCGGGACCTGGTCGTCCGAGAGCACGTTGTAGCGCGCGAGCCGGAACACGGCGCACAGCATGTACGCACCGCACGCGACGAACAGCAGCGTGTACTCGGTGCCGTGCTCGTGGTACGGCAGATCGGGGCGCTGCGACAGGAACGTCAAGACGAGGAACGCGGGCGCGACGCCGAAGTTGAGGAAGTCGGCGAACGAGTCGAGCTGCATGCCGAGCTCGCTCGTGCCCTTCACCGCGCGCGCCACGATGCCGTCCATGCGATCGGTCAGGACGGCGTAGATGATCAGCCAGCCGGCGAGCGAGTAGTTGCCCCGGTGCGACGACCAGAGCGACACGAGGCCGAAGATCATCGACGCGAGCGTGATGACGTTCGGCGCGAGATAGCGAAGGAATCGAGTCGATGCCACGTCAACCTCGGCGCTTGTGCGCGTGCTCTAGCAGGCGGGCGAACAGCTTGGGCCCCAGACTCTCCGTCATCATCCCGTCCACGACGCGCGCGATCTCGTGCTGCGGATCGCCCTCGCGATAGGTGAACCGGATCGCCATCCCGGCCTCCTCCTCGGGCTCGCTCACGATGGGAGATGGCTGCGGCCGCCCCGCCTGGCTGGCAGGCCGCCCCGCGGGCGGATCGATGATGCGATGGACCTCGCCGTGGATGGTGAACGGCGCCTCGCGCCCGGGCACGAACAGCTTGAAGAGGAACTCGGTCCCGACCGGAAGCGGGCGGCTCGTCTTGATGAAGGTACCGCCCCGCGAGATGTTCTTGATGTAGTCGGCGAAGAACGTGTTGAGCCGCTTGTACTCGACCTTGAGCTCGATCGGACGACGCGTCTCGACGCGTGGTTCGGGCGGCAATTCCTCCTCGGCCACGACTCACCATACCAGGATCGCCCCGTGAACGTGTGGGCGGCGATCCGCAGGATGCTGGTGTTTCGCCGGCCTCACGCGGATGACCCGCGCTGGCTCCGCGTGGTCACCTTCCCGCTCCTGGGCCCGCTCCTGCGCCGGGTGTCCCGCCTCTGGGCCTGGATCCTGATCACCACGGCGTTCGCGATCGGCCTGGGGTTCTTGCCGCTGTTCGGCGTCCTGGGGTTCGAGCTGGCGGTGGCGACGGCGCTCCTCGCGGCGATCCTGGGCGTGGACGTGGGCGCGCGGCTCGCCCGCGAGCTGCAGACGATGCCGGCCCCGGGGGTCACGCGCGCAGCGTGGCCAGGCCGCACGGTGGCGGGCGGAGCGGCGGCGGCGGCGGCGCTCGCGGCGGCGGTGATGCTGATCCCGGCGGTGATCAGCGCGGCGCGCGGGCTGTGGCTGCCGACCTGCGACTGGAGCTTCGGCCTGGCCTCGTACGCGGCGCTGCCGCTGGCCACGGCGGCGCTCGCAGGCGCGACGGGCCACCTGATGGGCGTGCTCGCGGGCCCGCGCCGCGTGGTGGCGCCGCTCTGTGCGCAGCTGGTCGTGATGGGGGTCGCGGCGGCGGCGCTGTGGCGGTTCTACGCGGCGCCCGCGGTGTTCACCTACAACGCGATCCTGGGCTACTTCCCGGGCAACCTGTACGACGAGCACGTGACGCTGGGCGCGCCGCTCGCGTGGTCCCGCCTCGAGCAGGCGCTGTGGGTGGTGGCGCTGGGCGGGCTGGCGGCGGCGCTGGTCGATGTGCCGGCGTACCGGGCGCGCGCGCGGCGGGCGCGCCGGCCGGCGCCGCGCCGGACGGGGCCGGTGCTGGCGGCGATCGCGGCGGCGGCGTGCGCGCTGGCGCTGCGCTGGAACGGCGGCGCGCTGGGCTACGCGGTCGACGCCGAGGACATCGAGGACGCGCTGGGCGGCCGCCTCGAGACGCCGCACTTCGTGATTCACTACGCCCGCACGACGGCGATCGAGGCCGAGATCGCGCTGATCGCCGCGGATCACGAGCTCCGGCTGGCGCAGGTGGCGACGCAGATCGGGGTCTGGCCGGCGCGGAAGATCCGCTCGTTCTACTTCGCGGATCGCGAGCAGAAGGCGCGGCTCATGGGCGCGCGCGACGTCGAGATGGCCAAGCCGTGGCGCGGCGAGATCTACCTGGATCACCGCTCGTACCCGCACGGCTCGCTGCGCCACGAGATCGCGCACGCGGTGGCGGCGGAGTTCGGCGATCCGCTGTTCGGCGTCGCGGCGCGCACGGTGCTGGGGGTCCCGGTGATGATCAGCCCGGGCCTCGTCGAGGGGCTGGCGGTCGCGCTGGACTGGCCGGCGGGCTACGACCGCCCGAACCCGCACGAGTCGGTGCGCGCGCTGCAAGAGCTGGGGGCGGTGCCGCGGCTGCGCGAGCTGTTCGGGCTGTCGTTCTTCACGGTCTCGTCGGCGAAGAGCTACACGACGGCGGGCTCGTTCCTGCGCTTCCTCCTCGATCGCCACGGCCCGGCGCGGCTGCGCGAGCTGTACCGCACGGGCGGCGACTTCGAGAAGGTGTACGGCGTGTCGCGCGGGCAGCTCGAGGCGGAGTGGCGCGCGGTGATCGCGACGATCGTGCTGCCGGCGCCGGCGGTGGAGTCGTCGAAGGAGCGGTTCCGCAGCGGCAGCGTGTTCGCCCGCCCCTGCCCGCACGCGATCGCGGCGCGCCGCGAGCGGGCGGTCCGCGCGCTGGCGGAGGGGGATCGGGCGGGGGCGATCGCGCTCTTGCGCCGCGTGTGCAAGGACGCGCCGGAGGAGCCGCGCTACCGGCTCGAGCTGGGCAGCTACCTGTCCGCGAGCGACGAGCCGGCCCACCGCGCCGAGGCGGAGCAGATCTGGACGGCGATCTCGGGCGCGGAGAGCGGCGAGATCACGTCGTCGGTGCGGGGCCTGGCGTACGAGCGGCTGGCGCGCGCGGTGGGCGCGCGGGACCTGGCGCTAGCGCGGCAGCTGGTGGCGGCGGCGGTGGCGCTGCCGATCGATCCGAACGAGCGGCGCACGATCGATGGGATGGCGTTCGCGCTGGCCCACCGCGGCCCGGCGGCGGAGGCGCTGCGCGGGTACTTCTTCCCGGCGGCGACGGCGGCGACGCCGACGCGCGGGGCGGCGGGGGCGGCGACGGCGGCGCTGAGCGCGATCGATCAGGCAGCGGCGGCGGTCGCGGCGGAGCCGGAGCTGGGCTTTGCGCGCTACCTCCTGGGCCTGCAGCGCGCGATCGCGGGCGAGTGGGCGGCGGCGGCGGCGGCGCTCGAGCTGGCGCTGGGCCGCGAGCTGCCGGGGCCGGCGTTCGTGCGCAACGGGGCCCGCCTGCTCGCGGTGGCCGCCTACCGGGCGGGCGATCGGAACGCGCTGGGCGTGGCGATCGCGGCGCTGTCGACGATGTCGAGCGGCGAGCGCGCGCTCGCGAGCGACTGGCTCGCCCGCATCACGTTCGATGACACGGGGCGCCTGCCGTAGCGGCGCGCGCGCGGCGCTACATGCCGGAGAGGAACTGCCAGCGGCGGCCGTCCCACTCGAGGACGAGCTGGTTCTGGTCGCGCTTGTCGGGCCGGCTGGGCTTGCCGTACGCGTTCGTGACGGTGTAGCTGGCGTCGATCAGCACGTCGACGGCGGCGCGGCAGCCGGGCTTGAGATCGACGCCGCACTGCTGGCTCACGCCCACGTAGCGGAGCGAGTAGCGGATGTCGGACGCCTTGAGCAGGCGCGTCATCAGCACGTTGCGCAGGCCATCGTAGCCGTAGTCGTCGCTGCCGGAGGGCGTGCCGCTGTCCTCCCAGTACTGCGCGTGGGCCATGAGCATGAGCGCGTCGGCGTCGCCGCGCTCGACGGCGAGGCGGTACTCCTCGCAGCGATCGAGGACGGCCTTGTTCGCGGAGGAGTACGGGACCTTGGTCCCCGCGACGTAAGAGGTCTTGGCCGAGGCGGCACATCCGACGACCGCGAAGACAATCATCACTGCGAAGGGGAGTCGGGTCATGAGTCGCTGGATGCCGGCATTGCACGGCGCGCGCCAGGAGCGAAACGCTACAACAGCGCGATAATCCGGCCAAGCGCAGGCCCACGCCATGCTTCGCAGCGCGCCAGAAAGGCACGGAAGTCCTTGTCGGGGTTGTCGACCCTTGCCAAATAGACATCCGTGATGCGGGTGATGGTGAAGCGGGCGGCCGCGGCGCGCAGCTCGACGGGCAGCGCCGCGCGGTCGGCGTCCGGCAGCGGGCGGCGGCGCTGGTAGCCGGCGAGGAGCGCGCCGGCGAGCGCCTCGCGGGGCGCGGCGCGCTCGGGGTCCCAGCACCAGTCGTTCACGCAGACGGCGAGGTCGTACGCGAAGCTGCCGCCGGACGCCTGCTCGAAGTCGAGGATCGCCGTGAGGTGATCGCCGTCCCACAGCACGTTGTCGCGGAACAGATCGCCGTGGATGATGCCGGCGGCGGTGGCGCGCCGCACGGGCGCGGCGGCGGCGGCGAGCGCGAGCTCCTCGCCGATCACGGCGATCGCGCGGGTGAGCTCGGGATCGGCGCTGGCGGCGAAGCCGCGGTAGCGCGCGGCGAGGTGATCGTGATCGTAGATGCTGGCGCGGCGCCACGCGGGAGGCAGCGCGGCGCCGATCTCGTGCAGTGCGGCGAGCGCCTCGCCGAGCGCGGCGGCGTGCGCGGCGGTGACCTCGGCGGGCGCGAGGTGGCGGCCGGCGCGCCACGGGAAGACGCTGACCCACTTGCCGGCGGCGCCGGGCATGGCGGCGTACGGCTGATCGCCGGCGGCGTGGAGCGGCGGGGGCGTGGGCAGCCCGCCGGCCGCGAGCGCCTCGACGAGCCGCGCCTCCCACGCGACGTCGGCCTCGGCCTTGCCCTCGTTGACGCGGACGAAGAAGCGGCCGCGCTCGGTCTCGAGGGCGAAGTTCGAGTTGATGGTGCCGGCGGCGATCGCGTCCCAGCGGCGCAGCGCGCCGAGCCCGAACGCGGCGGCGATGTCGCCGAGCTCCGCGTCGCCGAGCCGCGTGAACAGGCCCACGCGCGGACGGTATCAGGGAACGGCGGCGTTGGGGTACGTTCCGCCGCCGTGGAGGATGCGGAGCGCGCCCAGAAGCTCGTCGAGAGCCACCTGGCGCTGTCGCGGCGCGCGGCCGCCATGGTCTTCCCGCGCGTCCGCGGCTACATCGACTTCGAGGAGCTGGTGTCCTTGGCCAACGCGGGGCTCGCGGAGGCAGCGTCGCGTTACGATCCGAGCCGCGGCGCGTCGTTCGCCACGTTCGCGTGGTACCGCGTGCACGGCGCGATCGTCGACGGGCTGCGCCGCGCGACGCACCTGCCGCGCCGGACGTGGGCCCGGCTGGTCGCGCTGCGCGCCGCGAGCGAGTACCTCGAGAACCGCGCCGAGCGCGAGGTGGCCGCGACCCGGGCGGGCGCCCCGGCGCCGTCGGGCGCCGCCGCGCTGACGGCCCTGCGCGACGCGATGTCCGCGATCCGGACGATGTACGTGACGTCGCTCGAGGGGATGCGCGAGCAGGGCTTCGATCCGGGCGCCGAGGCGCCGCCGATCGTCGAGCAGCTCGACACGCGCAAGCTGAAGGCGCGGCTGCGCGAGGCGATCGAGCGGCTGCCGGCGCGCGAGCGGGCGCTGGTGCAGAAGCACTACTGGGAAGGCAAGAATTTGCTCGAGGCGGGCGCGGAGCTGGGCATCTCGAAGTCGTGGGCGAGCCGGCTCCACGCGCAGGCGGTGGAGCGCCTGCGCGCGATCGTCGATGGTTGACGGTACAATTTCGCCCCCCGTGCCCAGGCTGGCTCGATCTGGTGACTCTGCTGCTGCGGCGATCGCGGCGATCGCGGCGATCGCGGCAGGCTGCGCGGGCTGCGCGGATCCGGCGCCACCCCCGGCGGCACCCTCGGCGGTGGCGGCCCGCGAGGCCGCGGCGGCGATGGCCGCGGGCGCGGCAGCGGTCGCCCCGCCAGCGCCGAGCTGCGATCCGACGCTGCCGAAGGCGGCGTGCGCGCGGGCGCCGGTGCAGCGCTGCGAGGGACCGGCGGATCCGCGACGGGTCGGCGAGTGGCGCTACGCGCTGATCGCGCCGCTGTTCACGGCGGCGCAGGACGTGACGCGCGACGAGCTGCTCGCGCTGTGGCGCGGCGAGGGGAAGCAGCCGAAGGCGATCGCGGCGACGGCGGAGACGGTAGCGGCGCTCGAGCCGCTGCTCGGCCCGGGCAAGCCGGCGGCGCTCGCGCCGGACGAGCGGCCGGCGGTCGACGCGGCGCGCTGGGCGATCGTCCCCGCGCACGAGCTCGTGCCGCACTGGCTCGTGCTCTCCGTCGACGGCCGCCACCCGCTCGATCGGAGCCCCGACGCCGCGCTGACGGTTCCATTGTGCGCGGCAGGCGCGGCAGGCGCGGCAGGCGCGGCGGGCGCAGCAGGCGCGCCCCGCCCCGGCGGCGTCCGCAACATCGAGCCGGCGCGCGTCACGACGCTCGCGATGACGGGCACGACGGCGCTGACGCGCGGGACGGCGCAGATGATCGATCGCCTGGGCCTCCCGCACGCGACGCGCGACGTCGAGCCGTGGCTCCGCGCCAACGACCTCGTGCACATCAGCAACGAGGTCTCGCTGGTGCCGGACTGCGATCCGAACCGCGGCAGCCGGATGTCGTTCTGCTCGCGCGAGAGCTACATCAAGATCCTCGAGGACAGCCACGCGAAGATCATCGAGCTCACCGGCAGCCACCTCACCGACTACGGCCGGCGCTGGCTCGAGCACACGCTCGATCTGTACCGGCAGCGCGGCTGGGTCTGGTTCGGCGGCGGCAGAAACCAGCTCGAGGGCACGCGCGAGCTGGTCGTCGAGCACCACGGCAACCGGCTGGGCTTCATCGGCTGCAACACGGTCTACACCGGCCAGATCATCACCGAGGGGCCGGGGCCGGCGGCGTGCGACCTCGAGCGCATGATCTGGCAGGTCGGCGACATGCGGCGCAAGGGGCTGATCCCGATCGTCGCGATCCAGCACGAGGAGGTCTACGAGCACGATCCGCCGGGCGTGATCGTGCGGGACTTCCGCCGGCTGGCCGAGGCGGGCGCGGCGTTCGTGTTCGGTAGCCAGGCGCACACGGCGCACCCGTGGGAGGTGCACCACGGCGCGTTCCTGCACTACGGCGCCGGCAACTTCTACTTCGATCAGGAGTTCAGTCACACGGCCGAGGGCGTGGCGGACAAGCTCTACTTCCACGACAACCGGCTGCTCACGGTGGGCCGGCTGTTCACGAAGCTCGAGGACAACGGCCGCCCGCGCCCGATGACGGATCGCGAGCGCGCGGGCTTCCTGACGGAGATGACGGCGTGCCACAAGAAGCTCCGCGGGGCAGCGCCGTGGGGGACGCCGAAGCTGCCCGAGGCGCGGCCGCGCCCGGACTCGTTCCTGATCGGCAAGGCGCAGCAGTTCCTGACGATCATCGCGCCGGAGCGGCTTGCCGACGGCACCGCCGCCCCGCTCGTCCTCGATCTGGTCGGCAACCTCGAGGATCCGGAGGCGTTCGTCGTGCGGCCGCGCACCCGCCGCGGCGTCCTGCACCCGCGCTTCGTCGCGATGGCGACCGAGTTCGTGAAGACGAAGTACCCGATCGATCCCGAGCGCGTGCGCGTGCACACGGCGGTGCCGGCGAAGGCGAAGGCCAAGGCGAGCGCCAAGGCCAAGGCGGGCGCCAAGGCCAAGGAGACCGCGAAGCCGGCCGCGGCACCGGCGGCACCGGCGGCACCGGCGGCACAGCCGGCGAAGCCGCCGAAGCGCGGCCCCTGAGCGCCGTCCGCCCCGCGCGCGCTCAGCCGGCGCTCGCGACCTGCGCGGGCGCGAGCGTGCCGTGCGTCTGGTAGTGCTCGAACAGCTGGCCCCAGTGCGTGCTCTGCCGCCACTGCTCGAACACGCGGCGATCGCGCAGCGGCCAGCGGTAGTAGTCGTGGTAGGCCTCCGACCCGAGCACGAACAGGTTCACGAGCGGCGTGCGGAAGAACAGGTTCTGGAACCGCTTGAGCGGCCCGAACCACATCACGTCGCCGATCATCGACGCGCCGTTGTCGCCGACCGAGAAGCCCCAGCGCTGATCGGCGAGCGCGGCGTCGCCGGCGATCTCGATGTTCTCGCGGCGGCCGTTGCCGAGCCCGGCCTCGTCGGCGATGCGGATGTAATCGATCGTCATCGGATCGAAGCCCATCATCGACGCGGCCACGGCATCGATCGCGACCTGATCGGCGGACGCGAGCATCACGTCCTTGATCACGGGCCGCATCGTGCGCGGGCCGGGGCCGTCACCGGCAGTGGTGCCGTCCATGACGGCGTAGAGGCCCGCGTGGATCTCACGCTGGATCGCGAGCAGGTCGACGAGCGTCTCGTGGATCCAGCTGTGCGTGTAGTGCCGGCGCGTGTTGAGCAGGCCGCCGAACGCGTTCTTCATCGCGCCGGTCGTGGTCGTGTAGATGTGGCACTTCACCGTCGGCAGGTGGACGACGTTCGCGCCGTGGAACGCGTCGGGGACCTCGATGCCCTCGGGGAAGATCTGATCGAGGACGCGCATCTTCGCCTTCGGCCGGTAGACCGACCACGTCATGTCCTCGGGCTTGAAGTTGTAGCGGACGGGGATGTCGTAGCGCTTGAAGATCGGGACGTAGCCGTTCAGGTCCTCGCCCTTGAACGCGTCGGTGACGACGGTCTTGTTCTGCACGCACACGAGATCGTCGTAGCCGCGGGCGCGCAGGCTCCGCGCCGTGCCCTCGAGCTGCCACGGCGTGGTGTTCGCGCCGGGGAACGGGAAGTGCCACGAGATGTTGTCCTTGAGGATCGTCGGCGCGCCGGGCGCGAGCGCCTGCCGGACGTCGGCGAGATCGTGCAGGCGATCGATGTCCTCGAGGATGTGATCGGGGCGGACGCGCAGGACCGCGACCTTCGAGCGTGGCATGCGCGCATCGTGACATGCAGCGCGGGCACAACCCAGCCCCGGGCGGGCGCCCGGGCTACGCGATCACGGCCATCAGGATCGCGAACAGGACGATGGCTGCGAGGATCGCCGCGCCGACCCACACCGCGCGGCGGAGCAGCCGATCCGCCAGCTCCGGATCGAGCGCGCCGCCAGACACGGGCACCGGCACCGGCACGGGCGCCGGCGCCGAGCCGGGCGTCGCGACGGCCGCCACCGCGGCGCCCGGCGTCGAGCCGGAGCTGCCGCTCGCCATGTGCCACGGCCCCGCCAGCGCCGCGGCCGGATCGTCGCCGGGCCCCGCGGGCGGCGCGTCCGGCGTCCCCGGCCCGAGCGGCGGCGGGATCTCCGGCGTCAGCGAGTGCAGGGCGGCGCCGGCCGCCGCGTGCCCCGGCACGGCCGGCAGCGCCGCGGGCGGCGTGGGGCTCCGCCCGGGCACGAGCGGCGCGGGCCGCGCGCCCACGGCGGACGGCGGAGGCTGCGTGATGGGGCGGCCCACCGCGGCGGTGGACGCGCCGAGGAACCCTGCCACCGGGGCGAGCTCGCCGGGCTCCGACCCCATCGCGAGCTCGGTGTGCTCCGAGACCTCGTCCTCCTCGTCCTCGGCGATCATCGCGTCCAGATCGAACGCCTCGACGAAGTCGCTCTCGGTGAGCTGGATCGTCAGCTCGCCGCCGCTCGTCAGGTGCTGGAGCAGCGAGCGGCCCCGGGACTGCGCCTCGCGCCACGCGCGCACCTCGGGCGAGAACAGCTCCGCGAGGTAGCCGGCCAGCGGCCCGGGCCCGACGGCGAGCGACTCGGTCCGCGCGACCTGCTCGAGATCGGCCAAGAGCTCGGCCGCCGTCTGGTACCGCGCGGAGAGATCCCGCGCCAGCGCGCGCAAGATGACGCGCTCGAGCTCCGGGCTGCAGGCGGGTTGGAGCTCCGACGGGCGCCGCAGCGGCTCGTTGATGATGAGCTGCAGCGTCTGGAGGTCGTTCTCGCCGCGGAACAGCCGCTGCGTCGTCACCATCTCCCACAGCACGATCCCGAGCGAGAAGATGTCGCTGCGGCGATCGAGCTTGGAGCCCTTCGCCTGCTCGGGCGACATGTACGAGATCTTGCCCTTGAGCGTGCCGGTGCGCGTCTTGACGGTGCTCGTCGCCGCCTTCGCGACGCCGAAGTCGAGCAGCTTCACCTCGCCGTCGTACGAGACGACGACGTTCGACGGCGACACGTCGCGGTGCACGATCTCGAGCAGCGAGCCGTCGGGCCGGCGCTGCTCGTGCGCGTAGTGCAGCGCGTCGGCCACGCGCGCCGCGATGAAGATGGCGTGCTCGATCGGCATCCGCTCGCCGACGGTCCACGCGCGGTGCAGGATCGAGCGCGAGTCGGGGCCGTGGACGAGCTCCATCGCGAAGAACGCGGTCCCGCGATCCTGGCCGGCGTCGTACGCGCGCACGATGTTGGGGTGATCGAGGCTGCCGGCGAGCTTGGCCTCGTCGAGGAAGAGCTGGGTGAACCGCGTGCTGTCGGCGTACTTGGGCAGGATCTTCTTGACGACGACGAGGCCGTCGGGCCCCTTGGCCAGGAACAGCTCGGCCATGCCGCCGCGCGCGAGCTTGCGGAGGATCTCGTACGACCCGAGGCGAGTCGTCTCCTCGAGGCGCCCTTCGCTCACGGGGTCCACGGCGACGGGACTATATCAACGGCCCCCCCGAGATCGGGCCTTTCGGGCCGGTTCGCGCC
Source organism: Kofleriaceae bacterium (assembly GCA_035558535.1). GTDB lineage: Bacteria > Myxococcota_A > Polyangia > Haliangiales > Haliangiaceae > JABFXX01. The sequence continues at coordinate 11,925 of DATMCI010000304.1, forward strand.
GGGCGGGCGGCTTCGGAGCGGTGCGTCGACCGATGTGCGCAATTTCGCGCAAGCCCCGCCGTGGCCAAAAATTTGCCCCGCCGATCCCGAGGGGCGAGGCTCTGCGGCCATGGGCGAGACGCTCTACAGCAGCACGTACCAGCCGAACCCGCGGAGCGCGCTCGACGTCCTCGCCTTCGTGCTCACGCCGGCCGAGGCATTCGCGACGGATCCCGACGAGCTCGACGCCGTCGCGGAGCTGCTCGGCGCGGCGAAGTCCGAGGCGATCGAGCGCTGGCGCTCACTCTGCGCGCAGAGCCTGGGCAACTAGCGCCGGCCGCGATCACTTCGCGAGGTACTTGAACTCCATCCGCTCGGTGTAGAGGTCGATCTTGATCTGCTTGATCTCCTCGCTCGAGGCGTCGGCCTTGTCCGGCTGGACGTTCGCGATGTCCGCGCCGAAGAACTGCAGGCTGAACAGCTCGTTCTTCGCCACGTCGGCGTCGAACACGACGAGCTCGCCCGACTTGTTCTGCGAGTTGCCGCGGAGCGCGCCCTCGACGCCGCGCTCCTTGAACCGCTTGAGGAACGGCTCGGCGTCGGGCTCGGGCACGTAGAACGTGATCTGCGGGAACTCGATCTGGCTCGGCGTCTTGACCGGCGCCCGCTGCGCGCCCATGTGGTACTCGAGGATGTTCTGCTTGATCGTGAACGAGTCGACCTTCGAGACTCGCTTGCACGCGCTCTCGAAGCCGTCGAGGTTGAAGCTGAAGTTGCACGAGGCCCACAGCTTCTGGTTCTCGGTGCCGGCCGCGTCCGCGAGCTTCGTGCCCTTGCCGGGCAGGAACACGATCTCCTCGACGGAGAGCGCCACGGTCATGTAGGCGGGGTTCTTGTCCTGACCATCGAGCTTGGGGAACGTCAGCTCTTTGATCATCGCCTCCTTGAACTCCCGGCGCGCGCGCTCCTGGTAGTTGAAGTCGGCAGCCACGATCGCGCCATTCTTGCGATCGGGCACGCCCGTGAAGAAGTTCGCGATCCAGGTGTAGAACGGCTGCGACATCGACATGCCGGTCTGGATCTTGATGTCCTCGAACTTCGGCTTGCCGAGCTGACGCCAGCGATCGTAGTTCGCACCGTTCTGGTACGTCATGACGTCGGCTTTGATGCTCCCTCCCTCGATCGAGCGGAACAGCCCAACCTGCTGGTTGTTGTCGAGCTCGAGGGCGAAGTGAGCTGCCGAGTACGCCCGGTTTGTGTTCGAAGTGGATGGCATGCGGCGGGCCTCGGACGATTGTACATCAGGGGAATCGAACCCCCGTGCGGGGTTGCAGGACGAGCATGCTACGGTCATCGGTCGTGGGGCCTTCCTAGGCTCGCAGACTTCGTGGACCATGGGAGCTTCGAGGCCGGCCGACGCAAGTGCTCGTACTAGCGGGATTCTCCCGATCCAGAGGCCCCGCTGGGCGTTCTGGAAAGGGCTCCTGACGGGAGCAGCCATTGAGATCCCGCTCCTGGCGGCGACGGTCTGGGCCCTCGCTCACCTCGGGTTCGGCAACCCCGACACCGAGCTGATGCGCATCATCCGGCTGACCGCCGTGTTCGCCGGGGTGGCCGCCCTGCTCACGGCCGGCGGCATCGGCCGGCTGGCCGCGCATGTCTACGTCCAGGACGAGGGCCCGCGCGACGGCCAAGGCGACGGCCCGGGCGACGGCCCGGGCGAGCCCGCCTCCGAAGATCCGGCCGACGAGCTCGGCCGCCGCCGCCGCCGGGCGGTCCTGCGCGCCGCGCGGGCCCACGCCGTCGCGGGCGCGGGGCTCGTCCTCATCGCCGCGATCCCGCACGGCCGATTGCCGGAGGCGCCGACGGGCTGGCTCGCGTTCGCGGCGGGCGGGCTCGTCTGCGGCGCGGTCGCGGGCGCGCTCATCGGCTACGTCTGCAGCGGCCCGTCGATCTTCCACCTCGCCGACGTCTGGTCGCTCGCGCGCCGGCCACGCGTCGCGCTGCGCCAGCTGCTGAGCCCGGAGGAGCTCGCGCGCCTGGGGTCGGCGCTGCGCACGCGGACGACGGACCTGTTCGACGGGATCTTCGACCCCGCGCCGCCGCCGCCGCGGACGATCGAGCCGCGCGAGGCGGAGCGCGAGGCCGAGCGCAGCGCCGGACGCGACGACCCAGCCGTGCCTCGAGAGCCCGCGGCCGCCGAGGCGCCGCCGCCGAGCCCCCGGAGCGACGCATGAACCGCGCCGACCGCATCGAGCTGCGGACGGTGGCGGTCGCGCTCCTCGCGTCGCTCCTCCTGTGGAACCTGCCGTTCGGCGGCGTGCTCCTCTACCCGTTCAAGCTGCTGGCGACCTGGCTCCACGAGCTGTCGCACGCGCTCCTCATGGTGATCACCGGCACCGGCGTCGATCGCGTCGTCCTCTACCGCGACACGAGCGGCCTGGCCTTCTCGAGCGAGCTGCAGGGGCCGCTCGTCCGGCCGGTCATCACCGCCGCCGGCTACATGGGGGTCTCGCTGTGGGGCGCCCTCTTGCTCGTGGTGACGCCGACCGGACGCGCCGCGCGGATCGCGCTGCTCGTGCTCGCCGGGCTCCTCTGCGCGACGGCGCTGCTCGTCATCGAGCCGGCGGAGGGCGATCCGTTCGGTCCGCTCGCCACGGCCGGCATCGGGGCGGCGAGCGCGGCGGTGGCGCTCCTCGCGCCAGCGCGCTGGCGCGTCGCGGTGGCGCACTTCGTCGCGGCGCAGCTCTGCGTCAACGCGCTGCTCGACATCCGCGTGCTCCTGCGCCCGACGCAGCTCGTCGGCGGCACCCTCGCCGGCGCGTCCGACGCGCACAGCATGGCGTCCTCGACGTTCGGCACCCACGCGCCGTGGGCGGTCTGGTTCTGGGCGATCACGTGGCTCCTGTGGTCGCTGGTCGTGCTGTTCGTCGCGCTGCGCGTGAGCGGCCGCCGCGCGCTCGCCGAGGTCGCGCCGTACGTGCGCGCGCCGCGGCCGGATCGACTGGATCGGCTGGATCGGATCAGTAGACAGCGGGGACCGGCGCGCGCACGGCGGCGCGCTCGGACCACGGCTTCGCCTCGAGGTGGAAGTGGTCGTGGTGCGCGTCGTCGTAGTCGGGCGACAGGACCAGGTAGAACAGCCCCGAGCGGGCGAGCTGGCACTGCAGGAGCTTGAGCGTCGCCCCGCCCTGCGTGAGCGGGCGCCCCAGGCAGTCGACGCTGTCGCCGAGCCCCTGCTCGTAGTCGCGCTCGACGGCGAGCGTGCCGAGGTCGGTGCCGCTGAAGGCGCTGACGTCGATCGCCAGGCCGTAGCTGTGCTTCGACGGCCGGTTCGTCCCGCGCACCAGGCGGCGCGAGTACGCGGACGAGAACGTCAGCGCGTCGACGCCCACGTTGCGGAGGTAGCGGCCGGCCTCGTCGAGCGAGATCGCGAGCGAGCAATCGATGACGAGTGGCCCGCTGGGCGATGACAGCGTGACGCCGCCGAGCGGCCCGGTGATCTCGACGCCGTGGGCGATCCCGGGCCGCGCGGCGGGCTTCCACGCCACCTTGCGCGCGGTGAGCGCGGCGGTGCACGAGCCGAGCGGCTCGGACTTGGCGGGCTTTGGCGCCGCGGCGCGCGCCGGCGCGGGCGTGGGATCCGCCGCGGGCACGGACTTCGCTGCGGGCTGCGGCGCGGGCTGCGCCGACTTCGCCGCCGCCTTCGCCGACTTCGCCGCCGCCTTGGCCGACTTCGCCGCGGGCTTGGCCGACTTCGCCGGCTTCGCCGACTTCGCCGACTTCGCCGCGGGGGCCGCCGGCGCCGCGAGGGCCGCCGACGGCGCCAAGGCGAGCAGGAGCCCGAGCACGCGCATGGCTCCCGAGGCTACTCACCGCCGCCGACGGCGCAAGAATACGGCCGCCGCCGACGGCGCAAGAATACGGCCGCCGCCCGCGCACCGGCCGCCCGCCCCGCCCCGCCCGCGCGCGTCAGATCGGGCCCATCGACGCCAGCATGTCCGCGAGCAGCCCGGGGGCCGCGCGCGCCATCGACTCCGGCAGCGCGATCGACGCGAGGACGCGCTGGCTGCCGAACAGCCGCCACGCGACGATGATGACGAACCGCTGCTCGGCCTCCATCGGATCCTCGAACCAGGCCGTGAGCTCCCCGCCCTCCCAGCCCGCCGGCAGCTCCAGGATCCGGTGCTCGGCCGGCACGATGCGCTTGGCGCCGCGCTCGAGCTGGTACTGGGACGCCTGCTTGATCCAGCCTTCGATCTTCTCGCTCGGATCGACGATCGCGGCGTGCAGCTCGACGAGGCCGTCCGGATCGGCCAGCCAGCCCGCGGCGATCCACGTCGCCGGCGCGGTGACCGCGACCTTGTTGACGACGTGGCGCTTGCGCGGGAGGTCGCCGTAGCTGTCGGCGATCGACGTGCGCGCGACGAGCACGGCGGCCGTGATCGCGAGCGCGGTGAACACGAGCGCGAGCGCGCGGCCCGCGTGGCGCGCGAGCGCGCCCCACCGCGTGTGCGGCGAGAGCGCGGCGCCGAGCACCACGCCGGTGACGAGGCCGGCGCCGTGCGCCCACTGATCCATGATCGGATAGAAGAAGCCGATGCCGACCTGCGACAGCGTCACGACCACGATGCCGCCCCAGAGGCCGCGCTTCCACGCCGCCCGGTAACGCTCGCGGTTCAGCGTCAGCTCGATGAACACGGCGCCGAGGAGCCCGAGCACCGCGCCCGACGCGCCCGCCGACACGCCGGCCGGCGCCGCGAGGTAGCTCGCGCACGCGCCAGCGATGCCCGACGCGCCGAACAGCGCGACGGTGCGCGCGCCCCCGAACAGCTCCTCGGTGATCCGCCCGAGGAAGTACGAGCCGACCGCGTTGAACAGGAGGTGGATCGTGCCGACGTGCACGAACACGCACGACACGAGGCGCCACCACTCGCCGCTCTCGACGAGCGAGCGCACCATCGCGCCCGCCCGCACCAGCACGCCGAAGTCGCTGGACGGCCCGACGGCCACCGCGATCAGCCCCGCCACCGCGAGCAGCGAGCCCGTCAGCGTGACCGCCGCCCACGCGCGCCGCGGGCGCTGGATCCGCACCGGCGCCGGCAGCGGGGCCGCCTCGACCCGCGCCACCACCTCGCTCGCCACCGGCGACAGCCGCGCCGCGCCGGCCACCTCGCCCGTCGGGGCGGCGTCCGGGGCCGCGTCCGTAGCCGCGCGCGGCGCCGGCGCGCGCCCGAGGCGAGCCAGCGCCTCATCGATCAGCTCGCGGGGCCGGCCGCGCGTCCGCGCCCGCGCCCGCGCGTACGCAGCCGTGGCCGCCTCGCGATCGCCCTCGTGCTCGTGCGCGACCGCCACCCAGTACGTCCGCGCCGCGGCGCTCATGTGCCGCGCGCGCCGCGGCTCGACGAGCACCTTCACCGAGCGGGTGCGGCCGGCGAGCGCGAGGAACATGACGCGCGCGCGGTGGATCCACATCGCCGCCTCCTCGCGGCCGGCGCACACATCCTCGAGCTTCGCCAGCATCCGCGCGGCGCGATCCATGTCGCCGATCCGGCCGTACGCGCCGAGCAGCTCGACCCAGACCGGCGGCGCCACGCCGAGCGCGCGGCGCAGCGAGCCCGGCGGCGCGAGCAGCTGCCCCGCCCCGGCGTCGTCCTCCGGCGCAGCGGCGTCGCCCGCGCCGTCGCCAGCGCCCGCGTCGATCGCCGCCGCCGCCGCCGGCTCCTCCGGGACCGCGCCGAACAGGTGCGTCTCGGCGTGCGCGATCGCCTCCTTCCAGCGGTACGCCGCCAGGTAGAGGAGCGCGATCCGCTCGTCGATCGCGAGCCGCGCCTCGGCCGGGGCGCGCTCCTTGGCCGCCATCAGCGCGTCCACCGTCTGCTCGATCCGGCCGTCCCGGATCTCGCGCATCGCGCCGAGCACCGCCTTCTCCTCGGCGACGCCCGAGCCCGGCGCGAGGATCTCGGCGAGATCGAGCAGGCGCCCCGCCGCGCCGAGCCGCTCCGCCGCGGCGAGCCGCCGCGCCACCCACCGGACGAGCGGGCCCACGACGAGCAAGCAGACGCCGGCGCCCAGGCCGATCGCGCCGGCCAGGCCGAGGAGATCGGACTCGACGCTCCGGCGGCCGAGGAGCCCGAGCCCGGCGAGCGCCGCCGCGGCCAGCTGCATGATGCCGAACATCGGCGTCCCGCTCGGCTGGCGGCGCACGAAGAACCAGCCCCAGTACCCGCACGCGACCACGACCGACAGGAGCAACAGCTCGTACAGCATCGCGGCGCCTACGCCGACGGCTCGAGGAACGAGCCCATCTTGCGGAACTTCTGGTAGCGGCGCTCGATCAGCTCCTCGGGCGACAGCTCGCACAGCTCGCGCAGGTGCGTCTTGATCGACGCGCGCAGCCGCGACGCGGTGACCGGCGGATCGCGGTGCGCGCCGCCCGGCGCCTCGGGGATGATCTCGTCGCAGATGCCGAGCGAGAGCAGATCCGGCGCGGTGAGCCGGAGCTGCGCCGCTGCCTCGCCGATCTTCGCCGGATCGCGCCACAGGATCGAGGCGCAGCCCTCCGGGGAGATCACCGAGTAGATCGAGTACTCGAGCATGAGGATGCGATCGGTGACGCCCAGCGCGAGCGCGCCGCCGGAGCCGCCCTCGCCGATGACGATCGAGATCATCGGGCACTCGAGCGACGCCATGACCTGGAGCGCCTTCGCGATCGCCTCGGCCTGGCCGCGCTCCTCGGCGCCCAGGCCCGGGTACGCGCCCGGCGTGTCGATGAAGCAGAGGAGCGGGCGGCGGTACCGCGACGCGAGCCGCATGAGGCGCGTCGCCTTGCGATAGCCCTCGGGCCGCGCCATCCCGAAGTTTCGGTGCATGTTGTCCTTCGTGTTGCGGCCCTTCTGGTGGCCGAGCACGAGGACCTCCCACTCGTCGAACTGCGCGAGCCCGCCGACGATCGCCGGATCGTCGCGGAAGCTGCGATCGCCGTGCAGCTCGACGAAGTCGTCCATGAGCAGCCCGATGTAATCGGACATGTACGGCCGCGCCGGGTGCCGCGCGAGCTGGACCTTCTGCTGCGCCGAGAGGTCGGCGAACACCTCCTTCTGGAGGCGGCGCGCCTTCTGCTCGAGCTTCCGGATCTCGGACGTGAAGTCGACCGTGCCCCGCGAGAGCCCGCGGAGCTCGCTGATCTTCCGCTCGAGGTCGATGATCGGCCTCTCGAAGTCGAGGATCATCCGATCCGAGCGCGGCACGGGTTCGGTGGACATTCAGGAGCCTGCTAGGTACCGCTCCAGGTCGGCCAGGTCAACGGCGCCCGGATCGGGGGACCACTGGATCGCGGCCGGCTGCGCGCTGGCGGCGCGGTACCACGACAGCTGCCGCCGGGCGTAATGCCTCGAATTTCTTTTGATCAGCTCGATCGCGCGCGCGCGCGTCACGCGGCCCTCGAGCGCGTCGTGGAGCTCTGCGTAGCCGATGGCCTGCTGCGACCGGAGCGGCGGCAGAAATCCTCGCTCCCGCAGCCGCCCCACCTCGGCCTCGAGCCCCGCCTCGATCATCTGATCGACGCGCGCGTCGATCGCCCCGTACAGGGCCTCCCGCTCCGGCGCGATCCCGACGAGCCGCGCCGAGTACCGCAGCGGCATCGCCTTGTGATCGTGCCGGGCCTGGTGCGCGCTCATCGGCTCGCCCGTCACGCGGAACACCTCGAGCGCGCGGATCATCCGCTTCTCGTCGTTCGGATCGATCTTCGCAGCCGCCGCCGGATCGACGCGGCAGAGCTCCTGGTGCAGCACCCGGGTGCCCCGCTCGCGCGCGATCGCCGTGAGCTCTTTGCGGATCTCCGGCGACGCGGGCGGCCCCTCGAACAGCCCGAGCAGCAGCGCGCGCACGTACAGCCCCGTCCCGCCGCAAACAATGATGGCGCGGCCGCGCGCGGCGATGTCCGCGATCGCGCGATCCGCCAGCTCGACGAACCGCGCCGCGGTCATCTCTTCGTCGGGGTGCACGACGTCGAGCACGTGGTGCGGCACGCGCGCCCGGTCCGCGGCCGAGACCTTGCCCGTGCCGATGTCCATGCCGACGTACACCTGCTGCGAGTCGGCCGAGACCACCTCGCCGCCCGCGCGCTCCGCGAGCGCGAGCGACAGCCGGGTCTTGCCGGCGCCCGTCGGCCCGACGACGACCACGATGCGCGGAGCCGCCACGCCGCGAGTGTACCTCGCCGCGGCGGCGCACCCGAGCCGGAGACGCCGCGCCCGCTGCGGGATGGAATGGATCGCCCGCGCTGCCCGTTGTCGTGAGATGAACGCACCGTCGATGCGCGCGCCGTGGCTCGCCCTCGCCGCTGTCGCCGCGTGCTCATCGACGGCGGCGCCGCCTGCCGAGGTGCCGCCGCCCGCGCCGCCCGCGCCGCCCGCGCCGCCCGCGCCGCCCGCGCCGCCCGCGCCGCCCACGCCGCCCGCGCCGCCCGCGCCGCTCTCGCCGGCCGGCGCGAAGGCCGCACGCGATCACATGATCGCGGTCCGCGATCGGCCGCAGCTCCTCGCGCTGTCGCGCGATCGCAAGCGGGCGCTGCTCGCCGTCCTGCAGCCCGTCGCGCACGCGCCCGAGCTGCGCGTCGTCGACATCGACGCCGGCGCGACCGTCGCGCGCGTCGAGCTGCACGCGCTCGCGCGGCTGCCGCAGCGGCCGTTCCTCGACGAAGATCCCGACTACGACCGAAAGCTCGAGGCCGCGATTCGCGGCAACCGCGCGCTCTCCGAGGAGCTCGCCGAGGCCGGCGCGCTGCTCGCCGGGTTCGGCGCCGTGCACGGCGGCGACTTCGCCGCCAGCGCCGACGGCAAGCACGTCGCGTACACCGCCGACGAGCGCGGCCTGCGGCTCGCGCGCGAGGGCGATCCGGCCGTGCAGCGGTTCGACAGCGGCGATGATCCGTGGCTCGCGCCCGACGGGACGACGCTCCTCTACAAGCTCAGCGATCCGTACAAGGACACGGCGACCTTGCACGCGGTCCCGTTCGCGGGCGGGACTCCCGCGAAGATCCGCGGCGTCGAGCACCTCTACTTTCACGCAGATCCGATCGTGCTCCCCGGCGGCACGCTGCGCGCCCGCTCCGAGCACCACCGGCAGACGTGCCTCGTCGACATCGATCCGGCGAAGCTGCGCGTCACGCGGACGATCTGCCTCCCTGGCTTCTCCGGCGAGCGCGGCTGGCCGACCGATCTGACCCTGTCGCCCAGCGGTGGCTGGGTCGCGTGGCTCACTGACAACGACGAGCGCACGCGCACGCGCCTGCGCGTGATGGAGCTCGCCACGCGCAAGCTCACCGTCGACACGACCGCCGTCGCCTTCATCCAGCCGTTCACCGATCTGCAGCTCCTCGTCACCGATGCCGGCCGCGTCTACGCCGGCGCCGACACGAGCGGAGTCGTCATCGAGCCCTCCGGCGCCGCGCGCCGCGTGACCCACGATCCGGCGCTGCGCGACTGCCGCGTGCGCGACGATCGCCAGCTCGTCTGCCTGCGCGACAACGCGGTCGCCGCCGTCGACGTCACCGCGCTGCCCGGCTCCCCGTTCCGCCTGCGCTGACGCCCCGGCACTCCCGCTTCCTCGCCGCGCCTCACCATATACAATGAGGGCGCGACGCGTCATCAACTACTTACGCCGCAACTATTCCCGGCCCCCGCCCGAGGAGGCTACCTCACGGATCGGCGAACGCGGCCTTCGCGGTCGCCAGCGGCAAGAACATCCGACGCGGCCAAGGCTCCTCGCTGACCGTGACGAAGTCATATTTCGCGTAGAACCGTTCGGCGGCCTCGTCCTTGGCGTCGACGATGATGCCCGTGCAACCGACGATGCCGGCGGCGTCGACGATCCGGCGCAGCGCATCGAGCAGCAAGGTCTCCCCGAGGCGCCGACCCTGCGCACGCGCATCGATGGCGAGGCGACCGATCAGGGCAACGGGCATCGGATACTTCGGGAGCCTCGCCGCGAGCACCTTCGCGATCGGTGCAGACTCGGCGAGCGCCATGCTCAGCGTGTAGAAGCCGAGCACCGTCGGCAGCTCGGGCGGATCATGCTCACGGCGCCGGAGCACGTACGCGCGGCTGATCCCGGCCCGATCGTTCGGGACCGCGTGGCGCTTGAAGTAGTCGTCGAGCGGATGCTTGCCGCACGTGAACCCCGACGCAGCGTCCTCAGGCTCGATCTGCGTGGCGAAGTAAATCGATTCCGGCTCGGTCATTTTCGATGTCGTTTCACTGCTGCTCGCAGGCGCACCCCTGGCCTGGGCGCAGCGTCTGCCAGCACCTGCATCTTCGCGATCGCATCGGCGGGCAGCGTCAGCTTCTGGGGTTGCAGCGCCCATTCGAGCGCCGACAGCGTCGGCGTCGCGAGCTCGCAAGCCGGCAGAGACGTACGCGGATCCAGCGTGACGAGCCGCCGGCCTCGCTTCACCTCCATCACAGCCTTGAGGAACAGTGTGAGCGCCTCGTCGATCAACTGGCTCCGCGTGAGGCCGAGCTCCTCCGCGAGCTGCACGACCGCAGTGCCGCGATTCTCGGGAACAGTTGCTTCGAGCCGCATGGGAACCTCCACCTCAAACTTGAGGGAGATCTGAGGTTAGAGCACCCGGCCAGCCAAGCAAGCTCTGCCAGCGAAGATCTGCCAACTGCCCTGGAGCTCGCCGTCGCTCGACCGGGCGGAAGAGCACGATGACGAGCTCGGCCGATGAGCATCTACCGCTGCGATGCCAAAAACTTGACCGCGCGAGGCGACCAGGGATCGGTGAATGGGAATGCCCACCGAAGAGCGGCTGACCTGGAAGCAGATCTGCGAGCGCTATCCCGAGCAGTTCGTCGTCCTCGTCGATCATGACCGGCTGCCGCACGATGCCGCGGGGTTTACGACCGCGCGGGTCCTCGCGGTCGGAAGCTCGCGCGCGGAGGCCACGGAGCGAGCACGCCCGCAGCTCGACTCCATTTACGAGTGGGGGTGCCACTTCACGGGGCCGATCCGCGGACCGCGGCTCGGGTACCGGCCGTGGCTCATCCCATGACGATCACCGAGCTCCAGCGAAATGATCCGTCTCGAGTCGACGGGATCGGTAGAGGAACTGGCGAGCGCAGGGTCAGCGGCCGAAGCGGCGGCCGATCTCGCCGATCGAGAGCCGGAGCAGCGTCGCGCGGCCGTGCGGCGTCGGAGCCTGGAGGTCGACGGTGTCGAGCGAGCGCAGGAGCGACTCGGCCTCGCCGGAGGTGAGCCGGTCGCCGGCCCGCACCACGGAGTGGCAGGCGATCTGCGCGAGCGCGCGCACGACGCGCTCGGCCTCGGTCGGCGCGTCGCCGTCGCCGGCCCACTCGTCGAGCAGGCGGCGCAGGAGCTGGGCCGGGTCGGCCTGCTGGAGGCCGGCGGGCACGGCCTTGATGGCGATCGTCCCCTTGCCGAACGGCTCGGCCTCGAAGCCGACCTCGGACAAGACGCCAGCCGCGCGCGCAACCAGCGCGAGCTGGGCGGGCGTCGCCTCGAACGTCGTCGGGAACAGCATCTTCTGCGTCGCGACGTCCCGCGCCGTGTGGCGCGCGACCAGGCGCGCCAGCTCCACGCGCTCGTGCGCGGCGTGCTGATCGACCAGCACGAGCTCGCCGTCGCCCTCGCAAACCAGGTACGTCAGATCGAGCTGGCCGAGGTAGCGCAGCCGCGCGAAGTAGCCAGCGGCGATCGCAGCCTCGGGGGCCGCCATCGCGCGCGCGGCTGCCGCGAGCGCCTCGTCGAACGCAGGCCCGGGATCGCGCCCCCAGCCGGTGGCCGGCGGCTCGGCCGCACGCGTGCCCCAGGCGCGATCGGGCGAATCGCGATCGAGCGGGCTGTGCGGGGCGGGCCCGCGGTTACCCAGCTCGCGGTCGCCCCGCTCGCGATCGACCGGCCGCCAGGCCCCGGGCGCCGCATCGGCCTTGCCGAGCGCGCGGTCGACGCGCTCGAGCTCGCGGCGCGCAGCCTCGGACGACCCGGCGGAAGCGGCCCCAGCCTCGCCGGCCCCGGCCCCGGCCCCAGCCCCGGCCTCGGCCGCCGCCACGCTCTGGCGGACCTGCTGCACCCAGGCGCGCGGGTTCACCGCAGGCGCCGCGGGCCGCCCCGCCGCAGCCGCAGCCCCGGCCGCAGCCGCAGCCCCAGCCGCAGCCGCAGCCGCAGCCGCAGCCGGCGACAGCGGCGCAGCCGGCCGCGGCGGCGGCGCCTCCGGCCGCGGCGGCGGCGGGAACGCCAGCGAGCCCTGGCCGGCCCGCGCGCTGAGATCGCGCGCGTAGCGCTGCGCGAGCGGCGTCGCCTCGCGCCCGTCGAACGGCAGCGCGGGCGGCGCGACGCTCGCGATCATGTGCACCGGCGTCGCGCCCGACTCGGCGCGCCACGGCGCAGCACCGACGCCGGCCGCGACGACGTGGCGCACCGCCGCGCCCACGGCGGCCGCGTCGGCGAAGCGGACCTCCGTCTTCTGCGGGTGCACGTTGACATCGACCGCGCCCGCCGGCACATCGAGCAACACCACCGCGACCGGGTAGCGGCCGCGCGGGACCAGCTCGCCGTAGCCCATCGTCACCGCGTGCAGCAGGCCGCGGTCGCGCACCGGGCGGCGCCCCACGAACAGCTGGACGCCGCGCGCCGTGGTCTGCGCCAGATCCGGCGCGCCCAGGTACGCCGCCACCCGGATGCCCGCCTCCTCGCCGGAGACCGGGATCATCCGCCCCGCGATCCGCGGCCCGAGCAGCGCCCGCGCGCGGGCGAAGCCGTCGCGGTCGGGCGGGACCTCCAGCGCCGTCCGTCCGCTGTGGCGGAGGCGGAAGTGCACCTGGGGGTGGGCCATGGCGAGCTTGGCCACCAGATCGGTGATGTGCGACGCCTCGGTTGTCTCCCCCTTGAGGAACTTGAGGCGGGCCGGCAGGTTGTAGAGCAGATCGCTCACCTCGACGGTCGTGCCCGCCGGCGCGCCGACCTCGGCTGTGCCCGTCCGCCGGCCGCCCTCGAAGCTGACCCGCGTCGCGGCGAGATCGTCTTGCCGCCGCGTCGTCAGGACGAGCCGGGCCACGCTCGCGATCGACGGCAGCGCCTCGCCCCGGAAGCCCATGCTGGCGAGCTCCCACAGATCGTCGGCGGAGCGCAGCTTCGACGTCGCGTGACGCTCGAACGCGAGCTCCGCGTCGGCGGGCGACATGCCCGAGCCGTCGTCGGAGACGCGCACGAGGCCCCGGCCGCCCGCCGTGGTCTCGATCGCGATCGTGCGCGCGCCCGCGTCGAGCGCGTTGTCGACGAGCTCCTTGACCACCGACGCCGGCCGCTCGATGACCTCGCCCGCCGCGATCTGATCGACCACGTGCGGCGGTAAGACCGCGATCAGGGGAGCCACCCCCACCGACTAGCACGCTCCTGCGACGAGTGGTGGCCCGCGCCGCGCCTCCACGTTATAAGCGCGACATGCCGAGCACCTCCGCCACCGGGCGCGTCGTCGCCGTCACGGGCGCGTGCACGTACCTGGGCGGCGAGCTCCTGCGCCGGCTCGAGGAGGATCCGCGGTACGGCCGCGTGCTCGCCCTCGACATCCGGCCGCCCGCGCTCACCCCCGGCGGCAAGGTCGAGTTCGTCAAGGTCGATCTGACCCAGCCGACCGTCGACGGCGAGCTGGCCACGCTGCTCCAGCAGAACGGCGTCGACACGTTCGTCCACGGCGCGTTCCTCTCGCACCCGACGCACGCCGTCGAGTGGGCGCACGAGCTCGAGGACGTCGGCACGATGCACGTCCTGAACGCCTGCGCGGGCATCGAGCCGCGCCGCCTCGTCATGGTCTCGACGACGCTCGTCTACGGCGCGCACCCCAAGAACCCGAACTTCCTCACCGAGGACGCCGAGCTGCGCGGCCACCGCGACTCGCGCTTCGTCAACGACAAGCTGCGCGCCGAGAAGCAGGTGCAGCGGTTCGCCAAGGAGCACCCGGACGTCGAGGTCTGCATCCTGCGGTTCGCGCCGATCCTCGGGCCGTCGGTCTCGAACATGTACACGCGGTTCTTCACGCGGCCGGTGGCGCCCGTGATGCTCGGCCACGATCCGCTGCTCCAGTTCGTCCACGAGCAGGACGCCGCGCACGCGCTGCAGCGCGCCGTCGAGTCGCGGGCGACCGGGCCGTTCAACATCATCGGCAAGGGCGTTTTGCCGTACAGCACCGTGCTCGCGCTGCTCGGCCGCGTGCCCGTGCCCATGCCGCCGTTCGTGGCGCGCCAGATCTCGAAGGTCCTCTGGGCGACGCAGCTCTCGGGCTCGCCGCCGAGCTTCCTCGATTTCCTCCTCTACCTCTGCGTCGCCGACGGCGCACGGGCCCAGCGCGAGCTCGGCTTTTTGCCGCGGCTCTCGATCAAGCGCACGGTCCTCGACTTCCTCGGCGTGGCGCCGGAGGATGGAGCGACCGACGTCGCGCGAGCGCAAGCATGACGGACGACGACGACCCCCACGACCCCCACGACGCCAGGGCCCCGCGCGGCGGCGCCGCCGACGACTGGTACGGCGAGGCCGACCCGCGCGTCCCCGACGCGTCGCCGTGGCCCGAGCGCGACCTCGGCTTCTACGGCGACGACGTCTTCCTCGGCGAGGAGGCCGTGGTCCCCGAGGAGCTCGGCGGCGTGCACTCGATGGCGCCGCCGACGCTCGAGGACGCCGCGAACGCCGAGCTGCGCGAGCTCGAGCGGCGCGTCGAGCAGCACCGCACGCCGGCGTTCCCGATCGATCTGCGGCGGCGGCTGCCGCTCGAGGGGCTGTGGCGGCGCTGGCGCTCGCTCGCGATGTGGGGCCGCTCGGACGTCGTCGACGATTTCGGCCGCGATCCGCGCGCCGGGGCGCGCTGGGAGTGGCTGTTCGAGTTCCTGTACTCGAAGTGGTTCCGCGTCGAGGCGCTCGGCCTGGCGAACATCCCCGACAAGGGCCGCGCGCTGCTCGTCGCGAACCACGCCGGCACCCTGCCCTACGACAGCGCGATGGTCATGCACGCGGTGCGGCGCGATCACCCCGCGCGCCGCGACGTCCGGCCGCTCGTCGAGGACACCGTGTTCCACCTGCCGTTCCTCGGGCCCGTCATGAACCGCATCGGCGGCGTGCGCGCCGATCCCGAGAACGCCGAGCGCCTGCTCCAGAAGGACGAGCTCGTCGCCGTGTTCCCCGAGGGCGAGAAGGGCATGGGCAAGCTGTGGCGGGACCGCTACCGCCTGCAACGGTTCGGCCGCGGCGGCTTCGTGAAGCTCGCCCTGCGCACGAACGCGCCGATCATCCCCGTCGCCGTCGTCGGCGCCGAGGAGGCCGCGCCGATGCTCGGCAAGGTGACGTGGTTCGCGAAGAACATCGGGATCCCATGGATCCCGGTGACGCCCACGTTCCCCTGGCTCGGCCCCGCGGGACTGTTGCCGCTGCCGAGCAAGTGGTTTGTCCAGTTTGGCGCGCCGATCGATCTCGGCCGGGCGCACGGGCCCGCCGCCGCCGAGGATCGCCTGCTCGTCAAC
>DATMCI010000305.1:0-27020 GCA_035558535.1 Kofleriaceae bacterium
GAAGGAGCACGAGCGTACGCACGCAGCACGCTACGCCGAGGGCGCCGTGCCGCCCCCGCTGCCTCCGTCGCGTCCGCGCTTGAGGCTCGTCAAGTGATCGGAATTGCTTCCGTCGAGCGTGCCCTGAAAGAGCCGCACCCATCATTTTTCAGCTAGATCGGGGACTGCCACTCGGTCTGAGTGTCGTCCATTCGGCTTGAGCTTCACACCAAGGCAGATCTTAATTACACTAAGGCATACTAAAAAGACCAGGTTATTTTGACCAGCCGTCTTAGGACGCCGGACGCCGCCGGTCACTCTGCCGCAGAGTAACCCGGTCAGGTCATCTCCCAGGCAGAGACCGGCCGCCGGAACGCGCTCACGGCTGAGGCTCACTCGCCGAGCTCGAAGGCATCGCAAGCGGTCGCCGAGATTCGTCGCGGCGTGGTGCGACGAGATGGCCTCGGGCGTGTCGCGCCTAGCGGAAGCAGTTGTTCTGAATGCGAGACGGTGTGTCGTGTCGGCGTTCGGATTGCGACCGTAATCATAAACCTGGTCTGGGTTCCGGACCGGAGACTGCAGCTCCATCGGTGGTGTCTTGTCCGCGGGACGTCTCTAATCAAGAAGCACACCAGGCGCCGAATCCAGTTCGTCCGGTGCGCCGCGCCCTGCTTCAGTCGCTCGTCAAGCTCGGAAGCTCACCGACCATCAACACCTCGGCCTCTTCCCGGTGATGCCCTGTCCAGTCCAGAGCCGTGTCTAGCCGCGGCCTGGGACATGTCCAGACGACGGCTGTACATGTCCAGCACGCCACTCCAGGCGCGCGCGGGCCACATCCCGCAGCCTCCGAGCCTCGAGTCGCGTCTCCACAATTTCGTCGAGACGCCAGCAGTTCACGCTGCTTCCACAGCGTGAGCTCGCCTGTACCCGATGACACGGCTCACCTCGCAGATCAGGGCTCACCGCTTGCATACCGACTCCGCCGAGCCGGCGCCAACCGGAACCAAACCACACGGACAAAGTCATGGTCATGTCGCCACCCTGGTCTCCCCAGGACATTCCCACGTCCGCCATCGCAGACGCTGATCCCGACGCGCACGCCGAGATGATCGACATCAGCGTCGACACATTGGCTCGGGGTACCGACGTCCCCACCGTCGTCACGGCCCGGCCGCGCCTGACCGAGACCATCACCACGACCAATCCTGTCGATCGCCAGCCCGCGCGGCCGTCGCCGGCCCTCACCGCCATCTTGCGCGTGCCCGCAGCGCCCACCGCGCCCGTGCCCGCTACGCTCGCTGCACCCGCCGCGCCTGCTGCGCCTGCTGCGCCTGCTGCGCCCGCTGCGCCCGCTGCCGCGCCCGTGCCCGGCGGCAGGCTCGGCCAGTACGAGCTCATCCGCCAGATCGGCTGCGGCGGCATGGGCACCGTCTACCTGGCGCGCGATCTGCGGCTCGGCCGCCGCGTCGCGATCAAGCGACTGATTCCGCTCAGCGCCTACGACCACGCGCGCTTCGTCGCCGAGGCCCGCGTCACCGCGCGCTGCAACCACGAGAACATCGTCGTCATCCACGACGTCGGCGAGCACGACAGGCACCCGTACATGGTGTTCGAGTACGTCGCCGGTCAGACCCTGCGCGCGTGGCTCGACGACCGCGCCTCCCGCGGCGGCGACCGCGCCTGGCCGCTTGAGCCCGGCCTCGCCGCTACCCTGATGATCCCGGTGGTGCGCGCGCTCGCCTACGCCCACGACCAGGGCATCGTGCACCGCGACCTCAAGCCCGCCAACATCATGCTGACCGACACGGGCACCACCAAGGTGCTCGACTTCGGCATCGCCAAGCTGCTCGCGGGCGACGACGCCTCCTGCGCCGCGATGCACGTCCCGGCGATCGCCGAGCCCGACACGATCATGGGCACGCTGCCCTATATGTCGCCCGAGCAGCTCGAGGGCGACGCCGTCGATCACCGCACCGACCTCTGGGCGGTCGGGATCATGCTCTTCGAGATGGTCACCGGGACCCACCCGGTGCTCCGCGAGGACTCTCAGCTCCAGGCGGCCTTGCTCGATCTCACCTCGCTCGAGCTCCCCATGCCCAGCTCCTCCGAGAGCCGCTCCGATCTCGGCCCGCTCGCCGAGATCATCGATCGCTGCCTGATCAAGGACCGGGCCCGCCGCACGCGCGACGCGCACTTCCTCTTGCGGGAGCTCGAGGGCCTCTCCGCCGGCCGGCGCGTCTCCGTCGTCGGCAATGACGGCAACCCATTCGCTGGCCTCGCCCCGTTCCAGGAAGCCGACGCCGATCGGTTCTACGGCCGCACCCGCGAGGTCGGCGCCGTCCTGGCGCGCCTGCGCAGCTGCCCGCTGATCGCGCTCGCTGGCCCGTCGGGCGTGGGCAAGTCGTCGCTCGTGCGAGCCGGCATCGTCCCGCAGCTCAAGAGCTCGGGCGAGGGCTGGGAGGCGGTCATCCTCCGCCCCGGCCGCAACCCGCTCGCGTCACTGTGCGCCATCCAGGGCGAGCTGGCGCGATTGGCCACGACCGCCGCTGCCGGCGCCTCGAGTCCGTCCATGAGCGGCGAGTACGCGGTCCATCGCGTGCCCGCGGAGCTGCGCGCGGCGCCCGGCCAGCTCGGCGTCGCGCTGCGCGCGTGGGCGCACCGCGAGGGCCGCCGCGTGCTGGTGTTCGTCGATCAGTTCGAGGAGCTGTTCACGCTGTGCGCCGATCCCGAGGAGCGCGCCGCGTTCCTGGCCTGCCTCGACGGCGTCGCCGACGACGCCAGCTCGCCCCTGCGCGTGCTCCTGTCGATCCGCTCGGACTTCCTCGATCGCCTCACCGAGCATCGCCACCTGGCCGCTGCGATCAGTCAAGGCCTCATGCTCGTGCCCCCGCTCGATCGTGAGGGGTTGCGCGACGCTCTGGTTCGCCCCGTCGAGGCCGCGAACTGCCGGTACGACGACTCCGCGATCATCGACGACATGCTCGCTGCCGTCGCCGCTGCGCCCGGCAGCCTGCCGCTGCTCCAGTTCGCGGCGACCCGGCTATGGAACGAGCGCGACCGCGACCTGCGCCTGCTCACGCGGGCCAGCTACCAGGCCATGGGCGGGATCGCGGGGACCCTCGCCGATCACGCCGACCACGTCCTCGCGGCCACCGCTGGCCGCGAGCGGCCGCTCGTGCGGGCAATCTTCGAGCGGCTCGTCACGCCCGAGCGCACCCGAGCCGTAGTGAGCCTGGACGAGCTGCGGGAGCTGCCCGGCGATCCCGACGACATCGAGCGCCTGGTCTACCGGCTCGTCGATGCCCGCCTGCTGGTGATCGAGGCCCGCTCCAGCGTCGAGCACATGACCGAGATCGTGCACGAGTCGCTGATCGCGCGCTGGCCCACGCTGGTCGGCTGGCTCGACGAGAACCGCGATGACGCGGCGTTCCTGTCGCGCCTGCGCACGGCGGCCGCGCAGTGGCAGGCCAGCGACCACGACGAGGGCGTCCTGTGGCGCGACGAGCCGGCGCGTCGGGCCCTGGCGTGGCTGTCGCACTACCACGGCGAGCTCGGCCGGCGCGAGAGCGCGTACCTGGACGCGGTGCGCACCGTGACCACGCGGGTCGAGCGGGCCCGGCGGCGTGTCCGTCGCCGCGTCGTCACAGCCGTCGTGGTGGTCCCGATGATCCTCCTGGCGATGGCGAGCGTGGGGCTGGTGCAGATCAGCGCCGCCGAGCGCGAGGCGAGCCAGCAGCGAGACGAGCAGCGCGCGACCGCGGAGCAGCTGCGCGCGCATGCCGAGCAGTTGCGCAAGAGCCGAGACGAGCTGCAGGTCAAGGAGCGCGAGAACGGCAGGCTCCTGGAGGAGTTTCGGCGCGCGTCGGCGCAAGCTGCAGCCGAGCGCGATAACGCGCGCCGCCAACAGGAAAAGGCCGAGCGCGCGCGCAACCAGGCCACTACCGCTGCGCGCAAAGAGCGCACCGAGAAGGCTAACGCCGAGCGAGCGACGCGAGCAGCTCAGGAGGCGCGCAAGAAGGAGATCGAGGCGGCGGAGCGCGCCAGGAAGATCGAGAAGATGCTCGATTTCTGAACGGTGAATATCTAGTCAGCTTACGAGTCGCAACTTCAATCAAGGAAAAGGTCATGTCGCAGGACATCACGAACAGCTGGCCGCTCGGGGCCACCGTCGTCGCAACTTCAATCAAGGAAAAGGTCATGTCGCAGAGAAGCCAACGCTACGAGCAGTCGAACCCCAGGAACGCTCCGACGTCGGAGCACCAGAAGCAGGAGCCGCCGACCGGCGGTATCTCGCCCGATGACCCCTTCCCCGTCGAGGAGCCGGGGACTGGCAAGCCTGCTCAGTTGCAGAAGTGAGCATCTCATCGAGTACTCCCACACCCCGCACGCGGTGTGCTTCGCACGCATCCGATGAAGCCATGGCTCATGGCGCTCACTGGCACGAGTAGGCGACCGGGGGAACGGTGAGCTGTGGGCTCAGGGCGGGATCCCGCCGGAGGGCATCGAACAATGGATAGCTGAACTCCGCCGGGGAGCCGCCGCCAGCGAGGTACTTCTTTATGTAGGTGGCGGCCAGGTCGCGATCTCCCAAGGCCGCGTAGACCACGGCCGCAGTGTGCAGAGCAGCGAGTCGTGCGCCGGGCTTGAGCAGCTCGTTCACCCGCGCGCGCGCCTCTTTGGCCCGATCACGATCGTCACGGCCGAGGTAGGCCAGGGTCTGGGCCTCGATCAAGAGCTCGTGTTTCGTGAGCGCACCAGCGGGCGAGCCGCGACGCTTGCCGGCGAGGATTTCGTGCAGCCTGCGCAGCTTCACGTTGGCTTCGCCGTCTTTGCCAGCGAACAGGAGCGACTCGGCCAAGTTGAACAATGCCCCGGTACCGTCGGGTCGGGCGTCCAGGGCGCAGCGGAAGCTGGCCTCGGCCTCGCTGTATTGGCCGAGTTGGTTGCGCGTCATTCCAAGCTGGACGCACTCTTGGTAGAGAGGCTCGCGGGCTACGAGCCCCGCGAGGATCTCTTCGGCGCAGGCCGGCCTGCCGGCGTAGCGCTCTTCGCGGGCGAGCAGCGACATGCCGGCGTAGTTGCCGGGCGAGCGCCGGAGCAGCTCATCGATGGCCGCCCGGGTGGCGGCTCGGTCGCCCAGACCTCTGGCTACCAGGGCGCGGTAATACAGGACGCGCCAGGAGAACGAGTCGCGTCGGGCGGCGTCGTCGAGTTCGCCGCGTGCCCGCTCGAGCTCGTCGCGCTGGTAGTGGAGTTTGGCGCGCTGCAGGTGCGTGACGCTGCTGTCGGGGTCGAGGCGGGCGAGCTGGTCGAGGATGACGCGGGCGTCTTCGAGCTTGCCGGCCGCGAGCGTGATATCGAACCTGGCGGACAGGATGCCGTAGGTATCAGGAGCTAGCTTGTCGGCGCCCTGGAGCAGCGCCATCGCGCGCCTGGCCTGCTCGAGATCCTCGGTCTGCACGTACCGGTGCCGGCGGACCTCGGCCTCGAACAAGAGCACATCGAGGGATCTCGGCGATCGCTCGCGGATGCCTTCGAGCTCGGCGAGCACCTTGTCGGTCGTGATGGCGCTGCCCCCTGCCCAGTAGTCTAGGACGAGTTGGACGTACCGCTCGTAATCTCGCGGATCGATCGAGCCGGCCGTGGCGGCGCGTACCGGATGATCGGGGTAAAGCTTCTGCAGGTGGTATTCGACGGTGTCGTCGGGGCGTCCGGCCTTGTCGGCGGCGAGCTGAAACGACACCGGCGGCGGGCTGCTCGCGCTGCTTCCGTCGCGCTCGAGGGTGATCTTGCAGGTGCTGGGGACACACTCGATGAGGATCGCGATGACCTCATCGGCGCCGACAGCGGTCTGGATCGCGTGCTGTCCGGGGCGGCGGCCGTTGCTTTGTCTGAAGCCTTCGACGTAGCTGTCGACGTCGGTCCGGGGGACGAGGTCGAGGCCGACACGCTGTCGCACACTGGTCATCACGGCGGTACGGACGGAGGTGGCGAGCAGCGCGACGTCGGGACGGCCGTCGGCGCCCGAGACGCTGGGATCCAGCACGGCCACGCGGAGGAGCGACGCGCGCGGCGACGCGCCGCCGCACACGCCGTAGCCGATGCTGAGGGCGCCCAGGACGGCGAGCCCAGCGGTGGTGGCGTACCACCGGCGGCGACGCGGGCCGGCAGGGCGGGGCGCCCTCGTGGAGGCGTCGACGTGGTCGGCCGGCTTGCGGATGGCCTTGGCGGGCGGGAGGGCTGGCTCGCGGGGCTCGTCCCTGACGGTGGAGGCGGTATCCGTGACGGACGCCGTGGCGGGCGGTGGGCTCGCCGCCGCAGGGTCGTCGCCCGTGGGTTGGGTGTCCTCGCCCAAGGACGGCGGTCCATGGCTCGGCGGCGAGCCGGCGTGGCACGGCTCGTCGCATGTCTGACCGGCCAGCTCGATCAGCGCGGCGGCGACCTCGTGGAAGTCGCGCAGCCGTAGCAGCGGCTCCTTGGCCAGGAGCTGGTGGACGAGGCTCGCGAGGCCGCCCGGGATCGAGGGGACGAGCTCGGCGATCGGCTGCGGGTCATCGACCACGAGCCGCTGGACGGTCAAGAACGCGGTTTCGGCGCGGAACGGCGATTCCCCGGTCAGGGCCTCGTACAAGAGGATGCCGAACGAGAACAGGTCGGAGCGGTGGTCGACCGCGCGGCCCTGCGCTTGCTCGGGCGACATCGCGCGGAAGGTGCCGACGACGGCGCCCTCGGCCGTGATGGTGTCCTCGCCGTCGAGCTTGGCGATGCCGAAGTCGGCGATCTTGGCGCGGCCCGCCTGCGTGATGAGGATGTTCTCGGCCTTGAGGTCGCGATGGATGACGCCGAGATCGTGGGCGGTGGCCATGCCGAGGGCGATCTGGTGGGCGATGCCGAGCACCTCGGACACCGCCATCGGCCCGGCGGCGAAGCGCTCGCGGAGGGTCCGGCCCTCGACATACTCCATGATCAAGTAATCGTGATCGCCCTCGTGGCGCACGTCGTGGAGCTGCACGATCGCTGGGTGGTTGATCCGGGCCGCGATCCGGGCCTCGCGGCGGAACCGCTCGCGGCGAGAGGGCGAGGCCGCGTGGTCGGCGTGCAGGCGCTTGATCGCGACGAGGCGATCCAGGCGGTCGTCGTGTGCCAGGACCACTTCGCCCATCCCGCCGACTCCCAATCTCCGGATCACGCGGTAAGGGCCGATTCGCTCGGAATCCGCCATATAGATCGTGCCGATTATGACAGGCCCAGCTCCTGGATTCGACGCCGCAGCGCTGGCTTGGACACGCCAAGGCGCTCGACCATGGCATCGAGATCGCCGCCGAGGTCGCGGTGACAGGCGCGGATCTCGTCGACGTCGAGCTGGCCGGCGGTGCGGACGCGCTCGGAGTTCTCTATGAGCTTGTAGAGCGACGTGCGGGAGATGCCGAGGGCGGCGGCGGTGGACTTGGTCTCCCAGCGGTGGGTGCGCAGGACGTCGACGAGCTCGTCCTCGGTGATGTCGGCCGGCTTGCGGCTCCGCGGCCTCGGCGCCGCGGGAGCCTGCGGGGGAGCCGCGGCGGCGGCGGCGGCAGCGCCGGTGGCGCTGCTCTCGGGCGGCGTCGGCGGCTCCACGACAGAGGGCGCGGCGTCCGCGAGCTGGCGGAGGAGCGCGGGCGACAGGCTGGCCTCGTGCTCGCCGCGGCTGCTGATGACGAGCTGGCGGACGACGTTGCGGAGCTGGCGGACATTGCCCGGCCAGTGGTGCTGCATGAGCCGGCGCATGAGCGCGAGCGGCAGCCAGGGCGCCGACTCCGTGCGATCGAGCAGGTGCGTGTCGCCGGTCTCGGCCAGCTGGAGGCCGAGGAAGTGCAGCAGCAGGCGGGAGATGTCGTCGCGGCGCTCGCGCAGCGGCGGAATATCGATCTCGTAGCCCGCCAGCCGGTGCAGGAGCGGGGCGCTGAACGCGCCGCTCTCGATCAGCGCCTCGAGGCGGGCGTCGGTCGCGGCGATGATGCGGACGTCGACGCGCTCGGCGCGCTGGGCGCCCAGCGCGTAGATCTCGGAGGTCTCGAGCGCGCGCAGGAGCATGGCCTGGACCTCGGCCGGCGCGGCGCCGACCTCATCGAGGAACAGTGTGCCGCCGGCGGCCCGCCGGAAGTATCCATCTTGGCCGCGAGTGGCACCGGTGAACGCGCCGCGGGTGGCGCCGAACAGCTCGGCGACGGCGAGGTCGGAGGGCAGCGCGGCCATGTTGACGCAGACCAGGGGACCCCGCGCGCGCCCGCCCGACTCGTGAATGGCAGTGGCGACGAGCTCCTTGCCGGTGCCGGTCTCGCCGCGGATGAGGACGGGGACGTCGAGGCCGGCGATCCGTCGGATGTCGTCGCGCACGCGCGCGCTGTGGTCGCTGTGGCCGACCAGGCCCAGGTCACCGGTGTCGCGCTCGGCGTGGAGTGCGAACATGTGCAGGAGCAGCAAGACGCGATCCGACAGCTCGAGGAGGACGCCGCGCCGGAGCTCTCCGGGCGAGAGCTCGCGCGGGCGATCGACGAGCTCGCCGTCGGCGGCGATCCGGGTCCGGCTGTCTTGCGGATCGAGGATGACGCCGCCGTCGGCGAGCGGCCGGAGCACGAACGGCGTGCGGCTGAGCCGGGGATGATCAAGCGGGGCGCCGCGCGGCTGGCGCGGGGGCGCGAACCGCGGCGCCGTGCGCGAGATGCGCGCCTCGCGTCCCGTCGCGAGCTCGCCCAGGATGACGCGATCGCCGATCCGCCGCAGCTCGGGGTGATAGACGATCGTGAGCGCCGGGACGGTGGTGGGGTGGCGGGGCGCCGCGGTGACCGGCGATTCGCCGCCGGGCTGCGTGATCTCGGTTGATCGCTGCTGTGTGTCACCCATCATCCGCCAGCTCCGGCTCGCGAATGTACCACCCGGGTTGGCGCTGCCGCCGGAGGTGGTGGTCCCCGAGGGCGCCGCCCCAGGTGCGTCCGGCCCGGGCGCGCCCGGCCCGGTCACGGCGCGATACCGGGCAGGAGCGACAGGATGAGCTTGAGGGTGTCGGCGCGCTGAGCCCTCGCCTGCGCGACCGCGCGCTCGTGGACGCCCCACAGCTCGGCGTCGACGGCGCCGCGGTCGTCGACGGGGACACTCAGGATGGTGTCGCCGTCGATCTTGCAGCACGTGTAGGCACGCGGTCGCGGCTGGGCCGCGGCGTCGCCGGTCGCGGCGGCGCGCGCGCCGTCGCAGTCGCCAGCGTAGGTCGTGACCTCGAGCGACAGGACGTCGGACACAGCGCGGTGGAGGGCGCCGAAGACGGACTGGGCGAGCTGCGCGAGGATGCCCGGCTGACCGTCGGGGCCCGAGCGGAACCAGCGGTAGTCGAGCTCGTCATCGGCCCGCGCCAGCACAGGCGCGGGCGCGCGCGCGCGGGCGGCCGGCGCGGCCGCATCGCGCGCGTGGCTGGGCGACCTGCCGGCCGCGTGGCTGAGCTCGACGGCGGCGCCCCGGCGGGCGCGTTCGTCGGCTGCGGCCTCCGGGACGCCGATGCGGACGGCCGGATCGCCGATGACGGCGTAGTCGCGGGCGTCATTGGTGTAGAGCCACAGCTGGGCCAGCTCGCGATCATCCACGGCCACGTTGTACTTCGTGGCGTCCTCGATCCGCGTGGCCAGATCCGACGCCAGCTCGGCGTACCGGAGATCGAAGTAGTCCATCGCGTGGCCGACGCGGCGGCCCTCCATCAGGCGCTTGAGCGCGGACTCGAACACCGCCCGCTGGGCCGTGACGGCGCCGCTCTGCCGGGGATCGGCCTGGAGGAACGAGCTGGCCCATGCGCGGTCGACGTGGCCGATGCAGGCGAGCGCGCCGTTCGCGCGGCCGAGCATGCGCTGCGGGAGGCGGGCGACGAACGCGTGCGGGGCGATGTCCACGAGGCCCGGGCCGTCGCCCTTGCGGGAGAAGTCGTCGTACCTGGGCGTGCCTGCGCCGAAGCACGCGAAGTGAAAGCCGACGAGGCCGCGCAGGTCGGCGTCGGCGGCGATGTCGTCGCCGGCGAAGTAGTGATCGGGAGTCAGCGAGCCAGCGTGTGGGCCGCCCCAGTCCTGGCACAAGAGGGCGCCCTGGTCGGCGCGCTGGCGCGGATCGCCGGCCGGGAAGCCGATGCCGTGGCTGGCCGTGACGAGGAGCGAGGGCGCGTCGGCGCCGAGCAGGGAGGCCAGGCGCGCCTTGGTCGCGTGCTCGCCGAGGAACCGCGTCACCCTCCAGCGATCGCCCTGGTCGCGCTCGAGGTAGTCAGCCAGCGGGGCCGCCAGGTGGCGGGCGCTGGCGTGGGTGGCGCGATCGCCGGGGTTCTCGACGCCCCACAGCGCCAGCGTGCGAGCCAGCGGGCGCGGCCGCGGCTGCGTCTCCGCTTCGATCACGTTGGCGGCGTAGCGCGCGTACTCGTCGAGCGTGTCGAAGTGGATGCGGCCGACGCCGTACTGGACATCGATCTGGTACTGCACGCGATAGGGGATCTCCTCGGGAGAGCCGACGAGCAGCACGTAGTACGGAAACTTCGCCGGATCGACCGCGCCCGGGCCAGCGCCCATCCGGGCGAGGAACTGCTGCTTGGTCTCGCCCGGCCGGTAGGCGTCGGCGCCGACGCACTCGCGGTAGCGGCGCTCGTCGCGCCGAGTGGCCTGGGCTCGCCGTCGCGCCAGGAGCGGCCCGAGCGCCTCGCGGATGGCGGCCTGATGGGCAGCCGCCTTGCTGCCCTTGCGCGCGAACGGGAACACGACGGCCCAGCCCGCCTGCGCGAGATCATCGGGGTCCTCGCCTTCCTTGAGCGGATAATCGATGTCCACGCCGAGCCGGAGATCGAGCTCGTCGCGCTCGGGCGTGGACAGGGGGTGGCCCAGCGCAAGCCGCGCGAGCTGGGTGACGCCGAGCGGCGGCAGCAGGTAATCACCGGTACTGCCGTCGACTCCGTTGAATACGAGCGTGTCATTGAGCATTCGCTATCTCCTGTAGGAGAGAGTAGCGAGCAAGAACGAGGCCACCGGAGCGGCGCACGGGTGTTCAGCATGGCGCGGGCCGTGAACGAAGGCGCGACATGCGTGACACTCGACCTCGAATCGATCTGTTGCTGGTGACCGCTGGCGATCGTGCGCCGGTGCTGGAGGGCGGGGTGGACCCCGAGGCGACCGGCGCCGCACCCGCACCCGAGCCGCGGCCGAAACCGGAGCAGCTGTGGGGAGATGAAGCGGCGCCCGACGATCTGGAGCGTCAGCGGTGGGGCGTGATCGCGCCCGCGGGCGACGCAGGCGATCGGCTCATCGACGCGATCGCGCCGCTCGTCGAGCGCAGGCGCCGCCAGCAGGGCCCGGTGCCCGTGTACCGGGTGCCGGCGCGGATGACGGTGACCGAGGCAGCTCGATGGAAGAAGCGCGTGTTTCGCAGCTGCGCCGATGTCGGCGACGATCTGCCACGATATCAATTGATTGTCGGCGATCTCGACGAGGTGCCGCTGGCCGTGCAGCAGGTCCAGGCGACCGACGGATTCGTGGGCCGGATCGCGTTCGATGACCTGGACGGGTACCGCGCGTACGCCGAGAAGGTGGTGCGGTGGGAGGAGCGGCCCGCGTCGGCGGGGGCGGGATGCGCGATCCTGCACGCCGTCCGGGACGGCACACAGGCGACGCAACGCGGAGTCGAGGCGCTGATCGCGCCGGCCGAGGAGATCTTGAACCGACGGCGGGGCGCGGGCGACGTGCGATACAGCGAGCTGCGCGTGACCGGCAGCGAGCGACCGACGCCCGACGAGCTGTGGGCGGCAGCGACGGCGACGGACCGACCCGGCGTGCTGCTGTCGCTCAGTCATGGCGTGGGCGTGCCGTGCGCGAGGTGGTCTTCGACGGCGGCGCGAGGCGGCGCGGAGCAGCAGCGACGGGAGCAGGGCGCGCTCAGCTTCGGCCGCGGCGGGCTCGTGACCGGGGCGGACGTGGCCGGCCGCGGGTTCTTGCCCGGAGGGATGTGGCTGGCGGTGGCGTGCTTCGGCGCGGGTACGGCCGAGACCAGCGACTACCGCCACTGGCTGGACATACTTCGCCGGACTGGACATGTCGGGAGTGAAATTGGACATGTACTGGACACGCTCGCGCACGAGCGTCCGTTCGTGGCCGCGGTGCCCAAGGCGGCGCTGGCCGACCCGCGCGGCCCGCTGGCGTTCGTGGGCCACGTGGACCTGGCGTGGACGTACAGCTTCTTCGATCTCGACGACCGGCCACGGCGACGCCCGGGCCGGATCGTGGGCGTGATCCAGTCGCTGCTGAACGGGCACCGCGCGGGGGTGGCGATGCGCAAGCTCCTGCAATTCTTCGCCGAGGTCAACACCGAGCTGACCGCGCTGGAGGACGCCCAGGTGCGCGCGGGCCTGGGGACGATCGCCGACCACGAGCGAGCGCAGCGCGGCCACTTGTGGATGCTGAGGCAGGATCTGGCGGGCTACGTGCTGCTCGGCGATCCGGCGGTCCGGCTGCCGATCTCCGACGGCGGCGGCGGCACGGGCCGCGCAGCCGGCGAGCAGGCCTGCTCGGTGACGCGCATGGAGTCCGCCGTGCTCGCGGTCCTCGGAGGCGACCCGGTGGCCGTCGCTGCCGGGCGTCACGGCCTTGACCCGGCCGAGCTGGATCGGCTCGTGGCGAGCTACCGCGCGGCCGGTCGCGACGCGCTCGATGCCGCGCTGCAGGCGCGCCGGCGTGAACGCGGCCCGTGATTTGCACATGTCAGCAGGTATGTCCGAACCCTTGTCGCTTGTGTTCGAGCTCGCTCGTACCGACACGCCCGAAGATCCGTACGGGTTTCGATTCAAGCCCCAGGACTACACGCTGCGGACCACGCACGGCGGCCGGAAGCGCGTGCACCTCGCGTGGTCGGCCGAATTCCTCGCCGATCTGGACGCGCTCCACGCGTCGTACTGCGATCCGGCGGTCGTGCAGCGGGTGGGGCGCGCGCTGTGTAGCTTCCTCGAGCCGTCGGGATGGACGTGGCACGCGCAGGCGATCGCCGCGGCCACGCAGCGATCGCTGCCCGTGCTGCTGACGGTGCGCTCCGCGGCGGCCGAGCTGTATACGCTACCGTGGGAGCTCCTGCCGCTGGAGGCGACCGGGCAGTGCGTCGGCGAGCTGCCCGGCCTGCTCATCCGTTACGAGTGGCCCGAGACCCACACCGTGCCGCAGAAGCGCGCGGGCGACACGAGCCGGCGGCGCCTCCTCGTAGCGTGGTCCGCGGCCGCGGGAGAGGTGCCCGCGTCGGAGCACGTCGAGGCGATCGGGGCGGCGTGCCGCGCTGCCGGCTGGGACTTCAAGCCGAGCCGCGACGTGATCCCGCACGCCTCGCTCGGCAAGCTCGCTGACGCGCTCGATCAGGCCAACAGCGAGGGCACGCCGGTCGGCGCGCTGCACCTCCTGTGTCACGCCGGCCGCGCCGGCCAGACGTGGGGGCTGATGCTCAATAGCGAGGACGCCGAGGATGACGGCGTGGCCGTGGACTCGTGGCGCCTGCGCCAGCTCTTGGCGCCCCACGCGGACACGCTGCGGCTGGTCGTGCTCGCCGCGTGTGGCAGCGCCCACGGGCGCGAGTTCGACAGCGTCGCCCAGGCGCTGCACCGGGCCGGAATCCAGTCGGTGGTGGCGTCGCGGTTCCCGCTGTCGGTGTCCGGTGCGAGCCGGGCGGCGCAGATCTTGTACGACGCCGCGCTCGCTCAGCAGACCACGCTCGAGGAGGCGTTCCTGCTCACACGCAAGCAGCTCGCGCGGGACGCCGCCCGCCTGGACTGGGCCGGGCTCCAGCTCTACGCGCGCGGCGCCGACGGGCACGAGACGCGTCCGTTTCGCGCCCCGCGGCCCGAGGCGACGGCCGCGGAGGGAGCGCCCTCCGGGGCCAGCCGCGACGATCTTGAACGGCTCGATCTGCCGGCGCTGCTCAAGCTGCAGACGCAGGTGCGCGGGACCTTGTCGTCGCGCTTCGAGTCGCAGCAGGCGCTCGTGTGCGTGGAGCTGGTCGACGTCGACTTCCGCGGCGGTGCGCTGGAGTCAGGCCTGCACAAGCGCTGCTACGGGCTCCTCGGCGAGGCGTCCATGCCGCACAGCGGCCGAATCTTCGCGACGCAGGGCGACAGCCTGCACGCGTGCTATCCGTCGGGCAAGGCCGCGCTGAGGGTGGTCCTGTCGTTCATCGACGCGGTGACCGATCACAACTATCGCTGTCCGCGCGAGGACCAGATCATGGTGTCGATCGGCCTCCACTGGGGCACCGTGCTCACCAACGGCAGGCTGGTCACGGGCCCATCAGTTGACATCGTTGCGCGGATCGCCGAGATCGCGGGCCGCGGCCGGCTCCTCCTGTCGCAGCACGCGCTGAACCAGATCCCGAGGGTGACGCAGGCGCTGTGCACGCCCGTCGCCGAGTCGATCGGCGACGGGATCGAGCTGTACTCGCTGCCGTGGGGCGACGAGCGCGCGCTCGCGTGCCGGGTGTGGATCGAGGAGTCCGGTGAGCAGCTCGCGCTGCCCAACCAGGATGTCATCGCGTTCGGCCGGCTCGACGCGCTGGCGGACGGCACCCGGGCCAACGACATCGTGCTGACGCACCCCGAGCAGGAGTCGCAGCTCGCGATCAGCCGCTGGCACTTCGAGCTCCGGCGCACGAGGCGGGGGCACATGCTGCGCAGGGTGTCGAGCCAGCTCATCGAGGTCGACGGCAGGCCCATCGAGCCCGGCGAGGAGGTGCAGGTGCGGCCCGGGACGACCGTGCGGCTGGCGCAGGTGATGACGCTGCGGTTCCTCGGCCGCGAGCGGGCGCACTCGTCGCGGGACGCGCTCACGATCCAGCAAGGCGCGGACCTGCCGGCGAGTATGGTCACCCTCCACGAGGTCGTGGGGAGCTTCGAGGACACCGCCGGCGCCGGCGGCGGCGCCGCCGCCGCCAATCCGGCGCGGACCCCGTAGGCGGTCCAGGACTGAGCGCGACGAGCTCCCGCCAACCCCAGCGACGCGCCCGCGGCGCCCGCGCGCGGCCGCTCAGGGCGAGTAGGTCTGCAGGCGCTGGCCCGGCGTGCGCTGCAGCAAGCGGCCGAGCCGGCTGCGCACCTCGGAGAGGATCGCCGCCTTGTCGAGGGTCAGGAGCTTGCGGCCGCGCATCAGGAGCTTGCCGTCGCAGATCACCGTGTCGACGTCGGCGGCCTGTGCGCTGTACAGGACGTTCGCGGTCACGTTCAACATCGGCTGCATGTGCGGGCTGTCCGTGCGGATCAGGATCAAGTCCGCGAGCTTGCCCGGCGCCAGATCGCCCAGGTCCGAGTCGAGGCGCAGCACCCGCGCGCCGTCGTGGCAGGCCATCGTCAGCGCCTCGGCGATGGGCAATACCTCGGCACGCTGATGCTCGTGCTTCTGCAGCATCGCCGCGAGCCGCGTCTGCTCGAGGATGTCGAGCGTGTTATTGCTCACCGCTCCGTCGCTGCCGATGCCGACCGGGATCCCCGCCTCGCGCAGCTTCAGCACGGGCGCGATCCCAGCGGCCAGCTTGAGGAACGTCTTGGGGCAGTGCGCCACCCCGGCCCCGGCGCGCGCCATGATCTGGATATCACCGTCCGTCGGGTGCGCCGCGTGCGCGAGGATCGTCGGGACCTCGAACAGCCCCGCGTCGCGCACGACCTCGATGGGCGTCTTGCCGGTGCGCTCGAGGCTCGACCGGACCTGCTCGCGCGTCTCGGACACGTGAATGTGCGCGCCGACGCCGAGCTGTTTGGCGCGGTCCGCCACCTTGCGCAAGAACTCCTCGCCGCAGGTGAACGGCGCGTGCGGCCCCAGCCAGGCGGTGATCCGGCCGCTCGCCCCGCCTTGCCAGCGCAGGGCCCATTCGATCGTCTCGTGCAGCTTCGCCTCCGGCGCCCGGGCGCCCAGGCCGAACACCGCCCAGCACAGGTTGGCGCGGGTCCCCGCCTGCTCCGTGGCGCGCGCGACCTCGTCCATGTGGAAGTAATGATCGGCCACCGTCGTGACGCCCGCCTCGATCATCTCCGCCAGCCCGAGCAACGCGCCCCAGTACACGTCCTCCGGCGTCAGGTTCATCTCCAGCGGCCAGACCACGTCGTTGAACCAGCGCTCGACGCTGACATCCTCACCGACCCCGCGAAACAGCACCATCGCGGTGTGACAGTGCGCGTTGATGAGGCCCGGCATGGCGATCATGTCCCTCGCGTCGATCACGTCGCGCGCGCGGCCCGGATCGATCTGGCCGGTCGGCAGGATCGCGTCGATCCGGTTGCCCAGGATGGCGATGTCGTGGCGCGGGCGGACGGAGGCCGCGCCGGGAGCCGTGCTGAGCACCTCGGCGTTCAGGATGAGCAGGTCGAGCATCGATCTGGTTGTTTCTCCTTCGGAGACCGAACGCAACCGTTCGCCGCGCGGCTCGAGGCGCGCTCCCCCCGCGCTGCGAGTCTCGTGCATCTCCTCCTGCACGTGGATATGTGTGCATGGATTCCCGAGGCAGAAGTACTCAAGAACAGATCCGGAGTGCGACTACCTGTCACAACTGTCTGTCATCGAGCTGTGGAGACTGAATCACAGGCTCACATCTCCTGTCTGATCGAGGCCACGGGGGATGCGCTGCCTTCGCTATTTGTCGTATCTTCGCCTCCCTCCGAGGTACACCGAACGGCCGGTTCGTGAACAGCGCTTACTCGTCTACGATGAATGATCGCGGCTGGCGTTCCCGGCGAGATGTCAGGTGAGCGGCGCTCTCACGAGCTGGCAGCGTGATGCTTCGAGGCGCGAGCCGAGGCGCGCGAGAATGGCATCGTCCATGAACGCGGCCGGTCGCCATGACGCAAACGCGTACCGCGAAGATGATGCGGGGCGCACTCCTGGCAGCTGCGATGGCAGCCTGTCAGTCGGGTGGTCCCAATGAGCCCACGGATGATCTCAACGCGAATCCGGACGTCGCCGAGGCGCTGGCGGCGATGCCCGAGGCGCGGGTGCTTCAGACTGCGGCGGACGACGTGCCGCAGTTCGTCGTCGGCGAGCTCGGCAAGATCGAGGCGATGCGGGAGGCCGGCCTCGTCGCCAGCGACGCGAGCCTGCGCGCTGCGCTGCCGCCCATCCTCAGGGCGTTCCGCCTCGAGAACAAGGATCTCAAGCTCCGCAAGGTGAACGTCGACGAGGTCGGCGGCCGCCACTATCGCTACGACCAGATGTTTGGCGGCCTGCCCGTCGTCGGCGCGGACCTCGTCGTCCACGTCGATGTCAACGGCGTGATCACCGGCATCAACGGCACCGCCCGCGGCGACCTCTCGCCGTCGCTCGGCGCCACCTCGATCGCGCGCGGCACGGGGAACGTCAACATCGAGAACGACGCGCGGTGGGCCGGCATGACGGGCCGCACGATCCGCGACGCGCGCGTGGTCTACATCCAGACCCAGGCGGGCACGTTCCACAAGGCGTACGAGCAGCTCGTCGAGGGCTTCCGCGGCCAGGATCCGGTCATCGACAAGGTCTACGTCGACGTCGAGACGGGCGCGGTCCTCGAGCACCACCCGCAGGTCCAGCACGCGCGCAACCGCAACACGTACAGCGCGAACAACAGCACCTCGCTGCCGGGCACGCTGAAGCGCACCGAGACGCAGGCCGCGACGGGCGACACCGCCGTCGACACTGCGCACCAGGGCATCGGCGACACGTACGACATGTACAAGGCGCTCTTTAACCGCGACGGCATCAACAACGCCGGCGCGACGCTGATCAGCTCGGTGCACTACTCGAGCAACTACTGCAACGCGTTCTGGAACAACACCCAGATGGCCTACGGCGACGGCAACCCGTCGCAGAACTGCAGCAACCTGACCGCGATCGACGTCGCGGCGCACGAGCTGACCCACGGTGTCACCTCGAACGAGTCGAACCTGACGTACAGCGGCGAGTCCGGTGGTCTGAACGAGTCGCTCTCCGACATCTGGGGCGGCGGCGTCCAGGCGTGGATCGACGGCGGCCGCGACGCCGTGGCGCCGTTCGATCTGCCGCCCTCGAACAACGTGTTCCTGATCGGCGAGGTCACCCTGCCGCCGTTCCTCCGCTCGATGTGCGATCCGGCCGCTGACGGCTCGTCGAAGGACATCTGGACCTCGGGCATGGGCAGCGCCGATGTCCACTACACCTCGGGTCCGAACAACCTCGTGTTCTGCCTCCTCTCGAAGGGCGGCTCGCACCCGCGCGGCAAGACCACGACCATGGTCCCCGCGATCGGCGTCGAGAAGGCGCTCCGCCTGTTCTACAAGTCGAACGTCGACCTCCTCACGTCGAGCTCGAACTACGCGGCGATGCGCAACGCGATGGTCACGGCCGCGCAGCAGCTCGGCTACGACACGGCGACGCAGGACGCGGTCGGCTGCGCGTACGCGGCGATCGCCGTCGGCACGGCCCCGCAGAGCTGCGGTGGCGCGCCGCCGCCGCCGCCGCCGCCGCCCGGCAACAACCTGCTGCAGAACCCCGGCTTCGAGAGCGGCGCGGTCAACTGGACGTCGACCGCCGGTGTCATCGTCGCCTCGGACGCCCGCAGCGGCAGCTGGTCTGCCTGGCTCAACGGCTACGGCACGACCCACACCGACACGCTGTCCCAGACCGTCACGAACACCACGACCACGACGGCGACGCAGCTGTGCTTCTACCTGCGCATCGCCACCAGCGAGTTCCCCTTCTCGGCGTACGACAAGCTGACGGTGCAGCTGAACGGCGCCACGCTCGGGTCCTTCAGCAACCTGAACTCCGGGACTTACGCCTCGTACACGCAGAAGTGCTACTCCGTCAGCGTCGCTCCTGGCGCGTCGGCGACCGTGAAGTTCACGGGCACCGAGGACAGCTCGCTCCAGACGAGCTTCTTCCTCGACGACACCAGCCTGCAGTGATCGTCTGAACCGGCGCCGCGCCGCGGTCACCTGCGTGGCCGTGGCGGTGGCGCTGGTCTGCCCGCGCGACTTCTGCGACAGTCGACGGCGGTGACCCCGCCGTACGACGTCGTCATCGAGGGCGGGCTCGTCTTCGACGGGCTCGGTAACGCGCCCGTGCGCGCGAACGTCGGCGTCCGTGACGGCGCCATCGCCGCGATCACCGCCGACCCCTTGGGCCCGGCGGCGCGCACCGTCGACGCGGCGGGCGCCTGGGTCATGCCCGGGTTCCTCGACATCCACACGCACTACGACGCCGAGCTCGAGGTCGCGCCCGCGCTGTCCGAGTCGCTGCGCCACGGCGTCACGACGGTGACGGTCGGCAGCTGCAGCCTCTCGCTCGCGCTCGGCGACGCCGACGAGCTGTCGGACATGTTCTGCCGCGTCGAGGCGCTCCCCGATGCGCTGGTCCGCCCGATCCTGCGCAAGGTGAAGACGTGGGACGGCCACCGCGCGTACTTCGATCACCTCGGCGCGCTGCCGCTCGGGCCCAATATCACCTCGTTCGTCGGCCACTCCGCGATCCGCGCGAAGGTGATGGGCATCGAGCGCAGCCTCACGCCGGGCGTGCGCCCCAGCGCCGCCGAGCTCGGCGCGATGCAGGAGCACCTGCGCGAGGGCCTCGACGAGGGCTACCTCGGCCTGTCGATCCAGACGCTGCCGTGGGACAAGATGGGCGGCGAGCGGAGCTATCGCAGCCGGCCGCTGCCGTCGACGTTCGCGCGGTGGTCGGAGTACCGCGCGCTCCTCCGCGACGTGCGCGCGCGGGGCCGCGTCTTCCAGGGCGTGCCGAACGTGTCGACGAAGGTGAACGTCATCCTGTTCATGCTCGAGAGCCTCGGCCTCTTCCGCAAGCCGCTGAAGACGACCGTGATCTCGATGATGGACCTGCGCGGCCAGCGCGGCCTCCACCGCGTGATCGGCGGGCTGTCGCGCTTCATCAACCGCGCGCTGCGCGCCGACTTCCGCTGGCAGGCGCTGCCCGAGCCGTTCGACCTGTGGGCCGACGGCATCGACCTCGTCGTGTTCGAGGAGTTCGGCGCGGGCGCGGCCGCGCTCCATGTCGCCGACGACGCGAAGCGCCGCGCGCTGCTCCGCGAGCCCAAGTACCGCGCGTGGTTCCGCAAGCAGTGGAAGAGCAAGCTCCTGCCGAAGGTCTTCCACCGCAACTTCGCGTGGTCGGAGATCCTGTCCTGCCCCGACGCGTCGCTCGTCGGCCGCTCGTTCGACGAGATCGGCCGCGCGCGCGGCGTGCGCGCTGACGAGGCGTTCCTCGATCTCGTCGCCGAGCACGGCCAGGCGCTGCGCTGGTACACGGTGATGGCGAACGACCGCGAGCAGAAGCTCGCCGACATCATGCGCCACCCCGACGTCCTGATCGGCTTCTCCGATGCAGGCGCGCACCTCCGCCAGATGGCGCACTACAACTTCCCGCTCCGCATGCTCTACCGCGTGCAGCGCGCGGCGGACGCGGGCGCGCCGTTCATGTCCGTCGAGCGCGCGGTCCACCGCCTCACCGGCGAGCTCGCGTCCTGGCTCGGCCTCGACGCGGGCGTGCTCGCGACCGGCAAGCGCGCCGACGTCGCGGTCGTCGACCCCGCCCAGCTCGACGAGCGCCTCGAGGTGGCGCACGAGGCCACCGCCGACGGCTACGGCACCTATTCGCGCCTGGTCCGGCGCAACGACGACGCGGTGCGCGCCGTCCTCGTCGGCGGCCAGGTCGCCGCGGAGCGCGGCGTGCTCGCCCCCACCGTCGGCGTGCAGCGCGGCTTCGGCCAGGTCCTGCGGGCGCGCTGAAGGCTGCGAAGGCTGCGAAGGCTGCGAAGGGGTCGATGCCAAAGCCGGTCACATTGCGAGCCGCGGTGCAGGGGCTATCGAAGGAGCTGAAACGGCTGCAGGCCACCGGAGAGTACGAGTGGAGCATTCCATATCAAAGCAAGCTCGGTGTCACGCCACCGTTGTTGGCCGCCGAGCGCCAGGATCTGCTGGAGGGCCTGCAGGAGGACCGCGGCCTCTCGCTCTGCGACGACGTGGTCGAGATCTACAAGAGCTTCTACGAGATCAGGCTGGGCTGGGCGTCCAAGACGTTTCGGCGAGATCGCCTGTCGGGCAACTTCAACCTGACGACCTTGTGCGACCTGTACCTAGAGAATCCAGAAGAGCCGCGCGAGCTCCCCGGTGATCTCGGCTTTCCTGCAAAGCTGGGCGAGTACCGGCTCTTCGACTGGCTCGGCGCGCGAGAGCGCACCGTGATCCGGCTGTGCGGGAAGGGCCAGAAGCCTGAGCTGGTGTGCCTCTTCGAGGGGAGGACGGGGAGGACGGACCGGCTCATCAAGTACCCCCTGAAGCTCTCTCCTGCAGAGTACGTGAAGCTCGGCTGCCTCGCCTTCGGGCTCTATGGCTGGCAGCACTTCTTCGTCGAGGGAAAGCGTCCCGTCAGGGCCGCACGCAACCATTTCGCCGCGCGGCTCGAGGCGCTCGTGCCGAGCTCCGCCAGCGAGTTCATCCGCCTCGCCGGGTTCTGACGCCTACCAGCCCCGGCGTCGCCGACCACCGGTGACCACGCCACTCTCTTGGCGACGCGGCGCTGGTTGCCGCCGTACGCGGCGAGCGCAGCGCATTATCGTAGCAGCAAGGAGCAGTGGGCTCACTGCAGCATAACGCTGCACACCGCAGAGGAGGATGACTGCAGCATGATGCTGCACTCGAGCAGCTGCGTAAATCCGCCGACGGAGGTCCAGTGTGGCGTGCAGGGTGTCTGTTCTGGCCAAGCTATGATATCTTCATCCGATGAAGCTTTTGAGGATGGTGATGGTGATAGCGGCGGCCATCGGCAGTGACAGGTAAGGTCGCGCGTGATGCAAGAGCCCTCCGCGTGTCCGCCGTCGCGACGCACGAGAGTTTCGTGCTGAATCGGTGTACTCGGCCCACGATGGGAGGCCGCAGCGCGTATACGATCTTTGGATTCACTGGCTACATCGTTGCGGTGATCATTGCGGTGGCGCTTGCGCTGAGGTTGGGGCTGCCGCTCGGCGAGCGCCTCGTGAGTATGTTGGTTCCACCGCTGGCTTTCCTTGGCACCGTGGCCGTTGCCCGCTGGCGGGCCGGCTACGAACGGATCGTGTTCTACGAAGCGCTGTCGGCTTGCCTGGTGAGCACTGGTTTGGCCACGTGGCTGCTCGGCGGTGAGGTTGCACGAACGCTCGACGTGGTCGCGACCGGAGTCGGAGTCTTCCTCGTGTTCGGACGGCTCGGCTGCTACCGCGTCGCGTGCTGCCATGGTCGCCCTGCTCGGCGGGGCGTGCGCTACGGGCGAGCCCACGTCTTGCTCGGGTTTCCGGCGTTCTGGGCAGGCCGTCCGCTGGTCCCTGTCCAGCTGATCGAGGCAGGGGCAAGCTTGGCGCTCGCGGGGACCGCCGCAGCGGTATCAACGGGCAACGGCGATGCTGCGGCGCTGTTCGTGATCGGCTACGGGCTTGTGCGGTTCAGCCTCGAGCTCGTGCGTGGTGATCGCGACCGGCGCTATGCATTCGGCCTCAGTGAGGCGCAGCGGATGGCAGTTCTGACCAGCGTCGCTGCAGCGTCGCTCCATCCGCGGTTCTGGACGTTCATTCCAACCGCGGTCCTCGTCGCAGGAGCCGGCCTACTCGTGATAACCCGCAACACCGCACGGCGTTCGTTACTACGGCCGCCGCACCTCCACGAGCTCCAGACCGTTCAGGAGCGGCTCGGCGTCGCCATGGACGCAGAGACCAGTGAGGGCTTGCGAGTGACGCGACACGAGCTCCCGGACGGTCGCGCGGCGTTCGTGTGGTCGCGCGCGACCGGGTTGCCGCTCTCCGCTGCCGCTCGACTCGCCACGATGCTCGATGCACATGCCGAGGTTGTGCCAGGCCGATCACGCGATCTCGTGCATGTCCTGACGTCGCCAGCGGCGCGCCGTGAAGCTGAGTAGCGCGCGAGCGGTCACACGTCTGTCGGACGCGACGGGGGCGATGCCGCGACGGTCGCCTGCGCCGTCGCGCGCGGGAGGTTCGATACGGCGAGATGCCGCCAGTACAACCGCAGCACGCCGGCCAGAGCGATCGCGGCGACCGCGGCGACCACATCTCGCTTCGAGCGCAGGCTCGTGATGTCGACGGGGTCGGTTGCACGATCGAGCCTTCGCTCCTCGATGGCGATCAGCACGCCGCACGCGACGTAGCCGGCCAGGAGTGCGAAGGCAGCGAGCCGGGGCCGTCGTGGGTGGATCGCGACGATGAGCGCCCCCCCGATCATCGCGCCACCGATGGTGATGAGGAGCTGGACGAGCATTGCGTCGAACTGACGTATCTGGAGCGGTCCCGCACGGAACGCTCCGCCGAGCAGCCACGTGATCACCGCAACGAGATTGGCGGTGACCACCGCCCAGCCAACGACCCAGGGGAGGAGCCCCCCGATCGCCCAGCGCGTGCGCACTCGAATCACAATGATCGAAAGCGCCTCGAGTGCCACAATGCGAAGTGCCACGATGCAGCCTAGATAGCTCGCCAGCCACGTCTCGGATTCGCCGTATCCAGAGAGGTCCCACTGCTTCAGGGCCCCTTCGGCCACCAGCGCGATGGCAGCGACCCGCGGCGCGACCGCGAGCGGCCGGCTGGGACGATCCGACACCGCTGCACGGCGTACCGTGGCGAGGCCGGCAACGCAGAGAGCCGCGGCGCTCGCGAGACCCACCAGCAGCATTGCCCCAGGGGCGCCTGGCAGGACTCCGGCGACGATGACGACAGCAGCGACGCCCTGCGCGCCCCGGAGGCCCGCGATGGTACGCCGCGCCCGCGGATCTGATCGCTCGCTTTCGCTCAGCGCCGCAATCGCGACGAGCGAGCATCCGGCAGACGCGGTGATCGCCACGGCCGGCGGCAGGCCGTCCATCATGACCGCGATCAGGACGAGCAGGTGGCCGACCAACGCTCCCCACAGCGCGATGAGGATCGACGAGGTCACCGCGAGGCGTCCGCGCAGAAGACGTCTTGCGAGTTGCGCAGGTAGAGATACCGACCGTGTGTCGCCAGCGCGTAGGACAGCAGCAGCTCCGCGACGAACTTACCGTCGTCGCGCGCGTACAGAGTGGTACCGCCGCCATGTGTAAACGCGATCAGGGAGCCGGCGAACCGGAAGGTCCCCGCATCGTCGCCCAGCGACGCCGAGCCGCGCCAGCGGAGCTCTCCGGTGGCACGGTCCCTGGCGACGGGCACGAGCATGCCTGCATGCGATTCGACATGAACGGCGAGCTCGTCGTCGAGGGCGATCATGGGGCCATACGCGGGATGCGACCACTGGATCGCTCCGCTCTCGAGATCGATCAGCCGCGCGGTGCGCTCGAGCCCGGCTCCGGTCCGCGCGGCGACGAGCAGCCAGTCGCCGGCCACCGCCATCTCCTGTGCCGGCGTGCGCTCGACGACGCGATCGTCGCCGCCATCGCGATCGAGCGATACGATCCCCGGCTCCGAGAAGCTGTTGAGAACCAGCAAGCGGCCGCGCGCGCTCGTCACGTCGCGACCGGAGAGCTTGCGATCGACGCGGCGCACGCCATCTTCGCCGCGGATCGAGCGCAGCGCGCAGCCGCCCTTGGGATCGACACCGATGACGAATACCTCGTCGCCGAGCACGCAGCTGCCCTGGAGGCCCACGATAACGCCAACCTCGGTCCGGTATGCGACCGCGCCAGCGCGCACGCCGACCAGCTCGGTCGTTCGTCCGTGACCGGTGTACGTGTCGGTCACCACCATGGAACCGACGGCCCGCATCAGCAAGCCTTCGCCGCTGCGCTCGCCGAGGCTGGCAGTCCACGCGATCTTCCCGGTCATCGCCTCGAGCGCCACCATGTGCTCGCCGCAGCGGTCGTACAGCTGATTGTCGATGATCTCCAACATGGTCGTGGTGTCAGGGGTCTCCGCCGACCACGTGATTGGCAGCGGAATGTCATGCGGATCGATCATGAGACCTTCTAGGGCGCGGCGGCGTTCAGCGCATCGTACGTGATCGTGCCGTCGGCGTGGAGGATCGCCGCGCCCTGGCCGAACGTGAGATCCTTCGCGTTCTGGATGCTCGAGGGCGCGAGCGTGACGCCCTCGCTGAACTTCACCGTCTTCAGGAGCTCGTGCACGCCGTCGTGCAGCTTGGCATCGATGTCGAGCAGATTGCCGACGGTGTGATCGCCGCCGAGGTACAGCGGCACCATGTGGTGCAGGTCGTCCTCGACGACCTTGCCGGTCGCCGTCAGGTACCGTGGGCGATAGCCGTAGGCGCGCAGCTGGTCGGTACCCTTGATGACGAGGATCTCGTGGCTCAGCAGGTTGTCGACCGCCTCCCTCGCGGTGGCCAGCGCGTCCGCCGGGCTGAGGCCCTTACGCTTGAGCGCCTTGGTCAACAGGTCGAGCAGCTTGGGCTTGAATGCCGAGTCGCCGAACTGCGCGGTGACCGCCGCCAGCGTCTTCTTGGTCGCCGCCATCGCCTCGATCGGAACGACCTTCGCGCTCGGTTCGGCCTTCCTGATCTTCTCGACCAGCGCGTTGAACGCGTCCTGCTTGCTCTTCGGCATCGAGTTGACGATCGCCGCGGCTCTCTCCGCCCGGCTGAGATCGCCCTCGACGAACTTGCCGGTCGGCGTGCCATCGCTGCCGAGCTCGGGCCTGAGCGACGGTCCCGGCTTGTTGGCCTTCTTGACCAGCGTGGGCTTGCCGTTCTCGAGTCGATAGTAGTAGCTGCTACCGGCGATATCGATTGCATTCAGCGGCGGCTTCTTCGCGACATCGGGCAACGAGTAGCCGAACTCGTTGGTGGCGTGCAGCGTGCTGTCACCCGTCCTGGCGACGAAGTCCTCGCCCGCCTCCAGGATCAGCTGATCGACGACCTTCTGGTGATTGACGAGCTCGGTCTCGAGGAACTCGATGTCCTGGCGAAGCGCGGCCTCGGCCTCCTTGGTCAGGTGCGGACCGTACTTGGCAGACCGCGCCTCGATCATCGCCGGTAGCTTCTTGACCTCCAGCCACGAGTTGTAGGCCTGTGATCCCGGTGGGAACGGATTGACGTCACTCGGAGTCTTACCGCCGAGCGACCGCAGCTTGTCCCACAGCTGACGGACCTTGCCGGTGAGGCCCTCGTAGCGACGCATCAGCTTGATCACCGTCTGGTGGGCGAGCACGTCGTCGATCGTCGCCTTGACGCCGACCCGCATGCCGGTGACCTCGACCTTGCCGGTCTCCTTGTCGACCTTGTAGCCAACGCGAACCTCGGTCTCCGCGATCGACTTGTCGATCTCGATCGACACGCCCATCCGACTGACTACGCCGGCCTTGTTGAGCTCGGTGAGCACCTCGCCGGCCTTGAGCTCGCCGGCCGCGGTCTTGAGCTTGGTGACGAGCTCGGCCTCGCTCATCCCCTTGAGGCCGGCGTGCGCCTTGCCGAGCTCCTCGGCAGCGAGCGCCGGAGTCTTCTTGCCTGCCTGGATCGCCATGACAGCGGCCTTGACATCGAAGATGTCGAGCCCGACGGCCGCCCACGACACGATCAGCCAGCCCCAGCCGGGCACCGACTCGGGATCCATGATCGACTTGTTCGGATCGATGCTGGTGTTGGCCGCCGCCTGCTTGACGAAGTACTGATCGGTCTCGTGCACGGCGTCGGCGACATCGCTCGCCAGGACACCGACCGCCATCGCGGCACCAACCGGCCCGCCGGCCACCGCCGCGCCGATCCCGAGCCCGATATTCAGGATCGCCTTGACCACGTTCGTGATCGTCTTGCCGCGCTCGTGCGATCTGCGCTTGTCCTCGATGATCTTGCGCTTGTCCTTCGAGGTGATGCCCAGCCCCTGGAGCGTGACCTCGACGACCTCACGCGACTCCCACAGATCGATCTTCCCGGCCAGCAGGTTGGTCCGGGTCTTCTCGATATCGGACAGGGACTTCGGCCCATCCAGTGGTAGA
Source organism: Kofleriaceae bacterium (assembly GCA_035558535.1). Classification (GTDB taxonomy): domain Bacteria; phylum Myxococcota_A; class Polyangia; order Haliangiales; family Haliangiaceae; genus JABFXX01. The sequence continues at coordinate 26,908 of DATMCI010000305.1, forward strand.
GGATCAGATCACTCGGACCGGCCGTGCCTCGGCGGCGGCGGCTCGACGACGAACCGGAGCTGTCGGCCATCGCGGCGCAGCTCCCGGCGGTTGATCCGGTCACAGGCGTCGCG
>DATMCI010000306.1:0-6658 GCA_035558535.1 Kofleriaceae bacterium
GCTCGGCGCCGGTGCTGGTCGTCGAGCTGGGCCCCCGGGCGATGGCGTTCCCCCGCGACTGGTTCGCGTCGGAGGCGGATCAGCGCCACATCATCCACGCGCTCCTGCGGACGCGCGAGGGCGGCGCGGCCGCGAAGCCGGCCGCGGCCAAGGCCGAGCCTTCGCGTTGAGCGGCGCGGCCGCGCGCAGGGCAGCTGCGCTGGCCACCGCGGCGGCGCTGGCCACTCTCGTCACGGCCGCGCCCGCGTCCACGGCGCGCGCTGATGCGGTCAAGCTGCCGAAGACGCCGGCGGTGCTCGACGTGCCGCGCGGGTGGACGCCGATCGAGGGCGCCACCGAGCGCGGGCTCGTCGCCGGCTACCGCGGCGAGCGCGGCACCGTCCTCGCGGTGACGCGCGCGCAGGTCCCGAACGACCGCGCCTACCGCAAGGACGTGCGCGACGCCTACGTCGACGAGATCGAGCGCGGGATCGCGGCCAGCGTCAAGGGCTACCGCCGGCTGGCGCGCCGGTTCGCCGAGCAGAACGGCACGCCGGCGCTCGACGTCGAGGCGCGGCGCGACGACGGCGCGACGATCGTCGTGCGGGTGCTCCTGTTCTGGACGCACGCGCTGTCGCTCGCGATCGAGGTGCCGCCGGGCGCGGACGCGACGCTCGCGCGCGACGTCGCGGCGAGGTTCGCTCCGCCGCCGAAGCCGGCCAAGCCGGCCAAGCCGGCCAAGCCGGCCAAGCCGGCCCAGCCGGCCAAGCCGGCCCAGCCGGCCAAGCCGGCCCGGCCCGCGAAGTCGCCGTAGCCCGCGGGCCCACGCGGGTGAGCCCGGCTAGCCGGCGATCGTGTCGGACATCGCCTCGGCGTCGCCGTACAGCGCGTCGAGGATCGCCTCGGCCCGCGCCTTGACGTGCTCGCGCGCCGCGGCGCCCCGGGGCGTCTGGCGCACCGCCTCGAGCAGCGGACACCGATCGAGCCAGTGCAGATCGTACAGGCCGCACTCCACCGCGTGCTCGATCATCGTGGCGCAGGCGTCCAGGTCGCCCGCGTAGCCGGCCAGCTCGGCGCCGAGCTGCGCCATGAACGCGCGCTGGCGCAGGCTCGGCGAGCGGAGGCCGATCGCGAGCTCGAGGATCGCCTCGCGCTGCGCGGCCCACGCCCCCTCGAGCACCACCGCGCGGAACCGGGGCAAGAGCGTCTGCTCGAAGAACGTGCTGCTCTGGCCGAGCTCCTCGTGCGACGCGATCACCGCGCGCTGATCGCCGCGCCACCAGGCGATCCGCATGCGCATGATCGACATGCGCGCGACGACGTGATCGTGGTGCTTCACGAGCTCGGCCTCCTGGGCCGCGTAGGCGGCCCAGTCGCCCTCGAGCGCGTAGGCGCGGGCGATCTCCCAGCGCGCCGTGATGAGGTACGGCGCGATCGCGAGCGCGTCGTTCAGCCGGGCGACCGCGACGTCGAGGTAGCCGGCTTCGATCAACATGCGGCCGAGCGCCTCGTGCGCCTCGGCGGCGTGCGGCGCGCACGCGATCGCCGAGCGGAAGTGCATCGCGGCGACCACCGGCTCGCCGGTGTGCAGCTCGAGGTGGCCGGCCGCGAGGTACGCCTCGGCCGGCGTCGACGCGGTGGCGAGCGCGGACTCGACGAGCGCGTGCGCGCGCGCGTAGCCGGACTCGTTCTGGTTGATCATGACGGAGCGCACGAGCAGGATCGCCAGGGAGGCGGCGATCCGCGCGTCCTCCGGGCTGAGCGCGTGCGCCTGCTCGAGGAGCTCGATCGCGCGCTGCGCCTCCGTGAAGTTGCGCTGTACGAGGATCCGGGCGCGCAGGAACAGCTCGTACGCCTGCGCCGATGGATCGGCCGCGCCCGTGCCCTCGGAGCCGACCACCTCGGCCACCGCGCTCGCGATGGCGTCGGCGGCGACCCCGACGCTGCCGATGTCGAGCGGCAGGTGCAGCGCGGTCTGCACCTGGCCGCGGCAGATCGTGGCCGAGAGCAGCTCGCCCGCGTAGAGCTCGACGGTGGCGGCGCCGGACACGCATTCCGCATCGGCGCGCGGCAGGACGCGCAGGCGCGGCCGGCGCACCAGGCGGAGCAGGAGCTCCTCGTGGACGCCCGCGGCGAGGTGGATGCGCGCGTCGTCCCCGGACGGCGGCAGCACGATGACGGTGCGGAGCAGATCCGCGGGCTCGGCGGACGGGCGCCGCGCGATCGCGGGGCCCAGGCTCAGCTCGGTCCACGGCGAGAGCAGCCGGCGCAGCTCGGCGGCGGTGGAGATGCGGGCGGAGAGCTCGCGCGCCGTGACCCGCTCGATCACGCGCGAAAGCTCGTACGGCACGCTCCCCAGCGGCGCCTGGAGCGACGGGAGATCCTGCTTCGCCACGAGGATCTCCGCGAGGTCGCCGGTGAACGCGCGCTGCCCGGTCACCATCTCGTACAGGAGCACGCCGACGGCGTAGACGTCGGCGGCGGGCGTCAGCGGCTCGCCCCTCGCCTGCTCCGGCGCCATGTACGTCGGGGTCCCGGTCAGCTCACCGCTGCTCCCGCCGGTGGAGATCGCGGCGACGCCGAAGTCGACGAGCACGACGCGGCCGTCGTTGGCGAGGAGCACGTTGTCAGGCTTGATGTCGCGGTGGATCACGCCGGCCGCGTGTGCGGCGGCGAGGCCGTCGCACAGCTCGCCCGCGATCGCGGCCGCGTCGACGACGGCGAGCCGGTGCTCGCGCTCGAGCCTGCCGTGCAGCGACTCGCCCTGGACGAGCTCCATCGTGCAGTACACGACGCCGTCGGCGTTGCCGAGCTCGAACGTGCGCGCGATGTTCACGTGGGTGACGCGCCGCGCGAGCTTCACCTCGTGGCGGAACCGATCCACCATCGCCGGCTGGCGCGCGAGCTCGGCCTTGATCACCTTGAGCGCCACCAGCTCGTCGAGCTCGCGATCGTGCGCGCGGTAGACGGCGCCCATGCCGCCGGCCCCGAGCAGCTCGAGCAGCTCGTAGCGACCGGCGAGGATGCGCCCCGTGAGCGCGCGCTCGGACGCCGGCGCGGCGACCGTCGCCGCGACGAAGGTGTCCGGCTCCGTGCGCGCCCGGCCGAAGTGTGTCCCGCGGAGCATGGCCCAAACGATGCAGCCAGGCGGGGGGCGCTGTCCACTCGCTGGGTGCCGGGCCGGCCTCCGCGATCAGGGAGGCGGCCCCCCGAGCCAGGGTCGGCGCAGGCACTCTCCGCCGTACAGGCGCGACCGGTCCTCGCCGGCAAGCCAATCGTTCAAGACAGTCATGAATCGCCCAAGACGTCGAACGGCGAGCGAGCTGACGCGAGCAAGCTGACGATCGATCTATCGACGCGTCTCGAGGCGCAGGACGACCTCGACGTGGGCGGTCTGCGGCATCAGGTCGATCGGCCACGCGTCGGTCGCGCGGTAGCCGCCGGCGACGAGCCGCGCCGCGTCACGCGCGAGTGTCGCAGCGTCGCAGGAGACGTAGACGATCACGGCCGGCGCGTGGCGCAGGATGCCGTCGAGGGCGTCGGGCGCGCCGGTGCGCGGCGGATCGAGCACGATCGCGCCGAACGGGCCGGCCGCGCGCGCGAGCACGTCGGCGGCGGTGCCGCGCTCGAAGGCCCAGGGCGGCGGCGGCGCGAGCGGCGCGGGCGGCGCGGGCGACGCGGGCGACGATGACGCCGGGGCGACGTCGCTCGCGAGCACGTCCCAGCCGGCGGCGGCGAGCGCGCGCGTGAGGTTGCCGCCGCCGGCGTACAGCTCGAGCAGCCGGCGCGCGCCGGGCCGCGCAGGCGACCCGGGCGACTCGGGCGACTCGGGCGACTCGGGCGGCGGCCCGACGGCGGCGAGCACGCGCGCGATCAGCGCCGCGTTGCCGGCGGCGCTCGCCTGCGCGAAGTCCCACGGGCCGGCGTGGAGGCCGGGCTCGAGCTCGAGGATCGGCGCGCCGTGCGCAGCGCCGCCGGCGATCACGCCGCGGATGCCGGCGCGCCCGACGAGCCGTGCCGCGCCGGCCCACGGCGCCTCGACGCCGACGGCGCACGCGGGAGCGCCGACGGCGGCCGCGGGCGCGCCGCCCGGGCTCGCGGCGAGGAGCGCAAGCTCCCCGTCGGGCGGCGACGCCGCCGCGACGACCGCACGCGCCGCGTCGAGCGCCGGCTCGAGCTGCGGGCACGCCGCGATCGGCAGCACGCGGTGCGTCCCGAGCGCGAACAGGCCGACGCGGCCGCCGGCGACGTGGAAGCGCGCCCGGCGCCGCCAACCGAGCGGCGGCGCCGGATCGGCGATCGGGTGCACCGTGAGCCCCGGCAGCTTGCGCAGCGCGCCGGCGACGATCGCTTGCTTGGCCGCCAGCTGCTCGGGCCGCGCGACGTGCTGCCACGCGCACCCGCCGCAACCCGCGAGGAAGTGCGGGCACGGCGGCGGGACGCGCGCGGGCGACGGCGCGAGCACACTGGCGAGCTCGGCGCGAGCGAGCGAGCGCGTCGCGTGGACGATCCGCGCGCGCACGCGATCGCCGGGCGCCGTCCGCGGCACGAACGTCACGCGGCCGGCCGCGTCGCGGCCGACGCCGTCGCCGCCCGCCGCGAGCGCCGTGATCTCGAGCTCGACGACGCTGCCCGGCCCCGCCCCGCTCCGCTTCGCTTCGCTCCGCTTCGCTTCGCTCATCGATATGGCCCCGGGGCCGGCACCGGCACCACCGCGGTGCCGCGCGGCGCGTCGAGCCGCGCGTCGGCGCGGCCGTCGCGCACGGCGATCTCGATCGTGCCCATCGAGCCGACGTACGCGAGCAGCGTGTTCTGCGGCACGTCCGAGTACGTCTTCACGATCCGCAGCGTGTTGCCGGCGATGGAGATGGCCTCGCCGCCCTCGCTCGCCGGCAGGTCCGTGATCAGGTTCCCGTAGTGATCGACGTGGACGACGCGGCCCCGGCCCGCCGCCCGCGCGCCCCACGGCAAGGTCCCGGCGAGCCGCACGGGCGGGCCGGCGTCGGCGGCGGGCTCGCCGCGCGCGAGCGCCGCCGCGGCGTGCGCGAACAGATCGCGGCCGTGGAACGTCGGGCTGACGCGCCGGCCGCGGAACGTGCGCGCCTCGATCGCCCAGGCGTCGTACGCCGCGTCGGCCACGTGCGCGAGCACGCCGTTGTCGGGGCCGACGTACCACTGGCCGCCGATCGACACGATCACCTCGCGCCGGGCCCCGCCGACGCCCGGATCGATGACGACGAGGTGGATCGTGCCGAACGGGAACTCCTGCGTCGAGGCGGCCACCACCCAGGCGGCGTGGGCGATGTCCCCGCGCGGGATATCGTGCGCGATGTCGACGAGGGCGGCCTCGGGCGCCAGGCGGGCGAGCACGCCCTTGACCGCGCCGACGTAGCCGTCCCGCGTGCCGAAATCGGTCGTCAGCGTGATGATCGCCATCCGGCTCGCGGTAAGCATACCTCCAATGAACAAGGTCTTCCCGAGCGCCCGCGAGGCGCTGCACGACGTCGGCGACGGCGCCGTCATCCTGTGCGGCGGATTCGGTCTGTCCGGAAACCCCGAGAATTGCATCCGCGAGCTGGCGCGGCGTCAGGTCAAGGATCTGACGATCGTGTCGAACAACTGCGGCACCACCGACCAGGGCCTCGGCGTCCTGCTCGCGCAGCAGCAAGTGAAGAAGATGGTCAGCTCGTACGTGGGCGAGAACAAGATCTTCGAGCAGCAGTTCCTCTCGGGCCAGCTCGACGTCGAGCTGTGCCCGCAGGGCACGCTCGCCGAGCGGCTGCGCGCCGGCGGCGCCGGCATCGAGGCGTTCTACGTGCCGACCGGGTACGGCACGAAGGTCGCCGAGGGCAAGGAGACGCGCGAGGTCAACGGCAAGCAGTGCGTGCTCGAGCACGCGATCCGCGGCGACTTCGCGATCGTGAAGGCATGGAAGGGCGACGCCTGGGGCAACCTCCTGTTCCGCAAGACCTCGCGCAACTTCAACCCGCTGTGCGCGCAGGCCGGCAAGATCACGATCGTCGAGGTCGAGGAGCTGCTCCCCGTCGGCGCGATCGATCCGGATCAGGTCCACCTGCCCTCGATCTACGTGCAGCGGATCTTCCAGGGCGCGGACTACGCAAAGCCGATCGAGCAGCGGACCGTCCGCAAGCGGCCGGCCTAGCGCCGGAGCCGGCGAACGCGCTGCGAGCCCGGGCGCGGCTCGTGATATCCCTGGCGCGATGAGCTCGCACGACGCGTCTTTGGGCGCAGGGTCTGGCGCAGAGGCCGACGCAGAGGCCGACGCAGAGGCCGGCGCAGGGGCCGACGCTCCTTCGCGCCGCGCGTTCCTCTCGTCGGCCGCTGCCGCGCTGGCCGTGGCCGCCACCCGGCGCCTGACCTTCGCACAAGGCGCGGGCGCGCCCGCGGGCGCACCGGCCGCCGCGCCGGCCGGCGAGCTCACGCGGATGACGCTGCGCCAGGCCTCCGACGCGCTCCGCGGCAAGCGCGCCAGCTCGCTCGAGCTGACCGAGGCCTGCCTGCGCCGCATCGACGCCCACCAGCGCAGCCTCAACGCCTTCATCACCGTCACCCATGACCAGGCGCGCGCCCGCGCCCGCGCCATGGACGCCGAGCTGCGCGCCGGCAAGTCGCGCGGCCCGCTCCACGGCGTGCCGATCGCGCTCAAGGACAACGTCGA
>DATMCI010000307.1:0-4636 GCA_035558535.1 Kofleriaceae bacterium
TCACTTGAGCGTTGCTCACTGGTCGCACGGGTACCTGGGCCTCCGCCTCGGGGAGACCACGGCCCTCTGACCGGCCAGCTACGCCGTCGCGATGGGGCGATCTAATTGTCGTCGCTGGGGAGATCTAATTGTCGCTCGCCACACGAGTCCTGGCTCGTGAATGCCCGCATTCTCGACGAGAGCAATCGACGTGCCCGCGGATCGCGCCGCTACGCCGCCGGCTTCGCGCACCGGCTGCGCGCCCCGGCGCCCCGGCGCGCCGCGAGCGAAGCGTTTGCGCGGACGTGCAGCACCAGGCATCGAATCGTCCCGCCCGCTTGCCTGAGCCGGGTCCCCGGGGCGGTGCGCGGAACGCGTTGGCGACGAAGCGGCGGCGAGAGGGTCGACCAACGTATCGCGAGCCGGATCGAAGGGCTTGGTGACCCTTTTATGGTTGACTCCTTTCCACGTCGGTCGAGTGCAAGCTCCAATTCATCGGCCGCGCGAGCCTCGGCGCTCGCCGAATCGAAGCGTCCGTGGTGGCCACCGGAGCGCTCGACCTTCGCGGAGCTGTAGCTGCGCCATCAGCACGCGCATCATCTGCGTTCATCGCAGGCGGTCGCGCGGCGTTTGCGGGAAACGCGCGGCGAGCCGGCCGGATACGCTGGCCGGAACCTTGCGAGCTGATCGGCTTCATGAACCCCGAGCAAGCCCGCCTCCAGCTCCTCGCTCAGCACGATCGGCTGCGTGCACACCTCGAAACTTGCACGCGACTGGCAAGGCTCGCCGGCTTCGAAGCCGAGCTCGATGCGGCACTGGCGTCGCTGCGAGAAGCTCTCGCGGCGCACAACGAGGCGGAGACCGCGATCATCGGTGAGCTGCTTCGCGGGTCGCCGTCATGGGGCAAGCTCTTGATCGATCGCATGCTCGAGGAGCATGTGGCCGAGCACGCGGCGTTCTGGGAGTTGCTGTCGGGGGCCCCGGCTGAGGTCGCGTTGCGGATCGACGAGCTCGCCGATGAGCTCGTCGCGCACATGGCGGCCGAGGAGCGGACGTTTCTGGCGCCGGGGACACTGCGCGAGGACGTGATCCGCGCTCGCACGCATGGCCCACTCATCACTCGATCGAGATGATCGGGACCGTGTCTCCACGGCCGGATGGTGCGCACGCCCTGTGGTGTCGCGATCGCGGGGGCTGCTCCTCGTGATCGAGGTGTAGGCCAGTTGCCATGAGCTTCGGAGCGCTCGTCGTTCTCGCTCTCGGGCTCGCGCTGGACGCGAGCGCGGTCACCGCCGCGCCCTCGGGATCCTCGGCCTTACTGAACCTCCAGAGCAGATCCTTACGGGCCAGCGTCGACATCCGTCTCCTCCTCGAACGTTCGTTGAGCGAACTGCTCCGGGTGACCCATTTGTGCGGGGATCATAGACCTCAATCGCCGTCACCTGTGCGAGCTGGGTGCGAATCAGGGAGCCGTGATCGTGTATCTCCCTCGCTTGGGCAATAGTGGGTAGCGACCCGGACGTCGATATGTTCGAGCGGTCGCCGGGCTGTACCGCGATCGACGTCTCCAGTCGAGATGTTGATGTGGAACATATGCATTCAGTTTCCGCGGCCGCGGCCGCCCCGTCGAAGGCCGAGCCTTCCGCGGCTTCCTCGTAAGGCCAGCCGGTCACGCAAGCCCGACGTGCTTGTCGTCGAGCGAGCCTCGCGCGCGAGGTCGCCCTCGAGCCTCGCACCTGGCTGATCGTACCGATCGGCGAACCGCGTTCGCAGGCGGTGCTGGTCGGCAGGCCGCGGCGCGGCGCGGTCGGTTACCATCCTGGCGAGCCCGTGTTCGGGGAGCGCCTACACTATGGCATCGAGCGACAGCGGCACGAGGGCTTCGTCGGCCGCGAGGTGCTGCTGGCCCGGCTCGACGAGCTGCTGGCCGGCGGGAGCGTCGAGGCCGCAGGCGCCGACCGCTGGGTTGTCGTGACGGGTGGGCCGGGGATGGGCAAGAGCGCGCTCCTCGCGGCGTGGCTCGCGCGGCGCGAGGCGGCCGGCGTGGCGGTGCCTCACCACTTCATCCGTCGCGGGCAGTACGACTGGGACGATCCAGCGAAGCTGGTTGGCTCGCTGGTGGCACAGCTCGAGGAGCGCTTCCCTGCGCAGCGCGAGCCGGAGCCGGACGCGCGGATCCACCCAGCGGCGCGGCTCGCGGCAGTGCTGGAGCGCGTCTCGGCGCGCGAGCTGGCGCCGCGCGGCGAGCGGCTCGTCGTTCTGATCGACGGCCTCGACGAGTACGATCCGCCCGCGGGCGCGCCCGGCGTCGACCCGCTGGCGGCCTTCCTGCCGCACGGCCTGGTGCGCGGGGTGAGCTTCCTGTGCGCGAGCCGGCCCCGTCATCCGTACGTGGACATGCTCGCGGCGCGCGATGGCGAGCTGGTGCAGATCGATCTGGACGACGCGGCGCTCGCAGCCGACAACGCGGCGACCGTACGCGCGTTCTGGGAGCAGGCGGCCCCGGGGCTCGGGCTCGGCATGCGGTTCATCGCCGAGGCAGTGGAGCGCGCGGACGGCAACCTCCAGCACGCGGCGACGCTGCGGAAGCACCTCGCGGGGCTGCCGGCGACGCAGCGGCGGGTCGAGGACATCCCGCGCGGTCTCGCGGCGCTGCTCGAGCGGACCTGGCAGCGCGTCGCGACGGAACCGATCGCGGCGCGCGGTCTCGGCATCCTGTGCGCGGCCCGCGAGGCGCTCACGCTCGACGAGCTGGGCGCGGTCGCCGGCTGGGCCGACGAGGCGGAGCGGCAGGCGTTCGTCCGCGGTGCACGCGAGCTGCTCGTCGAGACGCCGCGGACGGAGGAGCCGCTGGTGAGCTTGCCGGCGGGGCGGTCGATTGCGGCGCCCGATGGGTGGTCGACCGCGCAGCCGGGCACGCAGCTGGACGTGTGGCCGCATCTGCCGTCGGCGGGGCAGGCAGAGTACCGGCTGCACCACGACTCGATCCGCGCGCACGTCGCGAAGACGATCGGCCCGGCCGCGCTGCGCGCGCACCACGGCGCGCTGGCGCAGCGGCTGGCTGCCTGGCCGCCGCCCGCTGAGCCCACTGCGCGGCGGTATGCCCTGCGCCACGCGCTACTCCACCGCATGGAAGCGGGCGACCGGACGGGCGCGTGGCGGCTCGCCGCCGACACAAGCTTCCTCGAGGCCAAGTGCCGCGAACTCGGCGCGCACGAGGCGGAGGCGGAGCTCGCGCACGCGGCCGAGCGTTGCCGCGTGAGCGGCGACGAGTCGCTCCGCGGCCGCTTCGAAGATCTGGCCCACGCGCTCGGCCGCGAATCGCACTGGCTACGCGCCGCGCCGGAGGCGATGGCGGCGCTCGTCTGGAACCGGCTGCGCCGGCTCGGCTGGAGCGCCGACGAGATCGCTCGTGAGGTGAGGCTGCCCGCCGGGGCGAGCTTCCTGCGCGTGCGGCACGTGGCCACGCGCGAGAGCCCCGCGCTTGTGCGCGAGCTCATCGGCCACTCGGATGCCGTGATCGCGTGCGCGGTGACGCCCGATGGCCGGCAGGCGGTCTCGGCCTCTGCGGACAAGACGCTCAAGGTCTGGGACCTGGCTTCGGGACGTGAGCTGGCCACGCTGCGAGGGCACCGGGACCGGGTGAGCGGGTGCGCGGTGACGCCCGACGGCCTGCGCGCGATCTCGGCCTCTGCGGACCAGGCGCTCAAGGTCTGGGACCTGGCTTCGGGACGCGAGCTGGCCACCCTGCACGGTCATGTCTCTCGGGTGATCTCGTGCACGGTGACCGCGGACGGCCGGCTCGTGGTCTCGACCTCCCTGGACCGCACGCTCAAGGTCTGGGACCTGGCGTCGGGGCGTGAGCTGGCCACGCTGCGCGGTCACACCGCCAGCGTGAACTCGTGCGCGGTGACCGCCGATGGCCGCTGCGTGATCTCGGCCTCCGACGATCGCACGCTCAAGGTGTGGGATCTGGCGACGGGGCGCGAGCTGGCCACGCTGCGCGGCCACATCCACGGTGTGATCTCGTGCGCGGTGACCGCCGATGGTCGGCGTGCGGTCTCGGGCTCTGATGATTGCACGCTCAAGGTGTGGGACCTGGCGACGGGGCGCGAGCTGGCCACGCTGCACGGTCACGCCGCCAGTGTGAACTCGTGCGCAGTGACTGCCGATGGCCGGCGCGTGCTCTCGGTCTCCGATGACGAGACGCTCAAGGTCTGGGATCTGGCGTCCGGGTGCGAGTTGGCCACGCTGCAAGGCCACTTCGCGAAGGTGCGCTCGTGCGCCGTGACGGCCGACGGTCAGCTCGTCGTCTCGGCATCCGCGGACCACACGCTCAAGGTATGGGACGTGGCGTCGAGGCGCGAGCCGTGCACTCTGCAAGGTCATGCCGCTGGCGTGAGCTATTGCGCGGCCACCGCTGACGGCCGGCTCGCGGTCTCGGCCTCGCACGACCAGGTGGTCAAGGTTTGGGACCTGGCCTCGGGACACGAGCTATCTACTTGGCAAGACCACGCGGCCAAGGTGGCTGCGTGCGCGATCACGCCCGATGGTCAGCGCATGCTCACTGCCTCCACAGAGCACACGCTCAAGACGTGGGACCTTGCGTCGGGTCGCGAGCTGTCCACCCTGCGAGGCCATGTCTCTTGGGTGAGCG
>DATMCI010000308.1:0-18385 GCA_035558535.1 Kofleriaceae bacterium
GGTTCTGCGACTGGCTGTAGTAGCAGCCCATCGTGTTGTCGGCGCGGACGGTGGGACCGCTGGTGTCGCTCGAGTAGGCCACCGGGCCCCACACGCTCTGCCAGTCAGAGCCGATGAGCCCCTGGATCGTGGAGTCCTGCAGGACGTCATTCTCGACTTTCGCGACGAAGTCCTGCAGCGCCTGCATGCCGCCGCCGCTCGAGTTGTCGAAGGACAGCCCCCCGGCCGAGTTGGCGGAGAAGCTGAACGTGTAGACGATCTGTTTGGTCAAATACGTGGGAGTGGTCGCTGCGCTCATCGCTGGCCGTCCTTTGTGCAAGTCCAGGGCCGGCGCCCCTCGCGCCTGCCGATGCCGTCGCGACCTGCAGCCTCCATGCCCGGCGATGATCGCGGGCAGATCCGGATACCCTGACACGACCCTCGAGCATCGCAGCCGGTGCGAGATCTTTCGCCGAGTTGCGCGGCTGGCGATGTCACCGAGGGCCACTGCATTGCAGATGGCTGTAACAGCCTGTTACAGGTGGTTGCACTCGCGGAGCGCGGCCATGCACGCGACGAGATCGGCGCGCGGCCGCGTAACACTCCACAGCGTAGGCTGCGATCGAGTGACACCCGCGGCTCGGTCACGTGCCAGCTCATCGCGTCATCGGGGCGCAGCCGTGTCATGCTCGCGGGCGTGGCCAGATTCGCGTTCGTGGTGCTCGTGCTCGCGAGCTGCAAGGGCGACGAGCGGGGGACGACGCCGGTGACGAACACGGCTGCGCCGGCGCCGGCGCCGAGCGCGATCCCCGCGGGCTGGGTGACGATCTCACCGACGGAGGAGCGGCTGCGCTGCGCGAACTACGCGCGGGACGAGTGGCAGATCGCCATCGAGCAGGGGACCGTGAAGGTCACGCAGGCAGCGCGCCGCGAGCCGGACAGCGGGCCGGTGCCGCCGTTCGCGCTGCCCAAGCATCCGTCGCTGAAGGGCCGGCGGCACACGCTCGCCTTCGGCGGCGGGTTCCTCGTCGGCTTCGACGCGGGCGAGTGGGGCGGCGCGCTGTACTGGTTTCTGGGCGATGGCAGCGGACAGCAGCAGCTCGCTGGCGAGAACGTGCGCGGGCTGGTCGCGCTCGGACCCGAGGCGGCGATGTCGATCGAGGGGCTCGCGCACCTCGGCATGTCCGAGGGCGCCGTGCGCTGGATCGAGCGCCGGCAGGGGACCTTCGAGGCAGCCGCGGTGACGAAGCTGCCCGATGCGCCGTCGACCTTCGTCGCGACCGGCGACGGCGTGTACGTGCTCACGACCTCGAGCCTCGTACGGATCGGGCGCGACCGCCGCGTCGCGACCGTGCAGCCGGTGCGCACGTCCGGGCTGTACCCGGACAGCATGGCGATCGACGCGACCGGCGCGCTGTGGATCGGCATGCGCCAGTTCGTCCTGCGGCTCTCGCCCGCGGGCGGGCGGTACACCGAGACCTGGCTCGCGCGCGAGGACTGCCGGCACGCCGAGCAGGTCAACCTTGATTGCGTCTGCCGCGGCGGCTGACGCTCCACTCCGCCGAGAGGCATCCGAGGGTCTGGCCGCCTCGACCGCTTCGGCCGAGCTCGCGGTATGTTTGCGTGAGCGTCGTGAGGCCGTCCGTGATGCGGGCGACTGGAGCGATACCGTTACATGCTGGAGATGTCCGAGTGTCGGACTCCTCGCGGACGCGCGGACGCGAATGCAACCCCGACCCGGAGCCCTGGCAGCTCGCGGCGTCGCGCCCTGCCGCCTGCGCGGTCAGCGTGAGCGGGCCGCGTGGTGCCGCCGGGGAGCTTCACCGTGGCAGGGGCCGGCGATTCCCCTCGAGCCGTTCCGCCTAACGGCAGTCACGGGCGGTGGACATCGAGCGATGCCAGGCCGCCGTCGTTGAACACGTTGACCAGGTCAGCCTTGTAGTCGCCGGTGACATCGCCTGCCGCCCACTTCTGCGCGTCCCAGAAGCCGCCTTGCTTGGTCGCCCAGCGCTCGATCCCGAAGCTGCTGCCGTACGACAGATGGACATCGATGGATGCCAGGCCGCCGTCGTTGAACACGTTGGCGAGGTCGGCCCTGCCGTCGCCGTTGAAGTCACCCGCCGCCCACTTCTGCGCGTCCCAGAAGCCGCCTTGCCGGGTCGCCCAGCGCTGGATCCCGAAGCTGCTGCCGTACGACAGATGGACATCGAGCGATGCCAGGCCGCCGTCGTTGAACACGTTGGCGAGGTCGGCCTTGCCGTCGCCGTTGAAGTCACCCGCCGCCCACTTCTGCGCGTCCCAGAAGCCGCCTTGCCGGGTCGCCCAGCGCGCGATCCCGAAGCTGCTGCCGTACGACAGATGGACATCGATCGATGCCAGGCCGCCGTCGTTGAACACGTTGGCGAGGTCGGCCTTGCCGTCGCCGTTGAAGTCACCGGCCGCCCACTTCTGCGTGTCCCAGAAGCCGCCTTGGCGGGTCGCCCAGCGCTGGATCCCGAAGCTGTTGCCGTACGACAGATGGACATCGATCGATGCCAGGCCGCCGTCGTTGAACACGTTGGCGAGGTCGAGCTTGCCGTCGCCATTGAAATCGCCGATCAACCATTGCTGCGTATCCCAGAAACCGCCCTGCTGGGTCGCCCAGCGCTGGAGCTGGAGGAGTTGCTGGCGATATAACGTGATCAGCGCAGTCACGTCGCTGGACGTGAACTCGCCGGTCTCTACCGAGCGGAAGCACGAGTTCATGAGCGAGTTGCCGACCGTCGCGGTGCTCGGCGTGCCCGGGATGAGGATTGCGCCGACGCCCGCGCTGCCCTCGTTCCCGCCGCTGCCGCAGCTGATGCTGCGATTGTAGTAGTCGGAGTGTCGGAATCCGATCGTGTGGCCGAGCTCGTGCGTGATGACGTGCTCGATCACCTCGACGCCATAGGGGGCGAGCCCGTCGCCGATGTTGATCGTCGAGTACGGCAGGCCACCTGACGGGAACCCGGCCGAGCCGCCCACCACACCCGGCGCGATCACGGCATTGATCGTGAAGCTGCATCCGTTGCTCGGCGTGCGTGCCATCGCGAAGCGGAGCGGCTGCTCCTCGTAGTTCTGGATCGCCAGATCGAGCGCCGTGCTGAAGATGCCGGTGAACGTCGAGCCGTTGACACAGATCTTCGTCACTGACGAGCTGACGAGATTGGTCGTCCGGTACTGCTCGTTCTTGGAGTCCCCAGCCTCGAGCATCTCGCGCGATGCGGCCAAAGACACCTCGGCGTCCCGCCCCACGTAGACGGTCCCGTCGACGATCATGATGTCGTCGGCCGGGAATCCGGCCTGCTCGAGGTTCTCGAGGATCTCCTGCACCTCCGCCGATGGGAGCGTCTCCCCCTCCGGCTCCACGCCGCACCCGAATACCAGCACGCTCCACATAGCGAGCGCCATTTCTCTCTTCATCATCTACTCCCCCCTGCTGCTAGAAAATACGTCATCCATTTTCGCCATCGTCACACCGCTGGCATGGATGCCCAATGACACCAAGAGGGGCGACGACGACTGTGTCGCGCAGAAAGCGCATCGCTTCGCGGGTCCGCCAGAGTCGCGCGCGGCGCGGTGATGACCGCTCGGATCGGGGCCCGCTGGTCAGGGCAACTTGGCGCGGTTCACGTCGAAGTTACCCGGGCCCGTGTACCAGACGCGGTAGGGGGCGCTGGCGCCGTTGGTCGTTCCGGTCGTCCCGGGGAAGACCCACAGGCCCGCTGCGGCGCTGCCGTAGTCGTAGAGCGCCAGCAGGTCGACCTTGCCGTCGCCGTTGAAGTCGCCCGACACGCCACCCCCGGCGCCGTCGGGAACACCAGGGTACAGCGTCCGCAGTGCGGTGAGATCGGTGCCGCTGAACTCGCCGGTCTCTACCGAGCGGAAGCACGAGTTCATGAGCGAGCCGCCGACCGTCGCGGTGCTCGGCGTGCCCGGGATGAGGATTGCGCCGACGCCCGCGCCGCCCTCGTTCCCGCCGCTGCCGCAGCTGATGCTGCGGTTGTAGTAGTCGGAGTGTCGGAATCCGATGGTGTGGCCGAGCTCGTGCGTGATGACGTGCTCGATCACGTCGATGCCATAGGGGGCGAGCCCGTCGCCGATGTGGATCGTCGAGTACGGCAGGCCGCCTGACGGGAACCCGGCCGAGCCGCCCACCACCCCCGGCGCGATCACGGCATTGATCGTGAAGCTGCATCCGCTGCTCGGCGTGCGTGCCATCGCGAAGCGGAGCGGCTGCTCCTCGTAGTTCTGGATCGCCAGATCGAGCGCCGTGCTGAAGATGCCGGTGAACGTCGGGCCGTTGACACAGATCTTCGTCACTGACGAGCTGACGAGATTGGTCGTCCGGTACTGCTCGTTGGTGGAGTCCCCAGTCTCGAGCATCTCACGCGATGCGGCCAAAGACACCTCGGCGTCCCGCCCCACGTAGACGGTCCCGTCGACGATCATGATGTCGTCGGCCGGGAATCCGGCCTGCTCGAGGTTCTCGAGGATCTCCTGCACCTCTGCCGATGGGCGCGTCTCCTCCTCCGGCTCCACGCCGCACCCGAGTACCAGCACGCTCCACGTAGCGAGCGCCATTCCTCTCTTCATCATCTGCTCCCCCTTCTGCTAGAAAATACGTCATCCATTTTCGCCATCGTCACACTGCTGGCATGGATGCCCATGAACCGGAGGGGGCGACGACGACGTGTCGCGCAGAAAAGCGCATCGCTTTGCGGCCGTCGACGCGAACGGCGCGCTGTGGATCGGCATGTTCCTCCGGCGAACGCGTCGGAACATGTCGAGCGGGCGCGATCAGGGCCCGGCGGCCGATCAGCAGAGCGCGCGCGCTGCTGTTCGCGATCGCGCGGAGGAACGCGATCTCGTCGAACTGGCTCGCCTGTATGAGCCGAGCATACTGCGGCTCACGGTGCGGCGCCGGGCTTCGCCGGGCGCGTGGCGAGCCTACGGCGCCTTCGGCTCGGCGACCCGGCCCATGAACAGCACGAGGCCGCTCGCCTTGTCGACGATGAAGAACAAGAACGGGTGATCCGCCTTGAGCTCCGGCACCGGCCTCGGCGCAGCCCCGGCCTTCGGCATCACCACTGCCGTCGCGGCTGCCGCCTCGGTGCCCTTCTCGTCCACCTTGACGAATGCTTTGTGGAACACCTTGCCGATGTAGAGCCGGTCGGCGGGCTTGGGCGGGTTCGCGATCCCCGTGAAGTCGGCGCGCTCGCGGTCGAACGCCCGCGTCATCCCGAGCGCCTTGAGCGGCTTGGCCAGCTCCAGCGCTTCCGGCGGATCGATGACGAAGCGCGGCAGCCAGACCAGCACCTCCTGCGGCGCGAGCGCCGCGAGCCACGCGGCCACCTTGCCGGCGTCGAGCGACTTCTCGACGGCGGCGAGGCCGTCGACCTTGTCGGGCAGCACCACCAGCATCGACGTGTCGCCGCCCGCGTACGGCAGCTCCAGCACCGCGGCGCCGTCGGCCTTCGCCATCCAGTAGTTGCCGCGGCGCCGCATCAGCATCGCCGGTGTCGTCTTGCCGGGCGCCAGCGAGAAGGGCTGCTCACTGGTCGACGCGCGCTCGAACGGATCCTGCCAGTCGGCCAGGAAGTAGATCGCATTGACCAGCACGAGCCGCGTATCGGAGAGGATCGACCGCGGCGGCAGGAGGTCTTTGATCCGCTGCTCGGTCTGGTCCGCGACCCACTGGTTGATGTGCGCGCGCGCCGGATCGGGCGCCTTCATGAAGTCGATCGGCTCGAGCGGCGCGCCGTACGCGGCCTTCGTCTTCTCGAGGTACGGCGCCTCGAACTTGTAGCTCTGCTCGCCGAACAGCCGGTTCGCGATCCGCAGCTTCAGCGCGCGCGACGGAGCCTGGAGCGCGCCCCCCAGCTTGCCCCACGCGGTCACCGCCGCGTCCGCGTCGAGCGGAAGCCGCATCGACTGCTTCATCTCGGCCGCCGTCTCGCCCTTCGCGCCGCCCCACGTCATCGCGAGCGCCGTCGAGATGCTCGCCGGCGAGATCGCGAGGTTGCCCGGCGCCGTGCGGAGGCGCGCCCACAGATCGAGCCCGAAGCTGTTGCTCGCCTTCGCCAGCACCGCGGCCTCGGCGGCGCTCGGCGCTGGCGCCGTGGGCGGCGCTGGCTGTGCCGGCATGGGCGTCGGCGTGGGCGTCGGCGTCTCCGTCGGTTTCATCGCAGTCTCCGTCGGCTTGGTGGCTCCAGCTGCCGGGGCTGCCGGGGCTGCCGGCTGGCTCGGCTGGGCGCCGGATCGGCGGTCGTCGGTTTCGGCTTGGGCCTTTGCTCGCAAGCCATGGCTCCGAGCACGAGCGCCACGAGCATCTGGGTGCGCATGCGCCGAGTGAACCGCAACACCGAGGCCGCCGCAACGGCGGCAGCGGCTCGGCGTGGCACGCTCCGGCGTGGGCCGGTGGATCCGGCCGCCAATCAAAGGACGACATGATCACGCTCTATGGCTTTGGAACCATCTTTCCCGAGGGGCGCGGCGAGACAAAAGACCTCCGAGCGCAGTGGGCGCTCGAGGAGACCGGGCTGCCGTATCGAGTCCACGCGCTAGACCACACGGGCGGCGAGCTCGACGGCGACGCTTACCGCCGGATCAGCCCCTTCCGCCAGGTGCCGGTGATCGACGACGACGGTTTCGTGGTGGCCGAGTCGGCCGCGGTGGTGCTCTACCTGGCAGAGAAGGCCGGCAAGCTGATTCCGGGCGACGCTCGGGGCCGCACCCGCGTCGTCCAGTGGTGCTTCGCCGCGACGAGCACGGTCGAGCCGACCCTGGTGTCTCTCGACATTATCGAGATCTTCGACAGCGGCAATGACAAGCTCAAGGCGGAGGTGCGCAAGCTCGCCAATCGCTGGCTCGGAGACGTCGAGCGGCGCCTCGAGGACCGCGAGTGGATCGCCTGCGCCGATTTCACGGTGGCCGACATCATGATGGCCTGCGTCCTGCGCGGCATCCGCAAGACCGATTTGATGGACCCCTTCCCGAGACTCAATGCCTACTACGAGCGCTGTTCGGCCCGCCCGGCCTGGCAGCGCACCCTCCGCCTCTACGCCGAGCGAATCGGCGTGAGCGTCGACGACATACGCTAGCGAGGGTTTGAGCGTTCCGGACCGGGTTGAAGCGCGATGAGCAAATGGCGCGGAGGTAGCGGAGGACTGGCGTGGCCGGTCAATGGGCCATCACGCCGGTGCATTTCGCCGTGGCATCCCCCAGCGCCGCGCCGCGCCGCGTTCCGGCCCGATCGATGCGCGATCGGTCAGCGCTGCGGCGTGAGGCGCCGGCTCTGCTCGAGCAGGGCAGCGCGTACGCGGCTCGGCGTCGCGGGCACGCGGCGGATGCGCACGCCCGTCGCGTGGCGGATCCCGGCCAGGATCGCCGGTGGCGTCGGGACCAGCGCCGGCTCGCCGACGCCTTTGGCGCCATAGGGCCCCAGCGGCTCGGGATCCTCGATGAGGATGCACTCGATCTCCGGCACGTCGCCGATGGTCGGAATGAGATAGTCGTGCAGGTCCTCGGTGCACCCCGGGACGTACTCTTCCATGAGCGCCATACCGAGCCCCTGCGCCACGCCGCCCTGAATCTGCCCTTCCACCAGCATCGGGTTGATCGCGCACCCCACATCGTGCGCGGCGACGATGCGCCGCACCTTGGTAGTGCCGAGCTCGATATCGACCTCGACCTCGGCGATCTGCGCGGCGAACGCGTAGGTCGCATAGGGGATCCCCTGGCCGTCCGCGTCGAGCGGCGTGGTCGGCGGATCGAAGCGCCCCGTACCGATCAGCACATCGCCACGTTCCTTGATTGGCAATCGTGAGAGATCGATCACCTGCGTGGTCGCGCTGTCGCGCAGGGTGATCACGCCAGCGCCCAGCTCGATCGTCGCGTCCTCGCCCATGTTGCCGAGCTGGAGGATCTGGCGGCGCAGGTCTTCGCCAGCACGCTTGGCCGCGTTGCCCGACACGAAGGTCTGGCGCGAGGCCGAGGTCTTGCCGGCGTCTGCGGTGAGATCAGAGTCGCCGGCGACCAGGCGCAGCTGCGCGATCGGCACGCGCAGCGCATCGGCACAGATCTGCATCATGACCGTGTTCGAGCCCTGGCCGATATCGAGGGCGCCGTTGTAGAGCGTGAGCGCGCCATCGGCGGCGAGACCGACCTGCATGATCGAGGGATTGGTCATCGATGTGTTGCCGATGCCGAACCACATGCAGCCGATGCCGACGCCGCGCCGCAGCGTGCCGCCCTGGCCATTGAACGCCTCCGCGGCCGCGCGCAGCTCGCGCCAGCGGGGCCGCAAGGCATCGAGGCACTGGCCAATGCCGACGCTCGCTTCCAGCTTCTGGCCGCTCGCCGTCACAGATCCGTGGCGCAGCACGTTGATGGCGCGGAATTCGAGCTCGTCCATGCCGAGCGAGTGAGCCAGCTCGTCCATCAATGCTTCATGCGCGATCGCGGTCTGCGGGACGCCGAAGCCGCGGAACGCGCCCGCCGGCGTATCGCTGGTGTAGATCGCGCGGCTGGTGCACTTCACGGCAGGCACCGCGTACGGCCCCATGGCGTGCACGGGGACGCGGTTGGCGACCGTCGGCCCCCACGACGCATACGCGCCTGTGTTGAAGTCGCCGTGGAACTCGACGCCCGTCAACTTGCCTTGTGCATCGCAGGCGAACTTCGCTTTGATGCGCGCCGGGTGACGCTTGGACGACGACGCCATGCTCTCCGGCCGCGTGTAGACGCAGCGCACGGGCCGGTCCAGCACCCAGGCCGCCGTCGCGACCAGCGGCTGCAGCGAGAGGTCGAGCTTGCCGCCAAAGCCACCGCCGACCGCGAGGGGGATGATCCGCACCTGCTCCGGTGAGAGGCCCATGACCAGCGCGATCTCGTCGCGGTTCATATACGGTGCCTGCGTACAAGTGACGATCTCGATCCGCTCGCCGACGCGGCGCGCATATCCAGCTTCGAGCTCGAGATAAGCGTGCTCGACGAAGACGGTCTCGAAGCTCCCCTCGGCGATCACCGCTGATGTGGCAAACGCGGCCGCGACATCGCCACACGCCACGCGACCGCTGACCAGCACATTGTCGGGCTTGTCGGCGTGGAGGGCGACCGCCCCCGGCGCGATGGCTGCGTCGAACGGCAGCGGCGGCAGCTCCTCCCAGTGGATCGGCACGTCGGCATCGCGGATACAGGCGATCGTCGCGGCATCGCCGACCAGGGCGACCACCGCCTCGCCGTGATATCTGACGATGCCTTCGGAGAGCACCGGCTGGTCCTTGGAAGAGATGCCGTAGAGGTTCTGACCCTGGATGTCCTTCCAGGTCAGGACCTTCACCAGCCCAGGATATTGCTCGTGCAGGGGGGCCAGATCGCCGAGCGAGAAGTGCGCGCGATGAAACGGCGCGCGCACGACGCGCAAGACCAGCGCGTCGTCTGGCAACGTATCGGCGGCGTACTTCTCGGCACCGGTGAGCTTGGGGACGCCGTCGGTCTTGGGCAATCGCGCGCCGACCGCCTCGCCCGCGGCTGGCGCGGGCGCGGGCGTCGCGCGACCGACGGAGAGCACCGCCTCGACGATCTTGCGATAGCCCGTGCATCGGCAGAGCACACCGCCCAGCGCGGCGAGCACGTCGGCTTCGCGCGGGCTTGGCATGCGAGCCAGGAGCGCATCGGCGGCCAAGAGCATACCCGGCGTGCAGGCCCCGCACTGCGCGGCTCCATGGGCATGAAAAGCCTGTTGCAGATCGCTCAGCTTGCCGTCGCGCGCCAGCCCCTCGACGGTCACGACGTCACGGCCGGCGACCTGGCCGGTCGGCACCAGGCAGGCGCAGACCGGCTTGCCATCGAGGCGGACCGTGCACGAGCCGCAATGGCCGGCGTTACAGCCGATCTTGGTGCCGGTCAGGCGCAGCTCGTCGCGCAGCGTGCTGGCGAGGCGAGCGATGGGATCGGCGCTCACCGCGACCGGCGCGCCGTTGAGCGTGAATTCGATGCGCGAGTCCGTCATACCGGCTGCTCCGCGAGCTGCGCCAGCGCGCGCCGGGTCAACGTCAGCGCCGCGTCGCGCCGATAGAGCGCGCTGCCGCGGATGTCGTCGATCGGGGCGAGCGGCTCGAAGTGATGATCCGTCACCAGCTGCGCCAGGTCAGGCACGAGCCGGCGGCCCGCGAGCTCGCGCTCCAGCTGGTGCAGGCGCTTCGCCACAGCCGCGCACGAGCCAATCGCGATCCGCGCGGCGCTGATCGTGCCCGCTGCGTCGGTCTCGATCACGACGGCGACCATGGCGATGGAGATGGCCAGGTACGTGCGCGCGCCCAGCTTGAGGAAGGTCGAGCGTGCGGCGCCCGGGGGCCTGCTCACGCGGAGCGCCACGACCAGCTCGTCCGCCCGGCGCGCGGTCGTGCCATGGCCGGTCACGAAGTCTGCGACGCCCAGCCGGCGAGCGCCCGTGCACGATGCCAGCTCCACCTCGGCATCCAGCGCCAAGAGGGCCGGTACCCCGTCCGCCGCCGCCGAGGCATTGCATAGATTCCCACAGATCGTGCCGACGTTCTGGATCTGCTTGCTGCCCACGCCACGGGCCGCGAGCTTGAGCCCATCGAAGAGCGGCGGCAGCTCGGCCTCGATCACGTCGGTCCAGGTGGCCAGGGCGGGGATGCGCCACCCCGTCCCCTCATCGGTGATCTGGCGAAGATCGGTCAAACCGCTGATATCGAGGACATCCTCGGCGAGCGGCTGACCGACCCGCGCCGCATAGAAGTTGGTTCCTCCGGCCACGATCACATGGGGACCCGCGGCGAGCGCCGCCAAGGCATCCGCGAGTCGCGCAGGGCGTTGATAGCTGGCCATCTCTTAATTTGCTCGACTGGCGCGATTCATAATATGTAACCATATCATTGAAACTCACAGTGATGACGGTGTCAAGCGATCTCAACGGGCCGTTCCGCCAGAGAGCTTCGCCTTGGCCACGAACTGCGAGAACGCCCCCAGGAACTCGTCCAGCGACACCGTGCCGCTCTTGTCGAGATCGCACATCCGCAAGAACTCGTCGATCTCGCCGTCCTGATAGCCCCTCGCACGGAACTTGCCCATCACCTCGGACACGTCCAGGAGGCCGTCCTGGTTCGTGTCGATCTCACTGAAGATCTGGAACATCGAGTCCCGCATCATCGACTTCAAGATCGCGCTGCGGAGCTCGTGCTCCAGCACGTCCAGGAAGCTCCCCTCGGGCGTCGCCAGGAGCCAGGGCGCCATCGTCGTGGACCGGAGCACCGTCACGGTGGAGCCCGGCGACGCCGCGACCCCGAGGCGCCGCTTGTAGTCCTCGATGAAGGTCTTCCCGTAGTGCTCCTCGCTGAAGTCGGTCGTGCTCACGATCATCCCGTAGCCATAGATCTCGTCGCCGGGATCGATGCTCAGGAGGTCGTAGATCGCCCGATTCAAGCGGTTCGCCAGCTCCAGGCTCGTGTTGAGCGAGCCGTCGGGATGCCGGAAGTTCACGGCGTAGGTCAAGATGTTCTGATCCGGCCCGAGCTCGGGCAGGAGCGCCATCGCCTCGGGATCAGACAGGAGATCCGCTTCGTTCCTCCGGTTGATGCGCTCGCGGACGAACGACAGCTCGGACTCCACGTCATTGCCCGCGACCTCCGCGGGGAGCCGCGGGACGGGGACGATCACGAATCGATCCTCTGGATTCGCCATGCACAGGAGCCGCGCGTAGAGGCGCTTGCAATTGAACAGCGCCCTCCTGTGGATCTGCCCGTAGCCGCTCCGCGTCGGCCGGATCACCTTGTGGCTCAGGTACACCGCCGCCACCGCGGCCCCCGGCTTGGAGCCCTCGAGCCCGTAGATCCCCACCGCGGGCTCCTCGTCGCCGTGGACGATATAAGGCGCCTTGAACGTCACCATATCGCGCATGGCCCCGTTCCGATAACAGAGCGCCCCGGCAGGATAAGGGATATAGCCCGACTTGTGCGGATCCACCGTGATGGAGTCGGCCCTGCCGAGCGCCGAGAGCTGGGCCGTGACGTACCCGCTCATGCCGATCTCCGCCGGTGGCTCGCGCGGCCCCTCCGCGCGCGGCCCCTCGTCGGGGCGCAGCACGGCGGCGAAGTACCCGCCCCACGCGGCGTCGGCGTGGACCGCGAACGAGAGCCCGCTCTTCTGGAGCGCGTGGCGCAGCTCGAGGATCCCCTTGAGCGGATCGACCGCGCTCTCCTCCGTACTCCCGATCACCCCCACCACGGCAAAGACAGGCCGCTGCGCCCGCAGGCACTCCTTCAGGATCCGCTCGAGGTCTGGCAGGCTCATCCGCGCGTCGCAGTCCACGGGGACGTCGAGCACGTTCGCCGATCCGAGGCCCAGGACCGCCGCCGCCTTGGGGAACGAGTAATGCTTCGTGGCGGGCACCAGGATCACCGGCGACGCCTTCACGTCGCCCAGATAACGCCGCGTGGCCTCCTGGATGCCGAGGTGCTGGAGGGAGTGTCTCGCCATGGCGTCCGTCAGCGCGTCGCTCGAGATCCCGTGCTCCGCCGCGAGGCGCCCCGGCAGGGCGAGGATCTCGTCGACCTTGAGGTTCAGGATCGACCATGTATCGAGGGACGCGAGCGCCGTGGCGTTGCCGGCGCACGTGGTCACCGTGAGCGCGCGCGCCGCTGCGAGGGACGGCTCGGCCTTGAGCGCCTCGCGGAGCGCGAGCGGGTAGAGCTTGAGGTTCCGCGCGGCCCACATGGCCTCGATGTTGGCGGCGGTCCCGCCGCTCGCGATGTGCCCCCAGGGCCGGATGGCTCCTTTGCCAATGGCGTCTTCGTCGGGGATGTTGTACCCGAGCATCTTGCAGAGATCGTCGCCGACGATCATCTCCAGGATCGTGGTCGCGGTGGACCCCTCGAACGCGACGTTGTTGGGGTTGTAGAGCATCGCCGAGAAGTAGCCGAGCACGCTGGGGAGCGTCGTGTCCCAGTTCATGTGGCCCTGGTACCGGCCGCTGAAGAACGGGACTGACTTCTTGAGGAAGGACAAGAGTGATCGGAAGTTGTCCTTCAGCGAGTCCATCGCGTGGAGGAACGCGGGGTGTCGCTTGGACTCCTCGGTGATATGGGTGGGATCCTGCGGGTGAAAGTTCCTCCGCCAGAACGCGTGGTCGCGGATGGCCTCGACGATGAGCTTCTCGAGCTCCTCGACGTTCTCGGCCTTCGTGCCCAGAAACCAGGCCTCGGGCGCCTTGGTCCCGGCCCCCTTGAGGGAGGGCCGCTCGCCGAACTGGAACAACCGCTTCTTGCTGGGCCCGCCGCCGCGAGAGTTTGCGTTCGCCATGGAGTTTACTGCCCTTCCTTCTTTGTGAACCGGAGATATCCTGTGCCGAGGCGGCCGAGCTTAGGGGGCTCGTGATCCGCGGTCAACGCGCGGGCGGCGTTCCGGACCGGGGTTGAGGCGCGATGCGCGCCCAAGCAGGTGAAACGGCGACCGCCTCTACCAGGTGACGAGCCACCCGGACGTGAGAAGTGCGGGGCATGGTCGCGCTCGGTGCGCCACGCCGCGACGCTGCGGGCAGAGGCGCTCGCAGTGTCACAATCACAATTATGAATGAGTTGTTGAAAGCGTGAGTCAGACGGCCAGCGGAACGTGAGCGAACCGCCTGAGCCAATAGGTACCAACAGGGAAGGGGATCGCGTCGCCAGCAATCCAGCGCTGCCGTGCCTCGCGGTACGCAGCGAGGAATTCACGATTGCGCTGGAGCGCTTCGACGCGTGCCCACGGATTGCGAGCCGCGAGCGTCGGGCGCAGCCCCCGTCGGGGCTCTCGGCTGGCGGGGGAGTCGCGCCACGATTGACGCAAGATCGTACCGCGCCCCAGGATCGGGGCGCCGGTTCGTCTGCGCTCAGCGGCGATCGCAGCTTCCTCCGCGGCGACGAGCTGTTGGAACTCGTCGCGGAGCTGCTTCGGGTCGCCGAGCTCGGGCGGAATCACGAGAGACAAGGTCACTTCTTTGGGCATTGGCCCTTTGGAACGAAAGAAGTGCCTCGGGCGAGTTGCATGCAGTGACTTCTGTCCGAGCAGCGTGGCGAGGCCGTTCACGCCCGGCCAGTGGTGCACCCGCTCGACCAGCCGATCCTTGACCGGGTTGGTTGCGGTGTACACAAGCTTGCGCATGACGTCGGGGACATCGACGAGGCGGACGACACAAACCTGCTCACTCGACCAAAAATTCTCCCACCGTCCACGGTATGCGTTCTGGCACTTGGCGAGCATCTTGTGGAAGTGCTCGGTGAATGCCGGGAGGGTGCCGTCGCGATCGTAGACCACGGTGTGGTGGTGGTTCGCCATAGCGCACGTCAGGAGGACGTCGATGCCGAAGCGTTGCGCGGCCTCGGCGAGGCAGTAGACGAACGCGTTGTTGGTCTCCTTGTCGGGGCGCAACAAGAACTGACGCTGGGTGCAACGGCGGGTGACCATGTAGAACCGACCTGGAAGGACCTCGCGTGGCAGCGTCATGGCAGCACCTCCGCTCGCATACGACCGAAAGAGATCGTCACGCGGAAGTGCGCAGCAGGAACTAGGCCATTGCTAAGTGTGCGAGATTACATCGCCCAGAACGTGATTCGTCCGAATTTCGGCCGGACATTGTCCGTATGCCGGACGGGCCGGACAAACCAGGGAGGGCGAGCACTGGGCATGCGCGTCTTTTGCGAACGTAGCTACAAGCGGGCGGGCGCCATCCATGCGTCCGCTAGCAACCCCGGTCCGGATCCGCGGATCCGCCCAGCAACCCCGGTCCGGATCCGCCGCGATCTCTGGCGCGCGACGCAGTCCGGCGGCGGCTTCGCCAATCCGGTCGCCGAGCCGAACCTGAGCTCGGACCAGAGCGACGGTACCCCGGTCCTGAGCCACGATCGTTTGACCATCTACTTCCAATCTTCGCGCCCTGGCGCCGGTGCCATGGGTAGCTACGACGTGTGGCGGTCGCGGCGATCGACGGTGAACGATGGCTTTCCGGCACCGACACCGGTCACAGAGCTCAACTCGGCAGGGGCGGACTGGCCTGGCTGGCTATCGCCCGATGGTTGCCGGCTGTATCTGGCTTCGGATCGGAGCGGGACCTTCGCCATCTACCTGGCAGAGCGCTAGCCGTGACAGCTTATGCTGCGGAGCGTTCCTGGCGCGCGAGGCTGGGCTGAGCAGCTCTGTCAATCCTGTCAATCCTGTCAATCTTCGTATCGAAAGTGGAAGTCGCAGTGGCTGGCGCCCTGCATGATGGTCTGCGTGCGTTCGAGCTTGAGCTTGGGGTCGTAGCCCTCGCAGAACGCGCCGTCGCGGTTGCAGGACAGGAGGTGACCGATCTCGCCGAGCCCCATCTCCCGGTAGGCCTCGGCATAGCGGCAACGCACGACGTGGAAGCGGAAGGTCTTGGCGGTCTGCTCCTGGACCTCGAGCTCGAGCGCGTCGCCTTGCCGCCAGAGCGGGAGCAGCTCCTGGAACGTCTGGAGCGAGGTGCCGTTTGGCGCCGCGGCCGCGAGCCTGCGCGCTTGCTCGATCGCGGAGCGGCGGACCGCCTCGGCGATGGTCTGCCGGGCGACCTCGACGCCGTGGCTCTCCTTCAGGGTCTCGTAGACCTCCCTGAGGATCTCCGCTTCGATCTTCCTTCTCTCGAGCATCGACGCGCCTGCGGTCATGGTCGTCTCCCGGGTGATCTACGGGAACGAGGCTACGCTGGTTCGAGCCGCGCAGGTAGGAACGCAAGGCGCTCGGAACCCGCGCAACGATTCTGGACGTCGCAGGTCAGCAGGCCAGGAAGTGCTCGACTGGAGCTATGGTGGGAGCTGACGGTCGTCGAGTAAGACGAGCTTGCCGGCATCGACCCCGTCGCGGACCTTGAGTTGCGGACGAGCATCGTCGCGCAGCCCTTCCAGATCGATCGCGGCTCTCCCCTGTTCGTGCGCTGCCGCGATCGGCTCGAGCTCTCCCAGTCCACCGTAGAAGCCGATCGCGAAGCTCCTCGCGGCACTGTGGTGGATCGAGCTGTCCATCCATACGACACAGTCGACGTAGGCGAGCAACACCTCGGCCTGCGCTTCGGTGTAGCAGGCGCTGAGGACCGCCAGCTTGACGGGACCCCCCGCCGCGCCAAAGGCACGCCCGAGCGCTGTGGCCGAGACGACCTGAGGATGGCCATCCGAGGCCTGGAAGAGCAGGCCCTCCTGGCCGCTGTTGCCGCAGAGGTGGACCACTGTCGGTTTAAGCTTGCGAAGCTCGCGGAGCAGATCGAGTGGCTCCACTGCCCACCGGGTCTCGAGTTCGAAGCAATCCCGATGACCGCTTTGCTCCAGCTCTTTCTGGATCGAGCGCGCCTCTCGGTCGAGCGCGAGCCGATCTGCCCCGCTCTGGGCAGCCGCCATGAATAGGATCGTGTGCCTCTTGCGCGGCAGCGACGGTCGCCGCGTGAAGCTCGCTCTGGTCACGGAACATTCTCCTTCGATGGACCGGGTCGAGTGATGATCGGGCCGCCCCGGGAAGATGAACGATGATCAGGTGAGTTCCGCGGGCTCACGTTCAAATACTGGTATTGGGGGACTCGGGATCTACGGACGGTGCCTGAAACACGGTGTTCGCATTCAGGAGATGATCTGCGCCACGCGTATCGTCACGGTGGCGGTCGGGAACGAATGCGGCTCGCGTGCTCTGATCTTCGATATCAGATTTCCCGGCCAAGAGCGTGCGCAACAGGGCCAGCTTCCTCTCGGCATCGGTCCAGTCGATGTCCACTTGATCAGTCTGGAAGTGGAACTGCCATTTCGGTTTGAGATTGTTCAGTAGCTTCCTGCGCTGTCCTGGAGGAATTTCACCCGTGTACCTCAGTGAGAGATAGCCGAGATGAATCTGGATCGGCTTTCTCCTGCCGGGCACCCTACAGTTCGTGACGACCTTCACGGATGAGTGCGGATCCAGTGGCCGAGACTTAACCCTGAGCAGCACGCGAATAGTGCGCATGGCAAGGCCACACTGCCTTGCTACTCGTGAGTGCCAATACGCGGGGAGATCCTCGTGCTCTCGGAAAGAACGTCTCGCCATTGCAACCGTCCGGAAGCAGCGGCGATCGCTACGACGGAGGCCGTCGCGATGATTGAAATGAGATTGCGGGGATCCATAGGGGGCCTTCCGATGTTTATTTTATATAAGTTTGCTCTGGCGACGGCCGGTGCCCAATACCGCGTTGACAATCAATAGCGTCAATTCGTGCAAGATGAGCCGTGACCATTCACACTCCGATCTCCACACCGATGCCACGCGCCGACCGCCGCCAGAACCCCCATCCCACCCACCAACGTCACCATAGATGACCGGCGCATCGCTGTCACGCCGTTTCAGGGACTCGATCGAAGGAGGGGCACTACACGAGCGTCGAGAGAAGCTCCTGCTCGCGGTCACGACGAGCGGTCGCTCGACCGACGTCGCTTTACCGGCAGCGGCGGCGAGTTGTGGCAGTGGGGGCGGTGCCAGCGCGGCGAGTTCGATCGCGGAGTGACGCGAAGACCCACGGTTGCGACGTGCGGGTCAGGCCGGCGCGGCATCCGCGTCGAGGGCGACGAGCGCCGTCATCCAGGCGGTCATCGCCTCGGGCGTGAGCAGCGCGATCCGGATGTTGCGGCAGTGCCGCGGCGCGAAGGACGCGAACGTGCGCAGCGCCTCGAGCGTGAGCCGCGCGCCGAGGCCGTGCGGGACGCCGCCGACGCCGGTGCCGAGCGCGGGGAACGAGATCGACTCGAAGCCGCGGCGCTCGGCCTCGAACAGCGTGCGGAGGAGCGCGCGCTGGATGCAGATGGCGCCGTCGACGGCGGCGACCGCGTGCGCGACGGCCTTGCACGGCAGCCGGCCGGGGCTCGTCCACACGACCTGCCCCATCGTGACCGGGCCCTGCTCCGCCGCCTCGAGCGCCAGCACGTCACCGCCGGCCTTGCGCAGCTCGCCCGCGAGGCCGCTCCTCATCTCGAGCCGCTCGTTGGCCGCGGAGACGATCACGTCGGTGTGCGCGGTGCAGATGTCGCGCTGCTCGAGGGTGATCACCAGATCGCCGATCTCGGTGACGCCGCTGCGGTGCCGGCGGAGATCGGGCGCGGGCGTCACCACGCGCTCGAGCATGCGCGCCGCGCTGAGCGCGGAGCCGGGGCGCTCGGCGGGCACCTTGGAGAGCATGCGCGCCAGGCAGGCGCCGAAGTACGCCGCCACCGGATCCGACGACGCGGGCGGCCGGTACGGCACCTCGCGGTGGAGGCGCGCCAGCTCGGTCGGATCGTGCGTCGCGAACGGGGCCTCGCGCTGCCACAGGAGGTGGAGCGTCGCGGCCGCCGAGTAGAGGTCGCTGCGCGGCGTCGCGGGATCG
>DATMCI010000309.1:0-2010 GCA_035558535.1 Kofleriaceae bacterium
AGGACGAGGATCCTCACCGGGACGCCCCGTTTGCGGGCGCCGCCCTGGGCCGCCAAAATACAGACGTGGCCACCG
Source organism: Kofleriaceae bacterium (assembly GCA_035558535.1). Classification (GTDB taxonomy): domain Bacteria; phylum Myxococcota_A; class Polyangia; order Haliangiales; family Haliangiaceae; genus JABFXX01. The sequence continues at coordinate 76 of DATMCI010000309.1, forward strand.
CCTTGGCCCACCGCGTCGAGGAGCTGCGAGCCGACCACCGGCACGGAGCCAGCTGGATGGCGCGCCGCGCCGTCGAGGCGCTTGCCGCCGTGGCGCAGGAACCGGTGGAGTCGCCGCAGCTGCTGCTCGACGACCTCGTCACCGCCGGGCGGCAGCTGGCCGACAGCCGGCCCGGGGTCGGCGCCGTCGCCGGAGCGGTCGGGCGCGTGCTCGCCGCGGCGTCGGCGAACGCGCAGCTCGAAGTCGACCAGCTCCGGCAGCTCGTGCACGAAGAGGCGGTCGCGCTCGTCGACGGACGGCGGCGCGCGGCGGCCTCGATCGCGATCCAGCTGCGCGACCGGCTCGAGGACGCAGTGGTGCTCACGCATTCCGCTTCGGCAACCGTGCGGGAAGCCCTGCTTCGCACGCCGCCCGAACGCGTGATCTGCACCGTCTCCGAGCCGTACGCCGAAGGCCGCCCGTTCGCGCAGGAGCTGAGGGAGGAGGGGCTCGACGTCGAGCTGGTCGAGGACGAGCAGGCGCCCCGCCAGCTCGAGTGGGCCTCGCTGCTGCTGCTCGGCGCCGACACGGTGTTCCGCTGCGGCACGCTCTGCAACAAGGTCGGCACGCGGGCGCTCGCGGAGGCCGCGCACGACGAGGGCGTGCCGGTGGTCGTCGCCTGCGAGGTGGTGAAGCTCGCTCCGATCACGGCGGAGGCCGCGCCGCCATTGACAGAGCCGGAGTTCGAGCTGACGCCGCCGGAGCTGATCGACTCCGTCATGACCGAAGAGGGCGGCTACCCCCCGGAGGAGATCGCCGCCCTCGTAGATAGGACGCCCTTCCTGCGCGCCGGCTACGCGCTTCTAGGCCGCTAGGCCGCTTCGAGCGCCGGCTGAGCTGCCTCCTGCTCCTGGGGCTGCCGTTTGCGCTGGATGCCCAGCGCGGCGAGGGCGCCCGCGGCGACGAGCACGGCGCCGACGTAGATCGCCGGCGTGAGGCCGTCGACGAACGTCTGGCCGGTCGCGTAGCCGCCGTAGTGCGCGAATACCGAGGCAAGCACGGCGACGCCGAAGACGCCGCCGAGCTCGCGGATCGCGTTGTTGGCGCCCGACGCCTGGCCCTCCTCGATCGGCCGCACCGCCGACAGGACGACGTTCGCGACCGGCGCGAAGTAGAGCGCCATCCCGATCCCGGAGAGGACGAACGGGGTCACCAGCTCGGAGTACGCGACGGTCGGCGTCGAGACGAAAGCGATCCAGGCGAGGCCTATCGCCTGCAACGCGAGCCCGGTCGCCATCAGCGGCCGCCCGCCGATGCGGTCGGAGAGCGCGCCGGCGATCGGCGCGACGAAGATCGGCATCGCCGTCCAGGGCAACACGCGCAGGCCCGCCTGCAGCGGCGAGTAGCCCTGCACCGTCTGGAAGAACTGCGCGAGCAGGAAGATCGAGCCGAACATCCCGAAGAACATCAGGAACGAAGCCGCGTTCGCGGCCGTGAACGTGCGGTTGCGGAAGAACCGCAGCGGCAGCATCGGCGCCGGCGCGCGCAGCTCCCAGACGACGAACAGCGCGAGCACGATCGTGCCGAGGACGAACGAGGTTGTGATCTCGAGGCTGCCCCAGCCGACGCCGTTGCCGCGCACGAGCCCCCAGACGATGCCGAACAGGCCGGCGCTCGCCAGCGCGACGCCCGGGAGGTCGAGCGCGTCGTTCGGGCCGCGGGTCTCGCGCAGGCGCAGGTAGGCGAGCGGGATCAGGGCGAGGCCGATCGGGACGTTCAGCCAGAAGATCCACTGCCACGAGATGCCCTGGACGACGGCGCCGCCCACGAGCGGCCCGATCGCCACGGCAAGGCCGCTGATCCCGCCCCAGGCTCCGAGCACGAGCCCACGCCGCTCGGCAGGCACGGCCGCGCTCAGGATCGTCAGCGTCAGCGGCGTCACGATCGCGCCGCCGA
>DATMCI010000310.1:0-59905 GCA_035558535.1 Kofleriaceae bacterium
GCTGCTCTCGGTGAGGCCGTACCCCTCGAGGACCAGGAGGCCGGCGGCGTGGAAGAACTCGGCGATCTCGCGCGCGAGCGGCGCCGAGCCCGAGATGAAGAAGCGCACGCGGCCGCCGAAGCGCGCCTTGATCTTCGAGAACACGAGCCGCTCGGCGACCGCCAGCTTGAGCGCGAGCAGGCCCGCCGGCTCCTTGCCCTTCTGGCGGAGCGCGGAGACCTCCTTGCCGACCGAGATCGCCCACTCGAAGATCTTCTGCTTGAGGCCGCCCTGCTTCGCGCCCTCGAGGATCTTGTTGTAGACCTTCTCGAAGATGCGCGGCACGGCCGCCATCACCGTCGGCCGCACGACGGCGAGGTTGTCGACGATCTTGGGGATCCGGCCGTCGACCGCCATCACCGAGCCGGTCACGAGGTGGCAGCTCTCGAGCACCTTGCCGAACGAGTGCGACATCGGGAGCCACAGGTACTGCACGTCGTCGGCCGACAGGAGGCCCGTCGCGACGGTCGCGTCGGCGGTGTAGGCCCAGCACTCGTGGAGCAGCCGGACGCCCTTGGGCTTGCCGGTGGTGCCCGAGGTGTAGATGAGCGTCGCGAGGTGCGCGCCCTCGATGCCGGCGACGACGTCGTCGACCGCGCGCGGATCCTTCGCGAGGTGCGCGGCCCCGGCGGCCTCGAGGTCCGCGAGCGTCATGACCCAGTCGCGATCCTTGGCGTCCGGCGCGCCGTCGAGGAGGATCGCCTTGCCGAGCTTCGCCAGCTCGGCGCGGTGGCCGGCCACCTTCGCGAGCAGGTCCGCGTCCTCGACGAACACGAACCGCGTCTCGGAGTCGGCGAGGATGTGCGCCGTCTCCTCCGCGGTGCTCGACGGATAGATCGTGGTCGTCGCGCCGCCGGCGGACAGGATGCCGAGGTCGCAGAGGATCCACTCGACCCGGGTGTTCGAGGCGATCGCGGCCCGCTCCTCGCGCCCGAGGCCGAGCGAGAGCAGCCCCGCGGCGATCGCCTTGACGCGCTCGCCGGCCTGCCGCCACGTCATGGAGCGCCACTCCTCGCCCACGGGGTAGCGGTACGCCTCGCGCTCGGGGGTCTCCTGGACACGCTTGGCCAGGATCTGCGCGATGGACTTCGACTTGCGGGTGAGCTTCTCGGGTGCGACCGGCGCCGGCATGCGGGTCCGGACTATGCCCACCAACCCCGCGCAGCCGCAACGCGCTCGCTCCGGAGCAGGCGGTCGCCCGCGCCGGTTTCGGCCCCGGCGCGGGCGCGCTAACGTGCGCGCGTGCCCGTCGATGCGCGTGACTGGCTCGATGCCCTCGCCGCCGCGTGGCGGGCCGAGCGGACGGCCGTGCGCGCGCGGTTCGCGGCGGAGCGCGAGGGCCGCCGGCTCGCCGAGCGCGTCGCGCTGGGGATCGCGCTCGCGCCGCTGCGGATCATCGACGAGCAGTCGGCCCCGGGCGACCGCGTGCGCGTGCGCCTCGCCGTGCCCGACACCATCGATCTCGACAACCTGCGCCTCGCGCCGGGCGATCCGGTGCGGCTGTGGAGCCAGCACCCCGACGAGCCGGGCGCCGTGCGCGGCGTCCTCGAGCGGCGCGAGGAGCAGAGCCTGTGGCTGATGCTCGATGGCGCCGTCGACGAGCTCGACCGCGAGTACGCGATCGATCCGGAGGTGCCGGAGGTCACGTTCGATCGGGGCGACGCGGCGATCGCGCGCGCCCGGGCGGCGCCGGCCACCTCGGACCTCGCGCGGCTCCGCGACGTGGCGGCGCTCGTGCGCCCGGCGCGCCCGCTCGCGCCGGTGAGCTGGGCGCCGCTCGACGGCTCGCTCGACGAGCGCCAGCGGGACGCCGTGGGGGCGGCGCTCCGCTCCGGCGACATCACGCTGATCCACGGCCCGCCGGGCACGGGCAAGACGCGCACGCTCGTCGAGGTGATCCGCCAGCGCGTCGCGCGCGGCGAGCGCGTCCTGTGCGCGGCGCCCTCGAACACGGCGGTCGACAACCTCGGCGCGCGGCTGGCCGAGGCGGGCCTGCGCGCGGTGCGGCTCGGCCACCCGGCGCGCGTGTCGCAGGGCCTCGCGGCGCTCACGCTCGACGCGCAGGTCGACGAGGACGGCGCGAACCGGCTGGCGCGCGAGTGGCGCGATCGGGCCCGCGCGCTTCGCAAGAGCGCGGCCGGCCGGCGCGGCGCGGAGGCGCGCGCGCTGTGGTCGGAGGCGCGCGCGCTCGACCGCGACGCCGCGCGCGAGCTCGCGAACGCCGCCGAGGCGATCGTCGCGCGCGCCGAGGTCGTGCTCGCGACCTGCGTCGGCTGCGATCACCCGCTGCTCGGCGACACGGTGTTCGACTGCGTCGTCGTCGACGAGGCGACGCAGGCGCCCGATCCGCTGCTGCTCGTCTCGCTCGCGCGCGCCAAGGTCGCCGTGCTCGCGGGCGATCCGTTCCAGCTCGGCCCGGTCGTCGTCGGCGGCCCCGAGGTGGAGGTCACGCTCGGGTCCACGATCTTCGAGCGGCTCGCGTACGTGGCCGCCGAGCGCACGGTGGGCGGCACCCTGACGCAGCCGCTCATGCTCGAGCAGCAGCACCGCATGCACGCCGAGATCATGACGTTCCCGTCGCGCTCGATGTACGACGACCGCCTGGTCCCGGCGCCCGCGGTGGCCGGGCACCGGCTCGAGGACCTGGGCGTCACCGCCGATCCGCTGCGCCCCCGCCCGATCTGGCTCGTCGACACCGCCGGCAAGGGCTGGCTCGAGCAGCGCACCGACTTCGAGCCGGGCGGCTCGCTCAACAACGCCCCCGCGTTCCAGTTCGATCCGAGCACGTTCAACAGCGGCAATGCCCTGCGCGTGGCGGCCGAGGCGCGCCGCCTGCTCTCGCGGGGCCTCCCGCCGACGGAGATCGCGATCATCGCCGCCTACTCCGCGCAGGCGCGCCGGCTGCGCGAGCTGCTCCGCGACGAGCGCGCCGCCGGCCTCGAGATCGGCACCGTCGACGGCTTCCAGGGCCGCGAGAAGGAGGCGGTGCTCGTGGACCTCGTGCGCTCGAACGAGCGCGGCGAGCTGGGCTTCCTCGCGAACACGCGCCGCATGAACGTGGCGCTGACGCGCGCCCGGCGGTTCCTGCTCGTGGTCGCCGACTCGGCGACCCTGGGCGAGCACCCCTACTACGCGGCCTTCCTGTCGTACGTCGACGAGGTCGACGCGCACGGCAGCGCCTGGAGCGACGAGGCCGAACCGCTATGACGACCGAGACCGAAGACCCCGAGCGCGCCATCTCCGACCGCCTGGCGGCGGGCGACCTCGACGGCGCGATCACGCGCGCGATCCGGACCTTGGGCCCCGAGCTCTACGGCTTCCTCCGCGCGATCCACCGCGATCCCGACGAGGCCGACGAGGTCTTCTCGCGGTTCATCGAGGCCTGGTGGCGCAGCCTCGTCGGCCGCGAGCTGCACTGCTCGCACCGCACCTGGGCGTACGCCGTCGCCCGCCGCACCTCGCTCGATCACCGCCGCGTGGAGCGGCGGCACGCCGCGCGCTTCGCGCCGTGGCCGGAGACCGACAAGATCGCGGAGGTCGCGGTGGCGGTGCGGACCCAGACGGCGCTGCACCTGCAGACGGCGAAGAAGAGTCGGTTCGCCGAGCTGCGCGCGTCGCTGCCCGAGGAGGATCAGGCCCTCTTGATGCTGCGGGTGGATCGGGGCCTCCCGTGGAACGATCTGGTCCTCGTCTTGGCCGAAGACGGCGACGCTCCCGACTCGCCCGAGGCGATCCGCAAGGAGAGCGCCCGGCTCCGCAAGCGGTTCCAGGTACTCAAGGAGAAGCTGCAAGCCATGGCCAAGGAGGCCGGGCTCGTGCCGGACGACGGCGACAAATGATGGGCCCAAGCCCCGGCGCGGGTCACGCGTCGGGCAGGAGCGCCGCCGTCGGATCCTCGACGCCCCACGCCGCCGCCAACGCGCGCGCGCGGCAGACGTCCGCGTTGCGCGTGAGGTAGCTCCGCCGCCAGCCGAGATCCTCGATGTCCCCGGCGCGGGTCCGGATCAGGTCGAGGGTCTCGCGCAGCTCGGCCCGGGCGCGCGCGCCCTCGCCGACGGCGGAGCAGGCCTCGCTCGCGGCCAGCCGCACCTCCACCTCGAGAGCGCCGGCGCCGCCGAGCTCCGCCACCACGGCGAGGCCTTCGTCCGCGACGCGGACGGCGTCGGCCGCCTGCCCCTCGGCCGCGAGCGCGCGCGCGAGCGTCGCCGTGGCGCCCAGCCCGAGGAGCGGCGCGTGCGCCAGCGCCGCGCGACCGCGCGCCGCCAGCGCCGCGGCGGGCCGCCCCGCGCAGAGCTCGATCCGCGCCCAGTGCTCGTACGCGACCCCGCTGGCGTAGGCATTGGCGCGCGGATCCTCCGCGATGAGGCGCATCAGCCACGCGCCCTGGGCGAGCGCCGCCGGCTCGCCCGTATCGCACGCGATGCGCGCGAGCCCGATCGCGCTCATCGCCTGGAGCGCTGTGGATCGGGGGTGCACCGCGCCCTGGAGATGCGCGCGCAGCCGGCTCTCGGCCGCGGCGTCGCCGAGCTGCCACGCCTTCAGGTCGTGCCCGCAGACGAGGATCCAGTGCTCGATCTGCCGGTCGCCCAGGAGGCGCGCGTCGCGCAGGCATGACTCCGCGGCCTCGAGCGCCTGCCACGGCGCGTGCTCGAAGAGCCACGCCGCGTGGCTCGAGACCGACGCGGACCACAGCCGCGCGGTGGGCTCCGCGGCGGCGAGCTGAGCGCAGACCGCGCGGAGGCGCGCGAACATCGGCGCGAGCCGATCGCGCGGCGTCATCGCGCAGAGGTGTGTCAGCACCATGGCGAGCATGCGCACGTACGTGAGCCGCGCCTCGGGGTGCGGCTCGGCCTCCAGCATCGTCGCGACCAGCGCCGGGATCCGGGCGCGCTCGCTCGCGGGCGCCCACACGAGTGTCGCGGTGAGGGCGAACCCGAGGCTCACGCAGAACGGCCAGCTCCCGGGCGGGACCAGCGTCATCGCCTCGAGCGCGCTCGCGAGCACGTTGTCATCGAAGATGTTGCTGGCAGAGCACGCGCTCGCGTCGATCGCGAGCAGCTGCCCGCGCGTCTGGCCCGCGGCCCCGCACGCCAGGCCGCGCCGCGCCCAGCGGATGCTGTCCTGGTGCTCGAGCTCCTGGAGGGCCCGCAGCGCGGCGTCCCGGTAGAAGTCGGCCGCGCGCGCGGGCATCCCGCCGCGCTCGAAGTGCTCGGCCACGACCGCCGGCTCGGCGGCCGCCTGCGCGAGGTGCTCGGCCGCCGCGCGGTGCAGCGCCTGCCGCTCGGGCTCCGGCAGCGTGGCGTAGGCGGCCTCGCGCACGAGCGCGTGCCGGAACCGGTGCGTCTCGCTCGCGGCGCCCCCGCCCCGCTCGGGCGCGAGCACCTCGCGCGAAACGAGGCCGGCCAGCCAGCCGGAGCGCTCGCGCTCGTCCGCGCCGAGCAGCGCGCCCACGTCGCCGTCGCGGAACCGCTCGCCGAGGAGGCTCGCCACCCGCAAGACGCGCCGCTCCTCGGGGAGGAGCCGCTCGATCCGCGCCTGGAGCATCGCCACGAGCGTGCCCGGCACATGGTCGCCGCGCCCCTCCGCCGCCGCGCGCACCAGCTCCTCGAGGAACAGCGCGTTGCCCTCGGACAGCTGCACGATCCGATCGATCCGCGCGCGGTCCGCCTCCGCGCCGAGCGCCGAGCGCACGAGCCGCTCGCTCGCCTTTCGGCCCAGCGGGCCGAGCGCGAGCTGCTGCGCGCGCCCCGCCCACAGGCTCGGGAATCGCTCGTCCACCTCCGGCCGCGCGAGCGCGAGCACCAGCAGCGCCGCGTCCGTCAGCTCGCGCAGCGCGGCCTCGACGAGCGCGACCGTCCGCGCGTCGCCCCAGTGCAGGTCCTCGAGCACGAGCACGACCGGCCGCGCCGCGCACGCAGCGCCGAGCCACGCGAGCCACGCCCGCTCCAGCTGCTCGGCCAGCGCCATCGGATCGCGGCGCGCCGCGGAGAGCTGCACCCGGCCCTCGTCCGGGAACCGGACGCCGCACAGCTCGCCGAGCAGCTCCGCCACCCACGGCGCGTCCGCGGCGGGCACCCGCTGGCTCACCGCTGCGAGCAGCGCCCCGCGCGCCGCATCCGGCGACATCCCCTCGGCCACGCCGAGCGCCGGCCGCAGCGCCTGCGCGAGCAGCCCGCCTGCCGCGCCGCGCACCGGATCGCCGCGGCCGAGCAAGACGAGCGGAGGCTCGGTGCGCGCCTCCATGCGGCGGAGCCACTCGTGGAGCAGCCGCGTCTTCCCCTGCCCGGGCGGCGCCACCACCAGCACCGCGCGCGGCGCCGCCTCGTCGCGGCACGCGCCGAGCGCCGCGTCGAGCGTCGCCAGCTCCGCGTCGCGCCCCACGCACGGCGTCGGCCGCCCGAGCAGCGGCCGCGTCGCGTCGGCGGCGAGGCTCGCCTGCTCCAGCGCGAACACGCCCGCGCCGCGCCCGGCCACGCGGCAGCGCCCGTCCAATAAACCCGCCGTGAGCTCGTCGAGCAGGATCCCCGCGCCGCTCGCCGTGGCCGCGAGCGCGGCCGCGCGATCCGCGGCCTCGCCCGCTGGCGTCGAGCCCGCCACCCGCGCTCGCCCGGTGGCGATCGCGATCGCGGCGCCGGGCGTCACGTCCCGCGCGGCGAGCGCGCCGCGCGCCGCCTGCACCGCCAGATCCGTCGCCGCGCCCGCGCCGGTCGGCCGCTGGAAGAACGTCGCCACCAGCACACCGCCGGCCAACGTCGCCGCCTCGGCGCCGTACCCCGCGAACAGCTCCTGCAGCGCGGCGCGCTCCTCTGCGATCGCGCCGCCATCGACGGCGGCCGGATCGCCCGGCGGCAGCGTCACGCGCACCACGCTCGCCAGCCGCAGCTCGGCGGACGTCACCGCGGCCGCGAGCGCCGGCGCCGCGCCCGAAGCCACGCGCCGCAGCGCCGCCGCCGCCTCGCTGCAGCTCACGAACCGCTCCTCCGGCGCCTTGCGCAGGCACCGCAGCACGATCGCCTCCAGCGCTGGCGGCACCTGCGGGTTCACCGCCGACGGCCGCGCTGGCTCGTCGCGATCGATCGCGATGAACAGCTCCACCGCGGTCTCGCCGCGGAACGGCCGCCGCCCCGTGACGAGCTCGTACAGCATCACGCCGAGCGCGAACACATCGCTGCGCGCGTCCACCGGCCGCCCCTTCGCTTGCTCCGGGGACATGTACGCCGGCGTCCCGACGATGTGCCCCTCGAGCGTCACGAGCTGGCTCGGCCCGGCGCCTGCCGGTGGCGCCGCGAGCTTGGCCAACCCGAAGTCGAGCACCTTCACCGCCCCGCCCTCGCCGAGCATCACATTCTCCGGCTTCAGATCGCGGTGCACGAACCCCAGCTCGTGCGCCCGCCCCACGCCGCTCGCGATCGCCTCGCCGATCCGCGCCGCCTCCGCGAGCGCGAGCGCGCCGCCGTGCCGCCGCATGGCCTCGCCGAGCGTGACCCCGGCGACGTACTCCATCGCCAGGTAGTCGAGCCCGCGGTCATGCCCCGCCCCGTACACGGCCGCGACGTTCGAGTGCACCACCGCAGACGCGGCGTGCGCCTCGCGCCGGAACCGCCGCCGATGTGCGTCGTCGCCCGCGCGCGGCAGCGCCAGCACCTTGAGCGCCACGCGGCGCTTGAGCTGCCGATCCTCGGCCTCGTAGACGACGCCCATCGCGCCGCGGCCGAGCCGCCGCACGATCCGGTACGCCCCGAGGAGGTCGCCCGGCCGCACCAGCTCGCTGGCGGGGAGCGCTGCGTCCTCGATGCGCGCGACCTCGCGCAGCAGGCTCCCGGCCGTCGAGTCGTCCGCCAAGGTCTCGTCGCCGCCGCCGGGCGGTGTCCCCCCCATGCGCGGAGGGTACCCGAGCGGCCGTCTCCGCGTGAGCGCTACGGCGCGCTGCGCGGATCGGCGGCGTCCGTGCCCGCCTCGCGCTCGTCGCCGTCCAGGGCGCCGTCGAGATCGCGATCGATCCCGATGCGCTCGCCGGAGCCCGGGGGGACGCAGGTGAAGGTCAGCGCCCTGCCGCGCGCGGTGGCGATCCGGATCAGCTGCTCGCGGGAGAGCTCCGCCAGGACTCGCCGGTCGCCCCGGAACCGGCCGCCGCCCACGTAGAGGAAGCCGGCCTCGTGCGACCCGACACGGCCCTTGGCCACGAGCTCGCACGCGCCGGCGTCGGCGCGCGCCATCAGGAGCTGGGCGCGGGCCGAGGCGTGCGCCCCGCTCGCGGCGGTGAGCGTCACCTGCTGCCCGACGATCGGCGCGAGGTTCGTGTCCCCGGCCAGCATGAACTGCTCCATGTCCCGCTTGGCCTGCGCTCCCTCGGCGGTGAGCGGGATCCCGAACGGGAGCTCCGCCTGGTCGAAGACCGAGTTGAAGCGGAACAGATCCGGGATCGCTCCGTCGTGGGTGAAGCCGAAGCCGCGGATCTGATCGCCCTGGAACGGATCGGGGCCCTGCGAGCCGAGGGTGATAGCCGTGCCGAACATGCCGACCTTCTGGTACAGGTTCCGCAGGTGGGCGGTCTTGAAGACCTGCGTCTCGGGGGCGAACGACGGCCGGCCATCGGTCCCGAAGAACCCGGCGAAGGCGCCCTCGCCTGGGTTGGCGTCGGGATCGAAGCGGTGGCACGCATCGCACGTCCCCATCGGACCGGTGAAGGCGGTGAAGAAGAAGTCGCGGCCCGCCTGCTGCGCCGGCGTGAGCGAGCTGTCGAGGTTGCGGATCGGGTTCGGCGGATACGTGACCTGAAGCATGAAGTCGGTGAACGCCTGCATGTCGTCGGGCGGGAGCTCCGCGCTCCGGCCGAGCAGGCTCACGAACGCCTGGTTGAAGCTCTTGAACGCGGCCTCCTCGTCGAAGATCCCGCCGTTGGGCTGCGCGCTGGGCGCGTCGCCTCCGCCGGTGCGGTCGGCGCGCCAGTGCATCGGACCGTGGTTCGCCATCCCGCGCAGGCTCTGCGTCACCATCGGCCCCTTGAGCGGGTGGAAGTCCGGGTTCACGCCGAACGTGGGATCGTCGCCGAACTCGGGCAGCGGCGGGACGAACGGCCCCGCGTTCGCGACCACCGCGCCGTCCGGGTTGCCGAGATCCCAGCCCAGGCTGTCGAGATCGCCGAACACGTGGCAGCTGCCACAGGCCGCCTCGCCGTTGCTCGAGCTCAGCCGTGCGTCGTAGAGAAAGGGGCGCCCCCGGACGACGCTCGGCGGCTCGGGGTTGTACATCGCGACGTGCGCGAGCTCCCGCCGCGCGGCGGTGCCGATGACGGAGATCGCGTTGTCGAACCGCGTGAGGACGTAGAGCTGCCCGCGGGCCTCATCGAGGACCAGGCCGGTCGGGCCGCCGCCGCGCACCGCGATCTGGCTGTCTGCGCTCGGCACGAACGTGTCCTGCTCGAGAGCGGCGGTGTCGTAGACGCCGACCGCGGAGGAGCCGAACGCGGCCACGTACAATGTCGCGCCGTCGCCGGTCACCGCCATGCCGAGCGGCTGCGCCAGGCTCTTCTGGCTCGCGTCGTTCCCGCCCGGCGCGCAGCACGCGCTGTAGTCGAGGTGCTTGTTCAGGTGCCGCGGCAGGACGCCCGCGGGGCCGAGCACGGTGATCCGGCTCTCGTGCAGGTGGCCGCGCAAGGTGGTCCCGGCGAACGTGCCGGCGCCCTCGAAGCGCAGATCGTTCCGCGCCTCGGTGTTGCTGACGTAGACGTTCCCGTTCACCGGGTTCACGGCCATGTTGAAGAGGACGGTGCCGACGCTGGCGAAGACGCCCGACGGGCCCGCGATCTCGGCCGGCGGGCTCGCCGTGGCGTCGATGACGAACACGTCCTTGTCGGGGAGCGAGAGCCGCACCTGGTCGTCCCAGGGCCGGCCCCGCACGTCGCGCCAGTGCTGGCCGTCGTGCTTGACGATCAGCCCGACCTCGGGGGCCGGGACGCCGGCCGCGTTGGTGTTCGGCCCGGGCACCCCGCCCTCCGCCTCGCCCCCGTCGGGCACCAGCTTCTCGTGGAGCACGGTGGTGCGGTTGCCGGAGTGGAACGCGGCCGCGTAGACGCGCGAGCCGTCGGGCGTCGCCGCGAGCGCGCGCGGCGTGTCGCTGAACAGCGTGATGATCGTGAGCGGATCGCCGCCGAGCGCGTCGCCGAGCGCCCGGGCGTCGAAGACCCAGACGTCGGCGCGGCCGATCCCGGGCGTCGTGAGCGCGGGATCGTACGGGACGTTCTGCCCGCGGTGGGCGGTCGTGATGAACGCCCGCGCCCGCCCCGGTCCGGCGAACACGATGTCGCGCGGCTCGTCGCCGACGAGCAGGGTGCGCGTGACCGCGCCGCGGCCCTCCGGCGAAAGCTCGACCACGCTCACGCTGTCGGAGAGGTGGTTGACGACCCAGACCTCCTCATCGCTCCGCGCCGCGACCGCGACCGGCTCGAGCCCGACCGGCACCGAGCCGTGGTGCACCAGGCCGCCCGGCCTGACCTTGAACACCTCGAGGCGGTTGTCCGGCGTGTTGACGGCGAACAGGAGCTTGCCGCTGGGAGAGAGGGCGAGCGGCCGGACCTGCCCGCTCTCGAAGAGCGTGTACGACGATGCCGCCGCCGCCGCCGCCGCGCGGGTGATCGAGCCATGCCGCGGTTGCCCGCCGTCGCCCGGCGCGCAGCCGATCAGACCGACGAGCGCCGCCGCCCAGAGTGCCTTCTGCGTAGATGCCACCATCCGTAGATCTCCTTCCAGCGGGGTGATGGCCGCAGCCGGCGGATGTGAGCCGCTTTCTCGCGAGCGCCGCAGCAGCGGCGCGCAAGCCGGCCGGCCTGCCCTTTGACGCTGCGAGACATTTGAGCGACAACCGGCTCGATATGAAGCAGCACGTCCTCCTGTGTACTGCCGCGCTCGCCGCCGCCGCCGCCGCCGCCGGCTGCGAGAAGTCCTCCGATCTGGTCCCGGTGGTGGCGGAGACCAAGGGCATCGTCGAGAGCTACCAGCAGCGGGCCACCGAGCTCGAGCGCCGCGTGAACGAGCTCGTCCGGCGCGGCCTGGCGATCAACGCGAACCCTGCGGAGCCGGCGAGCTTCCTGCTCACCAACTCGCGCGCCGACATCGAGGGCATGAAGGCGACCTTGCGCGACGCGCAGGGCCGGATCGCCAAGGCCGCGGGCGACGACAAGCTCGACGAGCCCAAGCGAGTCGCCGAGGTCCGGCTGATCCAGCGCCAGCTCAGCGGTCAGCTCGACGACAGCTGGGTCCGCGCCAACGCGAAGCTCGACTCCGTCGAGGCGTGGCTGTCGCGCGCGGAGAGCCGGCCCGCCGCCCCGCCGCCCCCGCCCGCGCCCGCGCCCGCCCCTACGATCGCCCCGGGCGAGCCGGCGCCCACGGGCGCGCCCGCGGCCACCGACGCCACCATGGCGCCCGCCGCTGGCGGCACCGCGGCGCCCGCTGGTCAGAAGATCGACGCCACCGGCGCGGGGCCCAGCCCCGGCCAGCAGTCCACGAGCACCGGCACCGGCGGCGCCGCGCCCAAGCGCTGACCCGAGCGGCTTCGCTCGTCGCCTTCTCGTCGGGCTCGGCTATGCTCGGCCCATGCGAATCCCGGCCCGGCCGAAGGTGATCCTGCGCAGCTGCCGCGATTACGATCCCGCGCGGATCCAGAAGATCATCCGCGAGGGCATCGAGGAGCTGGGCCTTCGGCCCACCGGCCGCACGCTGGTGAAGCCGAACCTGGTCGCGGCGGGCCCGCTGTTCCCGCACGCGTTCACCCGGCCGGAGTTCGGCGAGGGCGTCCTGCGCGCGCTGCGTGACGCCGGCGGCTCGTCGATGACCGAGCTCGCGGCCGGCGAGCGCTGCGGCATCACGGTGCCGACGCGCGTCGCGTTCCGCGAGTCCGGCTGGGACGCGATGCTGAAGAAGATCGACGTGAAGCGGTACTGCTTCGAGGAGGAGCAGCAGGTCGAGATCCCGCTCACGCACCCGCAGCGGCTGCGCGACTACCTGTTCACGCCCGAGCCCGTCGCGCGCGCCGACTTCTTCGTCAACTGCCCCAAGTTCAAGGCGCACCCGTGGACGACGGTGACGTTCTCGCTCAAGGCGTACATCGGGATCCAGGACGACCGCCACCGCCTCATCGATCACGACCACAAGCTCAACGAGAAGATCGCCGACCTCCAGCACATCCTGCAGCCGCAGCTCATCGCGATCGACGCGATCACCGCCGGCGAGGGCCGCATGCTGACGCCGACGCCGTTCCCGCTCGGCCTCATCATCATGGGCAACAGCCAGGTCGCGTTCGACACGGTCTGCTGCTCGATCATCGGCGTCGATCCGGCGACCGTCGATCACATCCGGCTCGCGTCGGAGCACGGCTTCGGCTCGCTCGACGCCTCGAAGGTGGAGATCACCGGCGACGTCACGCTCGAGGAGGCCCGCGCGCGCGCGCGCGGCTTCAAGGTGGGCCTCATCCGCGTCGAGAAGTACTTCGAGGGCACGAACATCAGCGCGTACGCCGGCCCGCCGCCCGCGTCCGAGGCCGGCGACTACTGCTGGGGCGGGTGCCCGGGCGCGATCGAGGAGGCGATCGAGATCCTGCGCGTCTTCGACAAGGAGACCGATCAGAAGATGCCGCGGCTCCACGTCGTGTTCGGCAAGTACGAGGGCGGGATCGACGCCAAACCTGGCGAGAAGGTCGTGTTCATCGGCGACTGCGCCGACTGGAAGGGCACGCTGCACGGAAGGCCGATCGCGATCGAGAACCTGTACAAGGAGCGCAGCACGCTCGATCCGCACACCGCGCAAGCGCAGGACATCTTCGTGAAGCTCGCGACCGCGAAGGCGAAGCTCGGCGGCGACGTGATCCGCCTCGAGGGCTGCCCGGTGTCCGTCGCCGAGCAGGTGCTCGCGCTCGTCGGCCTCTCGGACGTGAAGAACCCGTACTACGATCGTCAGAGCATGCTCTCGTTCGGGCGCGCGTACCTCGGCTGGAAGGCGCGCGTCGCGCTCAACAAGCTGCAGCGCCGCCGCTACCAGCAGAACGGCACGTTCCGCGAGCGCGGTCAGGCCGCGCCGGAGCTCGCGTGATCGGCATCGGGCAGCTCCCGGTCGCGCCGCGCCCGACCGCCGCGCGCCGACGCACTCTCCCTTACACGATCCGGCGGCCGCGCCGCGGCGCCGCTGTGAGATCGTCCCGTGCGCCCGCCGAGCCCGCGGTCAATAATGGCGGCATGCTCTTCGACCAGCCGCCGGCCGAGCTCCCCGTCGCCACGCTGCGCCCGCGCGAGACGGGCACCCAGCTCCTGCTGGACGTCCGTGGCTGGCTCGCGGCGCGGTGGCGGTGGCTGCGGCCCCGCTCGATCCCGGTCGCGGTCGCGGTCGCCGGCATGCTCGGCGTGCTCGCCTCGGCGCGCTACCTGCCCGAGCTCGCGCAGCAGCCACCGGAGCAGCTGCCCGGGCCGGCGCTCGCGGGGCCGCCGCTCGACGAGCCGGTGACGCGGGTCCAGTTCGATGCGAGCACGTGCGTCCCGCGGATGGTGGCGCGGCCCGTCCTCGCGGCGACGGTCGTGCCCCGCAGCGAGGCGGCGGCCTCCGCGCCCCGGCTCGCGCCGGCCGTCCCCCGCGCTCGGCTCGCGCCGGCGCACGCGCCCGCCCGCTGAGCCCCGAGTCTTCGAGGGGCGATCTGCTCTGTAAGGCGCAGCCGGCGTCTTCACCGGCAAGCCGATCGACAAAGACGGGTCGATTTATCGACCCGTCTTGAGCCCGCGCTCCTGCGGTAGCCTGCGGCGCATGTCGATCCGCGCCGTGCATCACCTCAACTGCGCCACCATGTGCCCGGTCGCGGGCGCGCTCCTGGGCCAGGGCGGGGGCCTCGGCCGCGGCAAGCTGATCTGCCACTGCCTGCTCGTCGAGACGGCGCGCGACGGCCTCGTCCTCGTCGACAGCGGCTTCGGGACGCGCGACATCGAAGGCAAGACGAAGCTCTCGGCCGTGTTCCGGCGCCTCGTCGGGCCGACGCTCGATCCCGCGGAGACGGCCCACGCGCAGGTCCGCGCCCTCGGCTTCGATCCGAAGGATCTGCGCCACATCGTCGTCACGCACCTCGATCTCGATCACGCCGGCGGGCTGCCCGACTTCCCGTGGGCGAAGGTCCACGTCCACGCGCGCGAGCACGCCGCGGCGATGGCGCGCGCGACCGTGATGGAGCGCGAGCGCTACCTGACGGCGCACTGGCACCACGGCCCGGCCTGGGAGCTCTACGAGGAGGACGGCGACTCATGGCGCGGCCTGCCCGCGATCCAGCGGCTGCGCGGCCTCGACGCCGACCTCGGCCTCTTGCCGATGCACGGCCACTCGCGCGGCCACTCCGCCGTGCTCGCCCGCACCGGCGATCGCTGGCTCGTCCACGCCGGCGACGCCTACTTCCACCGGAGCCGCGTCGAGGGCGAGGCGCGCGTCCCCGTCGGCCTCGCCATGTTCGAGCGGCTCACGCAGGTCGATCCCGTCCGGCGCCGCGCCTCGGCCGCCGCGCTCCGCCAGCTGCGCGAGACCTACGCCGACGTCGACCTCTTCTGCGCGCACTCCCACGCCGAGTGGGAGGCGCTCCGCGCCCGCAACGCCCCCTGGCGCGCCGACGCCCGCGCCACCGCCTGAGTCGGCATGCCCGACGAGGAAACCCCAGGCGAACGCCTCGAGGCAGCGCTCGAGATGTGGGAGGACGAGATCGACGCCGCCTCGATGCCTGGCTCTGCGATCGACCTCCCGATGCCGACGGGGTCCCCGTCCCGTGGCCAAGGCATCGCTGACCAAGCTCGCGGCGACGATGCAGGACGTCATCGCCGTGCTTCGCAGAAACCGGCTAGACGATGCGTGACTTCACGGTGACCGCGCCCACACACCACAGCACCGCATCGATCAGCTCCCGGCTCGAGTGATCACCCACCTCCTCGAGGTACTTCGTCAGGTCCTTGCTCGTCGTGCAGTAGTTGGCGATGTCATGGAGCGCCCGCCGCCGACGCCGTTGCCCACGTTGCCTCGCGAGGCGCGCCGTGTCGGCGCAGCCGGATGAGCTTTCATGGGCCGGCCAGTGCGCTTCGACCAGCGCAGTGAATGCGCAGACGGGCTGCCCCTACGCCAACTCTGCGCGCTTCCTTCACGAACGGAGGCAGGCACCCCGGCACGTGCTGTGCACCAACGGCCTCGAGGGAGGAAGTCATGCCGTTCCAGTCGCATATCGAGTCCGCCGGAGGGAGGCTCGCGCTTCGAACCAGGGTGGGCGCGGCCTTTGGTGTCGCGAGCTTCATCGTGCTCGCGGGCATCCTGGCCGGGTGTCCCTCGAGCGAGCCCCCGAGCGAGCCCCCGAGCGAGACATGCCGGCTCGCCGGAACCGAGCAACATACCGGGGGACCGGATCCGTTGATTTCCTCGTATCGGTGGGATGGAGATCGCCTGGCCGCCGTCACGAGGACACGCCTCGAGTGGCTGGCAGAAGAAATACAATACACATACGATGATCTCGGGCGGCTCATTGCAGAGCAGTCAGATCAATATATCCGCAACTCGGATATCTCTCATTATCACAGGAAGATCGAGTATGAGCATGAGCCCTCCTCGACTCCCGGGAAGTCCAGGCCCAGAGTGGCCAAGCTTTACGATTCGAGAGATTATCAGCCGCTCGATCTGGCGATCGCCGCCACCTTTCATTATTCGGCCGAGGTGCTGCAATCGGTCAGCTACCGTTCATATGAAGACAAGGATTTCGACATACGCTACGAGTATAATAGCAACTGCATCTCCATGGCAACGTACGAGATCGAAGATGGCTCCGCGTTCTTCCTGATGTCCGAGTACGACGATCATCCCAATGCTGGCACCCGCGTCTTCGGAGATGGTTTCTTTGTGACTCCTGCTCCCTTGAGCTCGATGTGTGATCACAACCTTGCAAGACTGATTCGTCAGGAGATCACGCCGACGGCTCCGGTCAAGCCATATGAGATAACGTTTTCGTACACATACGGTCTGAATGGACTTCCGTCTCGAGTCGAATACGTGGCTGGAGATCACGAGAGCGCCGACTTCCTCTATGACTGCGTATCGGAGTGACCTCCTCGACGCCGGGCTTCCATTCGCACGAACACAGACAGAAAGGCGGGCATCGTGAAGAAGCACGCATTCAACGCGATCCCGCACACGCACGTGAAGAAGCCGCACACGCCAGTGGAGGGCACGCCGGCAGCGCCGGTTCCACCTCGGGCCACCTCGGATCAACTCGGGGGCGCCGAACCCCCGCTTGAATGTCATCGCCGCGCCGCCCCGTAGGTCTGTCGGCCCAGTCGAACCGACTACAGTCGGCGGTAAACGAGCGACCGAGACGATGATCGTCTCGGTCACAACGAACACAAAGTAGAGGAACGATCATGGGGTGGTTTCATAAGTTCGCCGATGTCATCGAACATGCGGTGTCAGCGGTAGTTGAGAAGGCCGAGGACATCAGCCAGGACACGCTCAACGCATGGCTCGACGCGCTCCTCGACGCAATCAATCGCGGGGATGACGGAGCGGCCCGCGAACTGCTCGACAAACTCGCGCCGCTGTTCTCTCAGGCCGAACTCGCGACCCAGGTCATTGGCAGGGCGGTAATCTCCGGCAGCGAGGAGAGGGTGGCGCGCTGCGTCGACTTCGTCGCCGCACAGGCGTGGATGACCAACGCGGCCCTCGTCGACCTGTTCTTCGACGCAGTCGCCGAAGATCGACCGAGGAGCATCATCCTCGAGCGTCTGGCGGCGCGCGCGTGGAACCTCGACGACCTCTTGCGGGCGCTCGCAGGCATCCCAGATCACCTGACCGCCGCCCTCCGCCTGCTGGTTCGCATACCATTCGACGGCGGGCCCAGCACGCTCCACCGAAGGCTGCTCGGCTACGCCAGCGCGATCGACGGCATGTTCGAGCAGATCGTCGCCGCCTTGCTCGACTTGGGCCTTGCATGGGGCCGGCTGTTTGAGCTGGTCCTCGGCCTCGACGCCGAGATGAAGCGGACGCTCCGTCCGCTGTTTCGTCTGTTCGTGGCCGCCGGACACGCGACGCTTGATGGCTTGTGTGGGGTCATCCGCCACCTCGACGACGTCAGCGCGCAGCTCCAGCGTGACTTCGTCGCCCAGTGGCTGGACTTGTTCGTCGCCAACCTTCCCGATCCTCAGGACTCGCTGCAAATCCTGCTCGACGTCGCTCAGCGTGCGTTCCCCGGCGAACTCCAGCGAAGCGAGCGTGTGTTCGTCGGTATCTTCGAAGAGTTCGCTGAATGGGCCCGGCGGGTGGAGGAGAGGAGCTCCCGAGTCGCGCGAGCGATCGCCGTGTGGGCACTGCGCGCGCTCGACGACGTCTTCGAAGCCCCTGTGTCGCTCGCCGACTTCGGCCAGGCTCAAGCACTGTTCGGGCGGATCGAGGGGCTCGGGGTAATGGACGCCCCTGTCCCGTTCTGGCTGTTGGGGCGCGGACTGACCCGGATCGGATGCGACGCGCTGACGGCCCCCGCGAAGATCGCTGGGCTCATCGGCGATTTCGTCCGCGCCATCCGTGGCCTCGGCGATCCACACGCCGATCGCTTGCTGTTCGCGCTCGCTCGGCTACCTGGCATGCTGCTCATCTTGCTACCTGCCATGCTCCGCTCCGCGGTGGATACGCCCATGAAGTTCATGCAGTGGGCCGGGCAGGACTTCAGGCGCCTCGTGCAGGACGATCGCTTGCTCAAGATCAAGGAGCTGCCGCAGCCGGGCGGTTCGACGAAGTACATGCTCTTCTCGGATATCCACCGCGACGCCCCGGAGGACGTGGTCGAGCCAGGGCTCTTCGATGTCTCTCACTTCCGCCGCAACCGCAACATCTACCTCAAAGCGCTGCACTACTGCGAGGAGCAGGGATACACCGTCGTCGAGAACGGCGACTGCGAGGAACTCTGGTATGCGCCGCGTCTGTTCGGCCACAGCCAGCACCAGCGGGCGATCGATATCCTCGCTGAGCACAAGACGGTCTACGAAGTGCTCGCTCGCCTACACCATCACGGGCGCTACTTTAGGACCCGCGGCAACCACGACGACTACTGGGACGGCCCCGGACGGCAGCTGCTCGCGGATGTCTTCGGCGATCCGACCTTCGAGATCTGGGACGCCCTGGTGATCCCCGAGGTGAAGACCATGAGCGACGGACTCCTCGACTTCCCGCTCACCGCGAGCGCGGCAGACAAGCTGCAGTGGATGATCGATCGCATCCCGCTGGGGTTGAGCCCGGATCGCTACACGGCGAAGAGCCCTCTGCTCGTGCTGCACGGCCACCAGTTCGACTTCTGGAACTGCGAAGAGCATGCCTGGTTGGGGCACGCAATCACCGTCGGGGTCGCTGTCCCGTTCGACGGAATCGACGCATTTCCCCTGAGCCTGCGAGGGATCGATCTGAACGGTAGCCCGGTCGTGCGGTTCTCCGACCTCCTGACGAGCGCGAATTTCAAGAAGCTGACGATCTGGGACAACTGGCCCGCCGAGGACGTGGCACGGCGATGGACACGAGATCTGGAGTTCTCGGAGGGCCCTGGGCGGCATCTGTCCGACTCGCTCTCTTTCTCCGAGTCCCTCGGGGTATTGATGGGTTGGGTTATGGGATTCGTCCGCAATCTCGAAGATCTACCTTGGCCGCCGGAGTGGCCGCCGAAGTTGCCGGAGGGCGTGCAGATCGCCCTCGGTCATACGCACTATCCGCGTAGTCGCCCGTACCTCAACCTCAAGTGGATGCCGCCGCTGCCCGACATCGTCGAGGAGCAGCTCTTGAACATCCGGGTCCCGTACTTCAACACCGGGAACGCCTCGTGGTGGGAGGGTATAGTGTGGGCGCTCGAGATCACGGCGGCCGGGCAGCCGCGGCTGGTCTACTGGGATCGTGAGACGCAAACGGAGCCCCGCGTACTCGCCTGGGAACTCTCGGCGCCCGGGCTCAATCTCGGGGAGGGGGTGCGTGCACAGCTCGCGTCGTTTCTGCAGACCCTCGTCAAGACCGAGCCCGGAATGGCCGGCGTCGCTGCCAAAGGTGGCTTTTCGGGCGGTGCACCGGCCCTGGGCGGCATCAATCTCACGAGGCTCCCCACGTCGTTTCACCTCGGTGAAGTCGGACCGGACGGACAGCTCAATGCGCTCCTCGGTGCGCTCGCGCGGATGGTGGTCAAGCTCGGGTGGCCTGCCACGTCTGACCTCACTCCGTTCGAATTGGTGATCGATCTCGACAGGCTACCCACTGGACGGGGACCCGAGGCGATCGTGACGCCCGGATTACCGCCGACGTTCTCCCTGCAGCGCGTACTATCGCCGTGGCTCGATCTAGCAGGGCTTCGGCCGGGTGAGCCGGAGCAGTGGTTGACCGTCGGACAGGACATGTTGCGATCGATGGCCAGTACGTTCTTCTTCGGCGCGTTCGTCTTCGGCGGATGGCTCACGCAAGGCCTCGGCATGATCTGTTACCTCGCCTCGCACATGGCTTGCGACGTGCAGGCTTCGTGGAACCGAGCGACCCACGAACTCCGGCTGAAGTGCACGTTTGCTACCTAGTTCTCACCTCAGAATGCCGATTTGGAGCGGCACGATAGAGAATGGTCAACGAGGGATAGTCTTCCCGAGGGGGCCCTACCAGCTTCGGCGTCGCGCCGGCCGTCAGGGCCGCGTCACGGCTGCTTCGGCGTCGCGCTGGCCGTCAGGGCTTCTTCGGCGTCGCGATCGCGGCCGCCGGCGCCGTCACGTCGTTCAGCGTCATCTCGGCCAGCGCGTCCTGGAACCGGACGCGGGCGAGCATGATCTTCTCCTCCTGATCGACGATCGCGATCGTCGTCTTCTGCACGCGATCCGAGATGTCGCGCATCTTCGTCTTGAGGTGCGTCATCAGGTCGTTGCCCGTCTTCACGGCCTGCAGCGTGACGATCTGCGCGTGGAGCTCGTCCATGCGCTCCTTGTAGTCGCCGAGGCGGCGGCGCAGGCTCTCCTGCTCCTGGGCCAGATCGATCAGGCCCTTGTGGATCGAGAGGAGCTTCTTCAGCTGATCCTTGACCTCGGGGCTGCCCTCCGGCGACTCGACGTACACCTTCATCATCTCGAGCGTGACGTCGGCGTTCAGATCGAGCGTGCGCTCGATCGGCGTCGCCTCGGAGATCGTGATCGAGCGGACCTCGAGCGGCTTTAGGTCCACCTTGAACAGGTGGGCGTCGCCGATGCGCTCGAACGCGGCCGGCGAGTCCGGAAGCAGCGTCCAGCCCTTCTGCGCCGTGTGGCGGATGAACACCTGCGCCGGCTCGCGCAGGCGGTTCGTGAGCGTGAGCTGCTTCCTGCGGATGTGCTGGACCTGCGCCGTCAGGATGCCGCGCTGCAGGGTCACGAGCTTGGAGATCTTGTTCTCGTCGTTGTCGTGGCGCTCGACGACGATCTGGCGATCCAGCGCGTACGGCACCACCGCGGACGCCTTCGGCGGGATCGACTCGGTGAGGCCCTCGCCGATGAACCGCTCGTTGCCGTAGACGGTGACCGGCCCGGTCTCGAGCGTCGAGCCCGTCGGGTTCATGAACCGCACCGCGCGGAACGCGAAGTTCGCGTTGCCGCGCTCGCTCTCGGCGTCGTAGAGGTAGACGACCTCGCCCTCGGTCTCGGAGCGCATCATCGAGACCATCGCCGACGCGCCCTTCTCGACGGTCATCGGCATCGGGTTCGCGAAGTGGCTCTCGCCGACCGGCTGCGCGGTGAGGTCCATCTGCTTGGCCTGCTGCTGCGCGCGCTGCTCCTCGGGCGCCATCGCCTGCGCGACGAGCCGCACGCGCTCGCCCCCGCCCGCGTCGACCTTCGGGACGACCTTGATCCGGCCCGGCGGCACGCCCTGATCGATGAGCTGGTTGCGCACGATGTTCGCGCGATCGGTGGCGCGGCGCATGGCGTCGCCGCCGCGGCCCGGGTTGGCGTAGCCCTCGATCACGATGTTCTTGTCCGTGCGCAGGATCGACTGCGCGACCTCGCGCATCTTCTGATCGCCGGCCGACATGCGCGCGTCGTTCATCGGCGGCGGCGGCGGCGGCGGCGCGGCCGCGGGCCGCGGATCGGCCTTCGCGACCTCCTTCGCCGGGCGGCGCCCCTTGAGCTTCGTGCCCCGGCCGCCGTAGTCCGCGCTCGGACCCATCCCGCGGCCCGCCGCGCCCGGGCGGCTCGAGCTGCCGGTGACGGACAGGACCTCGGCGCTCCCGTACGACTCCTCCTCGTCGTAGTCGTCCTTGCCGGCCGCCGCGGGCGCCGGCGCCTTGTCCGCCGGCTTCTCGGCGACGCGCTTGGCCGTCCGATCGTCGGGGTGGCCGGCCGGGCGCCGGATCTCCTCGTCGCCGAGCTCGCTGAGCAGCGCCTCGCCGCCGGCGCCGTCGCGCGTCGCCCCGCCGTACGGCGAGATGCCCGTCGGCGGCGCGACCGCGAACTGCTCGGTGTCCTGCAGCATCGTGCGCTGCACCTGGCGCACGCTCCAGAGATCGTAGCGGAACGAGAGCGCCGAGCTCGAGCCGACGCCGACGCGCACGTCCTTCCAGTCCTCGCCGGAGGTGTTGTCGACGATCGCCCAGCCCTCGAGCATCACCTTGCCCCGGTCGCCGACGACGACGCGGTAGCTCGGCTTCCACGCCGGCGACTCGGTCACGTACGTGAGGACCACGTCCGCCTTGTCCTTCGTGGGGAGCTGGAGCTTCATCACGAGGAACGCGCCGTCGTCCTGCTGCCGCGGGATCGAGACCGGCAGCGGCTTGCGCGAGATCGCGTCGACGACGGTGAGCGACTTCAGGAAGTCGTCCACGCGATCGCGCGGGACGCTGACGGTGAGCGTGCCGCCCATGACCGTCGCGCGCCGCTCGTAGTACGCGACGCCGTTGCGGTAGATGACGACGCGGCCGAGGGCGACGTCGTCGACCTTCACGAAGCTGGTGTGTTTCGGACCGCACCCGGTGAGGGCCGCGGCCAGGAGGAACCCGGCGAGACGCTTTCTCATGACACCCCTTGTGTGCGTGCCGCCTGGCTGCGCGAGCGGCAGCGGCGGACGCGAGCGTTTGGTTTTTCCGCAAACGCACGGGTCTGGCGAGAGGTCTACCCGGGCTGTTTTTTCCGCCCAAGGCGGGGGGACCGGGGGCTGTCCGCCGGCTTCGCCGCCCCGGCCGGAGCGACCGTCGCCGGAGCGGCCGCCGCCGGAGCGGCCGTCGCCGGGCCGGCCTGCGCCCGCCGAGCGTCGCGCCGTTCCTCGAGCTCCTCGAGGCTGCGCGGCCAGTCCTCCTTGAGGAGGCGGGACAGCGCGCGATCCGCCAGGAGGCGCCCCTCCGTCTGGCAGGTCGGGCAGTAGTTCGCCTCGTTGTCGGCGTAGACGACGCGCTGGACCTTCGTGCCGCACACCGGGCACGGGGCGCCGTACTTGCCGTGGACGGCCATCTCGGGGTGGAACGCGGTGACCTTGTCCGGGAAGCCATCGCCGACCTCGTCCCGGAGGCGCCGCGTCCACGCGGTCAACGTCTCGATGCACGCGCGGTGCAGGCGGGCGATCTCCTCGTCAGAGAGCGACGGCGTCATCCGGAACGGCGACAGCCGGGCCGCGTGCAGGATCTCGTCGGAGTACGCGTTGCCGATGCCGTCGAACAGCGTGGGATCGGTCAGCGCGCGCTTCACCGTGTGGCGCTCGGCACGCAGCCGCTCGGCGAACCCGGCGGCGGTGGCGCCGAGCACGTCGAGCCCGCCGCGGTCGAACTCGGCGAGCGCGGCGCGCCCGGCGACGATGTGGATCGAGGCGCGCTTCTTCGGCGACGCCTCCGTGAAGATCAGGGTACCGTCCGGGAAGTCGAACGCGGCGAGCCCGACCTTGCCGGGCACCTTCGCTAGGCGCTCCTTCCAGCGCAGCCGGCCCGCGATCATGAGGTGGATGACGATGAACCGCTCCCCCTCGAGGGCGAGCACGATGCGCTTGCCCAGCCGCTCGATGCCCAGGACCGCCGCGCCGGCGAGCTCGCGCGGCGACGGCGACACCGTGCGGAGCACGAACGGGCTCGCGACGCGCACCCCCTCGAGCGGGCGGCCGACCGTCAGCGCGGCCAGCCGCTCGACGTAGATCGTGACGTCCGGAAGCTCGGGCACGCCCGCGATCTACCACCGTTTCCCGCGGCACCCCAGCGGACCGTACACATACGGTCTGGCCGGCCGCGAGATTGGGCCGGCCTGCGGCTGAGACCTGGCCGTGCGCCGCCTTCGTCGTCGGTAGCGGCGCCGGATACGAGCCGAGCGCATGGTACGGTCCCGTCGATGACCCGGGTGCTCCTCTTGTCGGCGAGCGAGGATCGGCCGGCGATGCGCCGGCTGGCCGAAGCTCTACGGCGCGCGGGATACGAACCCAGGATCGGTATCGACTGGATCGACGTCGACGGGATGATTATCGACGAGCAACACTTCGATGAGCTCGTCGTCAGCATCAGCAATTCAGGACAGATCGCGATCGAGCGCAGCGATGCGCTGATCGTCGGCCATTCCGCAGCCACCGAACGCCGCGGGCTTCGATGGCTGCTCGGGGACGCCCTCTGGACAGCCGCCGTGGCCGGCAAGGCAGCCTTCGTGGCCCGCCTTGATCGCGCGCCACTACCGGCCAACTTGATCGGCGTCCACGTGTTCGATCTCCACCGCGACTCCTGGAATCGTGACGTCGAGCCGCTGCTCGCCGCCCTGGCCCGACCGACGGGGTACTTCGTCGACCGGGAGGCCGAGCTGGCGTGGCTGGCACATCACCTCCGCGCCGGAGCACCGGTGGCGGTGATCGGCCCCAGCGGCATCGGCAAGAGCGCGCTGGTCGCCGAATACGCGCTCCGCCACACTGCCGAGTATCCCGACGGCGTACGAGCGTTCGACGAGGGCCGTAATGAGATCTGGCGGATCGATCGGCTCGGGCGATCGGAACCAGGTGAGCCCTCGCTGTTTCTCTTTGAGGCCCAACCCGATGCCAGGAGCTGGATCACGATCCGCGCACCCTTGATCATCACCTCGCGGACCCGACTTGCGCAGTTTCCAGGCGCAGTGCTTGAGCTCTCCCCGCTTCCTCACGATGCGGCGCTGCAGCTCTTCGAGCGCAGGGCCGGTCCGGCGAACGATCCGGCGGAGCTCCAGGAGCGGAATCAGCTCGTGGCCGCCGCTGACGGGATCCCGGCCGCGATCGCTTCGGCAGCAGACCTGTACCGCCGCGGATGGCGGCTGGCGAGCACCGCCGCGACGATCCTTCCATTCATCGCGGCGGCGGCCCCGCCGAACAGCCCCGAGCGGTTGCTACTCGATGGCACGCTCCCTTTTGCCCCCACGCCAGTCCCGATCGCCTGGGCGGCGCGCGTCAGCGGAGTCAGCTCCGAGGCCGAGGCCGAGGCCACGGCGCAACGGCTGGAGGTGGCTGCGCTCGCCCGGCGAGGCCCCGCCCCAGGTACGCTCGCGGCTCATCCGGCTGCGCGCGAGGCGCTCCGGGAGCTGATCGCGCCCGAGGCACGGCGGGAGCTGCGCGCCCGAGCCGAGGAGATCGTCACCGGCTGGATGACCAACGCGCTGGCGCGCGGTCTCGCCGCGGACAACCCGCTCCTCGAGCATGTCGAGGCATTGGCGAGCAACGACGGCGAGCCATCGAGCCCGTGGCGTGGCGCGCTCCAGGAGCGGCTCGCCGAATCGTATCGCCGCCGAGGATACCAACTCGAAGCGCTGGAGCTCCTCCAGCGAGCCCGCGACAACACTGAACGGCATCGCTCAGTGCATGGCGATCTTCATGCGATCATCCTGGCCCAGAGCGCGTCGCTCTCCAGCGAGCTGCGTTCTCGCGATCAGGCTCGACGGCTTTTGACCGAGGCGCTCGACACAGCGCAGCACCAGGCCTCCGACGGTCCCCCCCGGTGGCGCGACGTCGATCCCGCCGCGTACGAGCAGGCCCTTACGACGCTGATCGCCACCGCCGAGACCATCGGCGATCCCGGCGACGCCGCGCGTGCGGCGTTCTTGCTTGCCGACTTTCACGGACGGCGCGGCGCATGGGAGCGAGCGAGCCCCATCGCCGAGCAGGCGCTGCGGGCCGCGCGCCGGGCGAGCAAGCCGATCCTCGTCGCACGCGCGTACCGCCTGCTCGCGGACGTGGCGCTGCACGGGTCCCGCTACGAGGACGCGCGCGTTAGCTACGAGGAGGCGATCCGGCGGTTCGACGAGGTAGGTGCCGACGAGCTGGCCGCGACGAGCCGGCTGCTCTACATCAACCTGCTCCTCCAGCTGAACCGGCGCGAGGCGGCGATCCGCCACGCCGCGTGGCTGCGCGGCTATCTCGACCGCGCCCCGCCCAGCTGGCCGTATCATGGCGAGACCGCGCAGACGTTGCGGCTGTTCGACGAATCGGGTACGGAGTCCGAGGGATGAGCATCATCAACGGGGCCATCGATCGTCGGCGCGAGTTGCTCGCGTCGTGCAATCTGCGAGAGAACCCGTTCGTCAAGACCGAGCCCAAGAGCTCGCTCATCGATCAGGTCTTCATCGGCCGCGAGCGTGAGCTGCGCGACGCGGCGATGGCAGTCGTCGATCGGCCGCGCAACGTGCTCGTCGTGGGCGGGTACGGGTACGGCAAGACGACCTTCGTCCGCAAGCTGCTCCGCGAGCTCGCCGCCGCCAAGCGGCGGACCTTCCTCACCGGCTATGCCCCGCTGCGCCAGGACTCGGCCGCCGGCTTCCAGCTCGCCGCGCTGGCCGCGTTCGCCGAGGGCGCGCTCGACGTTGCCCCGGCGGGGGCTCCGCTCCACGACTTCGCACGCAGCCTGCGCGACGAGCTGTCCCGGCTCGAGGAGCGCCCCGGCGATCGCCTGGCGCCCGACCTCAAATTCCGCGAAGGCTTGCGGCTGGCCGAGGAGCACGGCATCGAGCGCGTCGTGATCGCGATCGACGAGTTCGACAAGCGCGACGCCCAGGTGGTGCAGTCGGTGCTCATGGGCTCCCGGTTCTTCCTCGACCTGGAGGCATCGTTCATCCTGACGGGCCGGCTGCTCGACGTCTTCACCGACGTGCGCTCGTCGCTCCTGGCCGCGTTCGATCAGCGCATCGAGCTCGGCTTGTTCACGCCCGACGAGTCACGGCGCGTGATCGAGCGTAACCTCGCTACCGCGCGCCTGGGGCCCGAGCCCGAGCGGTTCCGGCCGTTCACCGATCCGGTGGTGACCGCGATCGTCGACCATGCCATGGGAATGCCGCGGCCGATCAATCTGATGGCCTACGCGGCGCTCGAGCAGGGTCTCGGTGACGCGCTCGCTGGGGATACCTCGGAGCTCCGGATCGGGCCGGATGTCCTCCATCACGCGCTGCAACGCGAGGGCAACCTGATCTTCAATCGAGTCACCGCCGACGCCCGCGCCCTCCTCGAGCAGGTATTCCGGCGCGCGGGCTACGTGAGCGGCGCGGATCTCGACGCCATCTCGCCCTCCGAGGGCATCCCCAAGGCCATTCGCGACCTCGATGATCTGTCTCGCGAAGACGCGGTCTTGCGGCTCGAGGGCGCCGAGGGCGCCGCCTTCGCGGTGAGCCACTCCGTCGAGGTCGTCATGCACGATCTCAGCCGGCGACGCGAACGGCTGCGCGCGCTCTGGGACGACGCGCTGGCCGCGACCACGAAGGAGCAGAAGGGAAAGACGCTCGAGGACTTCGCGGCGGTCTTCTTCGGTGAGGAGTTCCGGGTCACGGAGCGAAACGTGCGCACCGATACCGAGGAGATCGATCTCGTGCTGGAGCCGCAGGCCAGCACCGATCCTCGGTTCCGGAGCGTGTACCTGCTCGCCGAGTGCAAGAACTGGCGATCGAGCAAGGTCGACCAGAGCGCGGTCAGCAAGCTCGCCACCATCCTGCGAACGCGGTCGCTGCACCAGGCGTTCATCCTGACCACGGGCGCGGTCACAGAGGACGCATTCCAGCAGGCTCGCAACGTGCTCCTGTCGGACCGCATCGAGATCCTGATCCTCGATCCCAGCAGCATCACGCCCTACCTCACCAGCGTGCGCCCGCTCCGCGATCTCCTGGCCGAGACGCACCGCCGCCACGTGCTACGGATGCGCTAGCGCGGATCCATGACGCGGCCGACGAACAGGATCGCGCCGGTCGGGCGATCGCGGATGAAGAACAGGAACGGCCGGTCGACGACGAACGTCGCGCTCGGCGGCACGCTCGTGTCGCCGACGATCACCGCGGTCGCGGCGGCCGCCTCGGTGCCGCGCTCGTCGATGCCGATGAAGCCCTTGTGGACGACGTCGGTGATCACGAGGCCGCGCGTGCCGTCGATGCGCGAGAAGTCCGCCGCCTCGCTGAACGCGTCGACCATGCCGAGCGACTTCAGGATCGGCTTCAGCTCGAGCGGCGCGTCGAACTTGAACTTCGGCAGCGTGAGATCGAGCTCGTAGCCCGAGACCTCGTCCGCGAGCGCGGCGAGCCGCGGGCCGGTGAGGCCGGCCTCGAACGCCGCGAGGTCGTCGGGCTCGACGATCACCATCGAGAGCTGGCCGCCGTCGTAGGGCAGCTCCGCGACGCGGTAGCCGGCCCCTTCCGCGTAGCTGTACTCGGTGCGCTGGTGCAGCGACGGGACCATCACCTGCGCGCCACCGACGAAGAACGGCCGGTCAGCGGTCTCGGACGCCTCGAACGGATCGCTCCAGGCGGCGGAGAAGTAGATCGCGTTCGTGAGCACGAGGCGCGTGTCGCGGGTGATCACGCCCTTGGCGAGCAGCTCCTTGATCCGATCGTTCGTGCGCTCCTCGACCCAGCCGTTGATGTCGGCGCGCGCCGCCTCGGGATCGGCCTCGAAGTCCCGCACGCGCAGCCCGGCGCCGTAGTTCACGGCGAGCGTGTCGAGGAACCGCGGCTCGAACTCCCAGCCGGTCTGGCCCCAGATCGAGCTCGCCGTGGTCAGGCGGAACGGGATGGTGTCGCTGCTCGCGCCCTCGGCGCGCGAGGCGAGCGCCAGATCGAGCGCGTTGAACCCCGCGTGGAGCTTGGCCTCGGGCAGCGTGAAGTGGAGCGCGGCGGCCATCTGCGTCGCGGTCGCGTTCGCCGCCCCGGCGTACGTCATCGCCAGCGCCGACGAGATGCTGTGCGGCGACAGGAACAGGTTGCCGCCGCCTTGGCCCGCTGCGCGGTACACGTCAGCCGCCAGCGCCGCGTTGCCCGCGACCAGCTCGGCGAGCTCGGCCGGCGCGACGTCCGGGTTCTTCTCGCGCGCGAGGTCGGACTTGATCTCGGGGATATCGGCGGAGGAGTCGCTGCACCCGGCGGGCGCGAGCAGGAGGGCCGTCAGGGCCAGAGCGCGTCTCATACGCGGGATCGTTTCAACGGCCGTGCCACGACACCGCCCGCAATTGCGCGCGGTTGCGCCGGCCACCCCGCCGAGGATTCGCAACGTGCCGCGCCGCGGCACTCAGATTTCCGAGCCGGTTCTATCCGGCCCCATCGGGCCCCCGGACCGCCGCGTCTATGAGTCCGTCCATTTCACTGGATGGCAATTCTCTGCAGATTCAACTCCAGTGGACAGCTCGACAGTGACGCCGCCGCGAAAGCCCGCGTCACGAGCACATCGAGGAGAAATCGCCCGATCGGCACAGCCACTGCAGGTCGGCAATGCGTCCGCAGATTAACAATTCATCTAGGAGCATACCGTGTCTCTTCATCTTACTTCTCTTGGCTTGTCCTTCGCTCTCCTCTCCACCGCCACGCTCGCCGGCTGCTCCGGCATCGACCACGATGCCCGCTTCGCCGACGCGAGCCTCGCGCAGCTGGGGCGCGCCTACACGGCGGCCTCGGGCGCCGATCTGAATTCGGCCGTGCAGAGGAGCCTCGCCTTCGTGGGCGCGAGCGGTCCCATGGCGTGCCCGAAGGTCGTGACCGAGGGGCAGGAGACCACCATCACGGGTGGCTGCACGACCGAGGGCGGCGAGCGCATGGAAGGCTCGATCGAGATCCACAACGCGCCCCAGACCCCGGCGTACGATCCGTCCCAGCCGAGCTCGTTCGAGCTCGACTTCCGCATCGTCCAGCAGAGCGCAGCCATCAGGCTCGACGGCCACGTCGAGCTCGCCGAGACGGCCCTCTCTGGCGACCTCCGGCTCGACGCCGGAGGCATCGTGTCGACCTCGCGCCTCGAGCTCGCCTGCAAGGCCGACGGCCCGTGCACCGCGTCGCCCGGCTCGGAGATCGAGATCGCGGACCTCGGCGGCGCCAGCGTCGAGGGCACCTGGTACACCGACGATCCGCCGAGCGGCAGCGTGACCGTACGCGGTGCCGACGTCCTCGTCATCGACGTCGGCGCCCGCGACGCGGACGGCTGCGTGCCGTACACGATCGGCGACCAGCGCGGCTCCATCTGCGCCGCGGACGTCCTCGGGGAGGTGCTCGCGGGCGGACAGCCGCTGCGCTGATGCCCCGCGTCACTCGCAGCGACTCGTGACCAGCCAAAGAGCTCAGCTCGGCGGCGCGCCACCGTCCGGCAGCCGGTCGATCTCCGCCCACATCGCATCGAGATCGAGGGTGAGCCCCTCGCAGCCCGGAGCCGGGTGCGCTCCCTCGGAGGCGGTCAGCGCGATCGCGTACCGGCCGTCGGTGCCAAGCTCGAGGATCTCGAGGACGCGTAGCTCGGGATCGATGATCCAGTACTGCTGGACGCCGAAGGCGGCGTAGTCGCGGGTCTTGTCGATCCGGTCGCGCCGGCCATCCCGTGGCCGTGGCGACAGCACCTCGACCATGATCTGCGGCGGGACCCGCGCGACCGAGTCGCGCTTGCCGGGGAGCGGCGCGCCCGGGAAGTAGACCGAGACGTCGGGCTTGCGGCCGCGCCGCGGCGCCACCGCGAACTTCGATTCCGAGCCGAAGACCCAGCCTCCCCGCGCGGCGGCCCACGCACGGAGAGCGTGGATCAGCCACGCGACGATCGCCTCGTGCAGGTAGCTCGGCACCTCCTCCTCCTCGAGGCGGCCGTCGACCAGCTCGCCGGGCTCGTCCTCATCGAGATCAGCCCACTCCTCGATCGTCATCCCCGGCAGCCCGGGCGATCCCAGCGCGGAGTCGTGGCTCATCGGCAGGAGTCTACCCCGCCGCCACGCACGGCGACAGCGCCTGAATCGACGCCGCGGCTCTCTTCACTTCTTCACTTCTTCGCGGGCCGGAGCTTGGCGATCGCGTCGTCGATCTCCTTGGCCATGCCGGGGCGCCGCTTGTCGTCGATCGTCGGGCGCACCTTCTCGAGCGCCGCGAGGTACGCGGTGTCGAGCGCCCGCTCGGCGGGCACCGCCACCTCGGGCCGGACCCCCGTGCCCTCCCAGTTCGTCTTCGTGACCGGGCTGATCGCGCGGCCGCGCGGCACGTTGACCATGAAGTGCGGGTGCACCTTCTCGGGGCCGCCGGGGTTCGCGCCGCCGCCGGTGACCTCGCCGACGAGCGTCGCCCGCTTCAAGTTCTGCACGTCGTACGCGAACTCCTCGGCGCCGGAGAACGTGTCCTTGCTCGTCAGCACGTAGACGGGCTTGTCCGGGTACCGCTTGCCGGACAGGTCCGGGTACGTCCAGTACTGCTTCGTGGAGTTGTCCGGCCGCCAGTAGATGTCGTTGATGTGGCGCTGGTCCTCGGCGGCGAACAGGTAGCTGACGAGCAGCGCGACGCTCGCCGGATCGCCGCCGCCGTTCCACCGCAGATCGATGATCAGCGCGCCCGTGTCGGCGAGCAGCGTCATCGCCGCGGCGGCGCGCGGCGCGGCCTCGGCGACGGGCACGAACCCGTCGAGCCGCAGGTAGCCGATGTTGCCGTCGAGCCGCTCGGCCTTCACGTAGCCCGCGTTCCAGAACCGCATCTGCTCGCGGAACCGCTCGACGTCGTCGAACGGCGGCGGCGGCGCGTCAGGCTTGCGATCGGGGATCGGCTCCGGGCTGAAGATCACCCGCAGGTGCTTATCGCGGCTCACCGCGCGCAAGTCGGTAGTGAGCGCCTCCGCGAACGCCCGCGCGCTCGTGAGCGCGTCGTACTTCTTCGCCGCGACGTGCCGCCGGATCTCGGCGGCCATCTTCCCCGCCACCTCCGGGAACACGTAGTACCGGGTCAGCGCCGCGAGCGAGGCATCGATCACCTTCGCGCGCGTGGCCGCGTCCAGCGTGAGATCCGGCCCCGCCGGCTGCGCGGCTGCGGGGCGCGCGAGGGCCAGCGAGGCGACAGCAGGGAGGACGACGAGCAGAGGGAGCCGCATCGGCGCACCGTAACGTGTGGATCCGCGTCGAGAAAACTGCGACACACCGCGACAAGTACGCGACTCCCTGCCCCTGCGGAGCCGGGCAGCGCCGGCATCAACGGTCGGATGGTCGCTCCATCGTGCCGTTACATGGTCGGATCTGGATGTAGTCCAGCATGGCGCCGGATCGCAGAATCATCCCCCAGACGGAAGGCCAGCGTATACGATGGAGGTCGGTCACCGCCGTGGCGGGTGAGTCACCCCGCTCAGGTCCGGTCCGTCTACATGGACGAGCGCAAGCAGAGAGTCGAGGAGCTGTTCCAGGCGGCGATCGGTCTTCAGATCACCGCCCGGGCCGGGTTCCTCGAGCGCGAGTGCGGCGGCGATGACACGCTGCGCCGCGACGTGGAGGAGATGCTCGCGTCCGCCAGCGCGCCGACCGAGCCCGGGCGGGTGATCGGCAACGCGGCCGGCAGCGATCGGGAGACGGAGGTCAAGGACGAGCCGGTGCTCGAGGAGGGCACGCGCATCGGCGACTTCCGCGTCCGCGGCCTGCTCGGCGAGGGCGCGATGGGCCAGGTCTACCTCGCGCAGGACATCACGCTCGGCCGCCGGGTCGCGCTGAAGCTCATCAAGCGCTCGGTCATGCAGAGCGGCGGCGTGGATCGCTTCCTCGAGGAGGCGCGCGCGACCGCGAGCTTCAACCACCCGCACATCGTGACGCTCTACGCGGTCGGCGAGCACGACGGCCGGCCGTACCTCGCGCTCGAGTACATCGACGGGCAATCGCTCCGGCAGCGCGCCGCGGCCGCGCGGATGTCGACGCGGGACGCGCTCGCGTGCTGCCGCGCCGTGGCGGAGGCGATCGCCGAGGCGCACCGGCGCGGCGTCGTGCACGCGGACCTCAAGCCCGAGAACATCGTGATCCCGAACGACGGCCGCGTGCGGGTCGTCGACTTCGGCCTCGCGAAGCTCGCCCGCGGCGCCGCCAACGCCACGTCCGGCACGCCCGCGTACATGGCGCCCGAGCGCTGGCGCGGCACGCCGCCGACGGGCGCGATCGACATCTGGGCGCTCGGCGTCATGCTCCACGAGCTGCTCACCGGCGCCCGCCCGATCCCCGACGACGTGTTCCTCCAGGTCATGTTCGCGGCGGACATCATCGAGCTCCCCAACCTGCCGGACGACATGCCGTGGACCACGCTCGTGCGCGACTGCCTCGCGCGCGATCCGGAGGATCGCCCGACGGCCGAGGAGGTGGTGCACCGGCTCGCCGCGCTGCTCGAGGCGAGCTCGGCGAGCTCGGCCCTCGACGTGCGGCCCCTGGGCCTCGGCGGCCCGCAGCAGCAGCTCGTCACCGAGCTCGCGGCCGACGAGGTCCGCCTCGCGCGCGGCATCATGCTCGCGCTGGTCGGCCCCGACGGCGCGCACGTCCGGCGCCGCCGCAGCGAGCTCATCGAGGGCGCGCCCGCCGGCGCGCGCGACGCGGTCGCCCAGCTGATCGATCGGCTCGTCGATCGGCGGCTCGTCCTCGCCACGCGCGAGGACGGCGACACCCTGCTCGAGATCGCGCAGGAGACGCCCGCCACCGCCTGGCCGCAGCTCGCGCGCTGGCTCGGCGAGACGCCGTCGCGCCGGCTCCGGCTGGCGTTCTCGGCGCGCAACATCGGCCCGCCGGGCGACGCGTGGCTCGTCCCGGTCGTCGAGCGCATGGTGCGCCGGAGCTTCCGCGATCGCGAGGACCGGCGCTTCCACGTCGTCGAGCGCAGGGACGACGCGACGTGGATCGAGCTCGCGATCGCCCGCACGGGAGATCAGCTCCGGATCGACGCGCTCCACGCCGCCGAGGCGCGGATCCTGGCCTCCGCGTCCGCGAGCTCGGTCGCGGGCGCCGTGCACACGCTCGGCGGCCTCCTCATGGAGAAGCTCGGCGCCGGGCTCGGCGTGGTGGGCCCCGACGCCGCCGAGCTCGAGGCGATGCACCGGATCGGCGCGACGTCGGTGGAGCTGTTCCGCCGCTACGGCCGCGTGCTCCACGCGCTCCACGCGACGAGCCTGCCCGATCGCCGCGCGCTGGCCGCCGCGGTGCGCGCGATCATCTCCGACGATCCGATGTGGGCGCACCCCTACGCGCTGCTCGCGATCATCGAGGGCCAGACCACGTACGACGCCCGCGACGCGCTCGGGGCCGCGCGGGCCTCCGCCAGCGCCCGGCGCGATCCGTCGGGGATGCAGCTCGTCGGCGCGCTCGAGCAGGGCGCGCGCGGCGAGCTCGACGGCGCGCTCGCCGCCGCGGGCGAGGTGTTCCGGCAAGACGAGACCGAGCTGCTCGCCGGCATGCTGCTCGTGCGGTGGGCGCGCCTGGCACAGCGGACCGAGGAGGTGGTGGCGACCACCCAGCACCTCCACGCCCGCTTCCCGGAGCTCGGGTTCGGGATGGAGCTCGCCGAGATGCTCCGCCGCGAGGGGCGCGACACCGACGCCGACCGCGTGATCGGCGAGTGGATCGCGACGGCCCCCGACAACATCCTCGCGCGCGTCGAGCTGGTCCGGATCGAGGCCAACGCCGGGCGCCTCGCCGAGGCGCGCGAGCGGGCGCGCGAGGCGCTCGTGATCCACGGCGACCGCGCCGACGCGCTCCCCGAGCTGTTCGAGGCGCTCGTCGCGAGCGACCAGATCTCGGGCGCCCGCGCGATCGCGGACCGGATGCTCGCCGGCAGCCCGCTGGTCCGCGCGCGCGGCCGCTACCGCGTCGCCGTGACGGCGGTGCTCGAGGGCAGGTTCGCCGCCGCCTACGACGCCGTGCGGCGCGCGATCGCCGAGCACCGCGCGTTCGGCTGGATGTCGGAGATCACGCAGTGCCTCGAGCTCGCGCGCTCGATCGCGCCGCTCGTGGCGAACACGGCCGCCCAGCGCCGGTACACCGAGGAGCTCACCGTCGCGTTCAAGGCCCTGTTCGGCGACACCGGCGCCGCCACCGCGACCCAGTTCGAGCTCTCGCTGATCGAGCCGCCGGAGCAGCGCGGGGCCGCGCTGTCGATCGACGAGCACCTCGAGAAGCTCGAGGAGGGCCCCGTGCGCGACGTCGCGCGCCGCCGCATGCTGCGCGCTGCGGCGATCGCGGGCGTGGGCTCGCTCGAGGAGGCCGTCGCCGCCGGCTTCTCGGCGTCCGAGGAGAACACCGCGTCGCTCGTGGCGTTCGGGCTGTGCGCCCTGCGCGTGCGCGAGCTCGAGCTCGCGCGCCGCAGCTTCGAGCGCGCCGCGCGCCGGTGGTCGATCCTCGGTAGCAACCAGGGCTCGCCGTACCACGCGGTCCTCGCGCGGTTCCACCTCGCCCGCGTGCTCGGCGAGCTCGGCGACCCCACCGCGGCGCGCGCCTCCTACGAGGCGTTCCTGCGCTGCTGGGCCGACCCCGATCGGCCGATCCCCGAGGTCGCGGCCGCCCGCAAGATCCTCGACATCGCGCCGGCCGCGCCCGAGGACGACATCCCGCTCGTCGAGCACGACAGCGACATGACGTCCGTCGAGGCCGAGAAGCTCGCCGAGCAGCAGCCGTTCGAGGGCCGGCGCGAGACGATGGCGACCCTGATCCACAGCAGCTGCGCCGCGGTCGCGACGCGCACGCCGACGCTCATGACGATCTGCGCCGACGCCGGCATCGGCAAGACCCGGCTCGCGGCGGCCCTCCACCACGCGCTGACCGAGGCGATCCCGGCGGCGCGCGTGCTCATGTTCCGCGGCCAGGACTCGGCCGTCAGCGAGGTGGACGGGACGGTCCGGGCGATCCTGCGGCGGCTGGCCGCGCCGGCCGAGCGGACGCTGCGGCGGCGGAAGCTGCGCGAGCACCTGCAGGCCCAGATCGGCGACGGGTGGCCGGCGGTCGCGCTGACCCTGGGCTGGATCGGGCACGACGCGCCGGAGGTCGCCCCGCTGGCCGGCGCGCCGGGCGCCCTGCGCATCGCCACCGTCGAGGCGACCGCCCGGCTGCTCCGGCGCGCCGCCGAAGAGGCCCCGCTGTGCGTCATCATCGACGACGCCCACCTCGCCGACGCCACCGCCCTCGACGCGATCGAGCTCGCCACGCTCGATCGCGGCGGCGAGGCGCCGCTGTGGATCTGCGTGCTCGTGAAGCCGACGTTCGACACCCTGCGGCCCAGCTGGGGCGAGCGCGCCGCGCGCGCCGAGGAGATCGAGCTCGCGCCGCTGCCCGACGCCGCCGCCGAGGAGCTGTGCCGCGCGCTGCTCCACCCCGCCGAGAACCTGCCGGCGCGCGTCATCGAGATGATCACGGCGCGCGCGCACGGCAACGCGATGGTGCTGGCCGAGCTGTGCCGCGCGCTCAAGACCGAGGGCATCGTCCGCCAGGAGCGCAGCGGCGCGTGGATCCTCGAGACCGACCGCGTCGACGCCTGGCCGCACACGCCGCGCCTCGCGTGGCTCGCCGAGCGCGAGCTGCGCCGCCTGTCGCCCGACCTCGCCGCCCACGCGCAGCTGGCGGCGCTGCTCGGCCCCAAGTTCCCGGCCGCCGACATGGCCGGTGTCATCCGGGTGCTCGACGCCTCGTCGGCGGAGCGGCGCTTCCCGCTCGAGTCGGGCACGGCGCTCACGCAGCTCGAGAAGGCGCAGCTCTTGACCGTCCGCCGCAACTGCGAGTTCCGCAGCGCGATGCTGTGCGAGGCGGTCCGCGAGTCGATCCCGGCGCCGCTCCGCGCCGAGCTCCACCGCGCCGCGTACCAGTACTACCGCGACCTCCGCCAGGTCCCCGAGGAGCGGCGGCGGCCCCGGCTCGCGTTCCACGCGGCGGAGGCCGGGCTGCGCGAGCCGGCGGCGCTGGCGTACGAGGCGCTCGCCGCGGAGTACCTCTACCGGCACCGCTACGTCGAGGCGGAGGGCGCGTTCACGCGGATGCTCGCGCTCGTAGAGGCCGCGCCGCGGCGCCTCGTCGCGCTGCACGGCCGCGGCCTCGCGCGCTACCGGACCGGGCGCTACGAGGACGCGATCGACGATCTGCACCAGGCGCGCGCGCTCGCCAGCGAGTTCGGCGACCGGCGCGCCGAGCTGACGATCCTCCTCGACCAGGCGGCCGTCCTCGACTGGATGTGGAGCCACCGCCGCTCCGCCGAGCTGGTCGAGCAGGCGATCGCGCTCGCCGGCGACGAGCCCGATCCCGTGCTCGCCGCGCGCCTCGCGACCGGCCGCGCGCGCTCGCTGTGGCGGCTCGGCAAGAGCGTCGAGGCGCACGCGAGCCTGCTCGAGGCGCTGGCCCGCGCCGAGGCCGCGGGCGCCGCCGCGTACGAGAGCCTCATCCTCTCGCTCGTCATGCTGGGCACCGTCCTGTGCGGCCTCGGCGACCTCCAGAAGGCGCGCGAGGTCTTCGATCGCGCGCTCGCCACCGCGCGCGCGCAGGGCGATCGGCTCCACGAGCTCACCGCGCTCAACAACCGCCGCCGGCTGTGGATCGCGGAGAAGGACGTCGCGCGCGCCGTGGCCGAGCTGCGCACGATGTTCGAGCTCGGCCGGACACTCGGCCTCGTGCTCGCCGAGCTCGTCGGCTCGTACAACCTCGGCGAGCTCCTCTACCAGGCCGGCGACATCGACGCCGCGTGGCAGCACGTCGACCACGCGGTGGCGCTGGCCGCCCGCCGCGCCGATCTGCAGCCGCGCCCCCTCGCGCGGCTGCTCGAGCTCCGCCTGCTCGCGTTCGAGGGCCGGTGGCAGGAGGCGGAGGCGCTCGGCGCAGAGATCGCGGAGCTGCACCGGATGGCGCGGGCCGAGGGCCGCGTCGACGCGGAGCTGCTCCTCACCGAGGAGGTGCTCCTCGACGCGATCCTGCTCGCGGCCACCGGCGCTGGTGGCGGGCTCTCGGACGATGCCTGGGCCGCGCTGCGGGCCCGCGCGGAGCGCTGCGCGGAGGAGCAGCACGCGATCGAGGTGATCGAGCTGCAGGCGCTCGGCGCGCTGCGCGTGGGCGAGCCGGACGCGGCCCGGCGCGCGCTCGGCGAGGCGATCGAGCTCGCGCGGCGGATCCCGAACATCATGGAGGCGCGGCTGCTCCAGCGGCTCTCGCAGCTCGACGCGCCGGAGTCGCCGCCGGCGTAGCGAGCCGGCTCCCGTCGGGCCCGGCGCGCTACTTCTTCTTCGACGCGGTCTTCTTCTTCGGCGCCTCGGCGGGCGCCCCCGCCTCGGCCTCCGCCGTCGTCTTCGCCTCGGCCGCCGCCGCCGGCTTGCGCTCCTCGGTCTTCGTCATGCCGAGGCTCGCCTTGAGCGCCTCCATCAGATCGATGACCTTGCCCGCTGGCGCCTCGGGCGTGACCGTGATCTCCTGGCCCTCCACCTTGCGCTGGATGAGCTCGAGCATCCGCTCGGAGACCTCGTCCTTGTAGCGCTGCGGGTTCCAGGTCTCGTGGGCGATCTGCTGGATGATCTGCTTCGCGAGCCCGAGCTCTGCCGGCTTCAGCTCCGGCATGTCCGGCAGCGGCACCTCGGTCCACGGCTTCACCTCGGCCGCGTAGCGGAGCTGGTGCATGATGAGCCCGTTCTCGAACGGCCGCAGCTCGACGATGTACTGCTTGCCGCGCGCCGAGTACGACGCCACGCCGACGAGCCCCGTCTCGAGCATCGCGTCGTGGAGCAGCTTGTACGCGCGCTCGCCGCCCTTGTCCGGCCCGAGGTAGTAGCTCTTGTCGACGTACAAGGGATCGACCGCCGCCCCCGGCACGAACTCCTCGAGCGCGATCGTCTGCGTCGCGACCGCGTCGAGCGCCTTGAGCTCCTCGGCCGACAGGACCACGTACTGGCCCTTGCTGTGCTCGTACCCCTTCACCGTGTGCTCTCGATCGACGATCTCGTTGCACTGCGTGCACACGTACTGCTGGCGGAGCCGCGCGCCGTCCGCGTCGTGCAGCATGTTGAAGTGGACGTCGCCGGCCGTCTCGTTCGTCGTGTAGAGCTTCGTCGGGATCGAGACGAGGCCGAACGAGATGGTGGCGGTGCCGATGCTGCGGGCGGGCATGATGATAAAAATTGTACTGGCCTCCGGTGAGCGATCCCAAAAATGACCAAGGTCTGGACGCGTACCGTGCGAAGCGGACCGGCGGGGCCACACCTGAACCGATGGCCAGCACTCCGCCGATCCCGGGGCGTGGCCCGCGCATGTTCGTGGTGCACCAGCACGACGCGACGCGGATGCACTGGGACCTCCGGCTCGAGATCGACGGCGTCCTGTGCTCGTGGGCCGTCCCCAAGGCGCCCTCGATGGATCCCGACGACAAGCGCCTCGCCGTGAAGGTCGAGAACCACCCCCTCGAGTACGTGCACTTCGAGGCAGTGATCCCCGACGGCAACTACGGCGCCGGGCCGATGATCGCCTGGGACCGCGGGCTGTTCCGCCCGCTGATCGATCCCGCGCAGGGTCTCCTGGACGGCGAGATCAAGTTCGAGCTCTACGGCTACAAGCTGCGCGGCGCCTTCACGCTCGTGCACACCGGGAAGGGCAAACGCGGCCGGCAGTCAGGCCGGGGATCGGATCACTGGCTCCTGATCAAGAAGAGAGATCCCCCTACCGAGGCGTTCCTGGCCGGGGGCGAGCCCCTGTCCGGCGCCTCCGTGCTATCGGGCCTCACGATCGACGAGCTCGCCGCGGGCGCGCCGCGCCACCGCCAGTGGCTCGCCGAGCTCGAGGGCCTGGCCGATCTGGCGCCGAAGCGCACGATCGCGCCCGCCTCGTTCGAGCCCATGCTGTGCCACACCGCCGAGGCGGCGTTCTCGTCGGACGACTGGGTCTTCGAGCTCAAGTACGACGGCTTCCGCATGATCGCGTTCGGCGGGGCCGGCGACGCGGCGCTGCGCTACCGCTCCGGGCAGGACTCGACGAACCGCTACCCCGAGCTCACGTCGGCGATCCGCGCGCTGCCGATCCCCGGCCTCGTGCTCGACGGCGAGATCGTCGTCCTCGATCCCGAGGGCAAGCCCGACTTCCACCGGCTCGCCGAGCGCGCCCAGCTCCACAAGACGTCGGAGGTCCAGCGCGCCGCGCTCGCCGCGCCCGTCACGTACGTCGTGTTCGACCTGCTCGGCGCCGCCGGCCGCGACCTGCGCGGGCTGCCGCTCTTCGCGCGCAAGGAGCTCTTGCGCCGGATCCTGCCCGCCACCGGGCCGCTGCGCTACGGCGATCACATCGACGCGCGCGGCGAGGCGCTGCTCGAGCAGGTCGTCGCGCGCGGGCTCGAGGGCGTCGTCGCCAAGCGCAAGCTCGCGCCGTACCGCGCCGGCCGGTCCAAGGACTGGCTCAAGATGAAGCGCGATCCGGAAGGCGACTTCGCCGTCTGCGGCTACACCGCGCCGAAGAACACGCGGAGCGGCTTCGGCGCGCTGCACCTGTGCGTGTGGGAGGACAACCGCTGGGTCTGGGCCGGCAAGGTCGGCTCCGGCTTCGACGACAAGCTCCTGCGCGAGCTGCGCAAGGTCCTCGACGAGAAGCCGGCGTGGAAGCCCACGTTCCCGCGCCCCGAGGCGCCCGGCGACGTGCGCTGGATCGAGCCCGAGCTCGTCGTCCAGGTCCGCTACCGCGAGTGGGCGGCCGACAGCTCGCTGCGCTTCCCCGTGTTCGTGCGGATGCGGCCCGACAAGACGCCGCGCGAGTGCGGCATGCCGCTGCGGCACACCGGCGAGGCGCGCCCCGACGCTGACGACGACGCCGTGCCCGAGGCGCGCGACGGAAGCGACGACACCGGCCCGCTCGCGCGCGCGCCCGAGGACGCAGAGCTCGAGGTGGACGCGCCGATCCGCGAGCTGCGGCTGTCGCGCCTCCACAAGGTGTTCTGGAAGGACGACAACATCACGAAGGGCGATCTGATCGAGTACTACCGCGCGGTCGCCCCGCACATGCTGCCGTACCTCGCCGATCGGCCCGTGGTGCTGACGCGCTACCCCGACGGCATCGACGGCGAGATGTTCTATCAGAAGGACATGCCGCACTGGGTGCCGCCGTGGCTGCGCACCACGGCGCTGTGGAGCGAGCACAGCCAGCGCGAGGTGCACTACGTCCTGATCGACGACGCCGACGGGCTCGCGTTCGTCGCGAACCTCGGCTCGATCCCGATCCACGCGTGGGCGAGCCGCATCGGCAACCTCGAGAAGCCCGACTGGACGATCGTCGATCTGGATCCGAAGAACGCGCCGCGCGAGCACGTGGTGCCGCTCGCGCTCGCGATCCACGAGCTGTGCGAGGCCGCCGGGCTGCCGAACTACGTCAAGACCTCGGGCCAGAGCGGGCTCCACGTCCTGATCCCGCTCGCCGGGCAGTGCACGTTCGATCAGGCGCGGACGCTCGCCTACCTGATCGGCGCGATCATCGAGAAGCAGCACCCCGACATGGCCACCACGCACCGCAACCCCGCCGCGCGCGGCGGCCGCGTCTACCTCGACTGGGGCCAGAACGCGCACGGCCAGCTGCTCGTCGCGCCGTACAGCGTCCGCCC
This sequence comes from Kofleriaceae bacterium, assembly GCA_035558535.1. Taxonomy (GTDB): domain Bacteria; phylum Myxococcota_A; class Polyangia; order Haliangiales; family Haliangiaceae; genus JABFXX01. Next base: position 40,790 of record DATMCI010000310.1, read on the forward strand.
CGTCGCCGGCGCGCCCGTCTCGATGCCCGTCTACTGGCACGAGGTCACGCCGGACCTCGACGCGCGGCAGTTCACGCTGCGCAACGCGCTCGATCGGATCGCGGCGTGGCCCGGCGATCCGTGCCGGCCCGTGCTCACCGAGCGGCCCGATCTGGCCGCGGCGCTGACCCGCCTCGAGGCGCTGATTCGGGCCTGAGCCCGCGCGCTACGAGCGTGCCGGGTCGCGCTCAGGCAGCGGCGCCGACGCGCGCGCGGGTGCGGACGCACCGACCGCCTGCCGCTTCGCAGCGGCGCGCACGATCATGCGCTCGCAGGCGTTCATCATCGCCGTCATGGCCATGTAGCAACGGCGCGCCGCCTCGATCGCCTCCGCGCGGACCTCGGCCGTCAGCGAGGTTCGCTCGATGTACTCGCGCTCCACCTCCTGGAACAGGACGTGGCTGTGCTCGACGCTGAGGTGCGTCTGCGCGTAGTAGACGAGCCGGCCCGAGTAACCGGAGCGCGGAAAGTAGCCCACCGTCCGCGAGAACAAGGCCTCACCGGTCATCTCGAGCACCCACACGGTCGCCATCCGCGTCGCGTCGTGCTTCGCGCAGAGCGCCTCGTGGATGAACTGGTACGCCGCGTCCCGCTCCACCTCGTGCTCCTCGCTGTAGACCCGCTCGAAGTCGACCGCGACGTCGAGGTTCGCGAGATCGGCGCGGAGCCAGCGGTTGTGATCCTTCTCCTCGATCGCGTGCTGCAGGGCGATCCGCCGCATCTCCGGATCCTCGAAGCGGGCGGAGTTGATGCGCAGGAAGTCCTTCGCCGAGTGGGTGAAGAACATGATGGAGGGCGCGAAGGCGCGGACGTCGTCGAGGGTCCCCGTCCCCTCGAGCCGCTTGAACAGCGGGAGCTCCGAGAACACCCGCTTCTGCTCTTCGATGAAATCGATGACTTGCTTCATGACCCCGGGGACGCGGCGACCTCGCGCTTGTCGCAAAAAAAAATCAGCCCAGGGCGCGCCGCCGGAGTTTGCCGTTGTCACGGGCACCGCGCTCGGGGAAGATCCCGCCGTGCGACCGTATCGACTCCTCGCCGTGCTCGCGATCACCGGCGGACTGTGGGCGCCGCGCGACGCGGCCGCGGTCTGCGACATCGCCGGGCCGTACCTCGGGACCGGGACGAAGCTCCCGCTCGGCTGCCCGCTCCACGTCTACAGCGGCTTCAACGGGACCGGCGAGCCGTTCATCCCGAAGGTCACGGTCCTGCGCGGCGGCGCCTACGCCGACGCGACCGGCGCGATCACGCGCAACATGGAGCAGATCTCGGTCACCACGACGTTCGTCAACTGCCAGCTGCAGCCCTCGAACATGATGACCACCATCATGCCGTACGATCACCTCGCCATCACGCCGCAGAACGTGCAGGTCGGCGAGCAGATCGGCTTCAGCAGCGACTGGCTCACCGGGATCGAGATCGTGGCGGCCGGCCCGTGCGCCGCGCCGATCCTGCCGCAGCCCGCCTGCACGGAGACGCCGTTCTGCGGCTCGCCCCCGCCGTTCGAGGACTTCGAGCAGAGCGACTGCTCGGCCGGCGGCGGCGGCGGCCTCGCGCTCGGCCTCGCGCTGCTCGGGCTGTGCGCGGCGCGCCGTCGTCGGCGCTGACGGCGACGTTCTGCTAGGGTGGCCCCGTGAAGATCGCCTGCATCGGCGGCGGACCGGCCGGGCTGTACCTGGGCATCCTCGTGAAGCGCGTGGCGCCGGAGCACGACGTCGTCGTGTACGAGCGCAACCGCCCCGCCGATACGTTCGGGTTCGGCGTCGTGTTCTCCGACGCCACGCTCGGCCACCTCGCCGCCGCCGATCCCGAGACGCACCGCCAGATCACCGATCGCTTCGCGCGCTGGGACGACATCGAGATCCACGTCGGCGGCGAGGTGCTGCGCTCGACCGGCCACGGCTTCTGCGGCATCGAGCGCAAGGCGCTGCTCCAGCTCCTGCAGGCGCGCGCGCAGGAGCTCGGCGTGCGGATCGAGTTCGAGCGCGAGGTGCGCGCGCTCGGCGAGCTCTCCGGCGCCGATGTGATCGTCGCGTGCGACGGCGTGGCGAGCTGGGTGCGCGACGCGCTCGCCGCGGAGCTGCGGCCCCACGTCGACGTGCGGCCGAACAAGTTCGTGTGGCTCGGCTGCACCGTGCCGTACCGCGCGTTCACGTTCCTGTTCAAGGAGACGCCGCACGGCCTGTTCCGCGTCCACGCGTACCGCTACCACGAGCACGGCTCGACGTTCATCGCCGAGTGCCGCGAGGAGACCTGGCGCGCGCTCGGGCTCGCCGGCGCCGACGAGGATCGCACGCTCGCCGTGCTCGAGGGCGTGTTCGCCGAGGAGCTCGCCGGTCACCGCCTCATCAAGAACCGCTCGATCTGGCGCAACTTCCCGACCGTGCGGTGCGGCAAGTGGCACGCCGGGAACGTCGTGCTCGTCGGCGACGCCGCGCACACCGCGCACTTCTCGATCGGCTCCGGCACCAAGCTCGCGATGGAGGACGTGATCGCGCTGCGCGACGAGCTCGTCGCTCGCGGCGCGCGCGACATCGGCGGCGCGCTCGCCGCGTACGAGGCACGGCGCCGGCCCGAGGTCGAGGCGCTCCAGGCCGCGGCGCAGGCGAGCCTCGAGTGGTTCGAGGGCACCGAGCGCTACCTCGCGATGGCGCCCGTCCAGCTCACGTACAGCCTGATGACGCGCAGCCTGCGCGTCTCGCACGCGTCCGTCGCGCGGCGCGATCCGCACCTCGCGCGCGGCGTCGAGGCGCTCCTGGCCCGCGCGGCCGGTGTGCCCGCCGAGGCGCCGCCGCGGCCCACGGCGCTGCCGCTCCAGCTCGGCGACCGGCGCGCCCGCTCGCGGCTCGCGCTCGCGGAGCCGGCGGCGGCGCTCGTGGATGCCGCCGCGGATACGCTCGCGACGGCGGATACCGAGGCGGATGCGGACGCCGAGGCGGCGGCGTGGGCCGGGCTGGTGGTGACGCGGCCGGCGCTCGGGGCCGAGGCCGCCGCGGCCTGGGAGCCGGCCATCGCGGCCGCGCACGCAGCCGGCGCGCTGATCGCGCTGCGGCTGATCGCGCCGGTGCCCGACGACGACGAGATCGCGCGCGCCGCGGCGGCCGGCTTCGACCTGCTCCTGCTCGATCCCGGCGGCGATCCCGAGCTCGCCGAGCAGCTCCCCGCGCTCGTGCAGCGCGCGCGCGGCGCGTGGCGGCCCGGCGGCTGGATCGCGGCCGTCGTCGAAGATCGGCCCGCCACGCGCGCCGCCGCCGTCGGGTACGCGGCGCAGCTCGCGCGTGCCGGCGCGGATCTGCTCTGGGTCCGCTCGCCCGCGGCCGGGTCCGCGCCGCCCGCGGTTGCAGCCGCCGCGACCGCGGCCGCCGCGACCGCCGCGACCGCCGCCGCCGCGACCATTGCTGCCGCGGCGCTCGCCGGCTCGCGCCTGCCGCCCGCGCCGCTCGCCGATCGCCTGCGCAACGAGCTCTCGGTCGCCACGTGCATCGAGGTCGAGGCCGCGTCGCTTCCGGATCTCGACGCCGCGATCGCCGCGGGCCGCGCCGATCTCGTCGCGGTGAGCCGGCCACCCGACGAGACGCACCCGTAGGACCAGCGAACGCAAAGCAATGCGCCCCCGCCGCTATCAGCTCACGAAGCAAGCCACCGCGATCATCGGTCGCGGGCACCCGTGGATCTTCCGCGACCAGCTCAGCTCGGCGGCGAGCGTGTTCCATGACGGCGACTGGCTGTCGCTCGTCGACGGGCAGAACCGCGTCGTCGCGCACGGCATCTACGAGGCCGAGGGCGCGATCGCGATCCGCGTCTTGCGCCGCGGCCCCGAGCGGCCGGACGCCGCCTGGCTCCGCGGCCAGCTCGCCGCCGCCCTCGCCCGTCGCGCGCCGCTCGCCGCGCGCACCGACGGGATCCGGCTCGTGCACGGCGAGAGCGACGGCATCCCCGCCGTCGTCGTCGACCGCTTCGGCGACACGCTCGTCGCCACCAGCTACTCCGCCGGGGCCGACGCGCTCGCCCGCTACGCCGCGCTCGCCCTGAGCGCGCCCGCAGCCGATGCATCCGCCGCGACCGGCATCACCGCCGCGATCGTCCGCCCGGCGCACCGGCGGCTCGCGCGCGCCGCCGTGCCCGCCCCTCGCGCCGTCCGCGGCACGCCGCCCGAGCTCACGCGCTTCACCGAGGACGGCCTGCCGTTCTCCGTCGATCTGCTCCTCGGGCAGAAGACCGGCACGTACCTCGATCTGCGCGGGCTGCGCCGCGCCGTCGCCACCGCGCCGCTCGCTGGCGCGCGCGTGCTCAACCTGTTCGCGTACACCGGCATGCTCGGCCGCGCCGCCGAAGCAGCGGGCGCCTCCTCGATCGTGCAGGTCGACGCCTCCGAGCGCGCGCTCGCGTTCGCCGCCGCGCACCACGTCGCCGACCCGGCGCGCCATCAGTTCGTCACCGCCGACGTGCTCGCGTGGCTGCCGGCGCAGCCGCCGCCGTCCGACGCCGGCTTCGACCTCGTGATCGTCGATCCGCCGTCGATGACGAGCCGCAAGACGCAGGTGCCGGCCGTGCTCGCGGCCTACCGCAAGCTGTACCGCGCGGCCGCGCGCCAGGTCCGCCCCGGCGGCGCCGTCGTCGCCGCGTGCTGCACGAGCCGCGTCTCGCGCGCCGCGTTCCACCACGTCGTCCGCGAGTCCCTCGGCGCTGACTTCACGCTGGAGCGCGAGCTGCCGACCGAGCCCGATCACCCCGTCGGCTTCCCCGAGGCCGATTACCTGAAGATCGCCTGGTGGCGCCGCACCGCCGCCGCCGCCGCGCCCCACTCCGGATTACCGCCCTCCCCGGCTATATAAAGGAGGGCGCGCCGCGTCAAATGCGGTGCGTCAGATCACTCCGTCCCGTCGCGATATGCTGCGCCGCCATGCGCGTGTTCGTGGCCGGTGCGACCGGCGTGATCGGCAAGCCGCTGTGCAAGCGGCTGGTGGCAGCCGGCCACGAGGTCACGGCGCTCACGCGCACCGAGGAGAACGCGTCACGCCTGCGCACCGCCGGCGTGACGCCGGTGGTCGCCGATATCTACGATCGCGATGCCGTGATCGCGGCCGTCGCGACCGCGCGCGCCGAGGCGATCGTCCACCAGCTCACGGCGATCCCCGCGCGCGTGCCTCCGCGGCAAGCCGGCCGGCTGCTCGAGCCCACGAACCGGCTGCGCACCGAGGGCACGGAGATCCTGCTCGCGGCCGCGCGCGCCGCGGGCGCCAAGCGGTTCATCGCCCAGAGCATCTCGTTCGTGCTCGCGCCCGATGGGCCGTCGCCGGCCGCCGAGGAGCCGCCCTGGCAGCACCCGCCGCGCGCGGTCGCCGGGATGTTCGACGCGGTCGCCAAGATGGAGGCGATGTTGACCGGCGCGGGCTACCTCACCGGGGTCGCGCTCCGGTTCGGCTCGCTCTACGGACCCGGCACGATCTTCGCGACCGGCGGCGACATGATCGAGAACATCGCGCGCCGCCGCGTGCCGATCGTCGGGCGCGGCGATGGCGTGTTCGGGTTCTGCCACGTCGACGACGCGGCCGCGGCCACCGTGTGCGCGCTCGAGCGCGGCGACGGCGTATACAACATCGTCGACGACGAGCCGGCGCCAGTGCGCGACTGGCTGCCGTACCTCGCCCATCTGCTCGGCGCGCCGCCGCCCTTCCGGGTCCCGCGCTGGCTGGCGTGGCTCGGCGCCGGCTCGTACGGCGTCTACCTGATGGTCCAGCAGCGCGCCGTCTCCAACCGCAAGGCGCGCGAGGAGCTCGGCTTCGTCCCGTCGATCGCGAGCTGGCGGACCGGCTTCCGCGATCGCCGCGACACCTGACGGACAGCTCCGACCCGACGACTATCTTGGTTGACGGACTCCCCTATCGCGCATCATCGTCGCAGTGATGAAGCCGAATCCCAGCTTCGACGAGCCGCCGCCGCCGGGCTGACCGCGCTCGGAGAGCGAATCCAGAACAAGATTGGAATCACGGGATCACGATCGCTACTGGAATGCCGACACGGCACATCATCTCGCGCTGAGACCGACGGCGTCCTCCCGGCGTGGCACTCACGCGGCAACGACGCGGAGAACGACCGGAGCCACCGCCGGTTCAGTCGACGAACACCTCGGCGAGCGTGGTAGCCGACAGGATGCGCACGGTCCAGAGATCGATCTGCTCGATGGACGCCGTCATGACGCGTTGCTCGACGTGAGCGTCCACCGCGTCACCGAAGCGCTGCCGTAGCTGACGCAGCAGCACCGAGCATTCGCCCTGCTGGACGCCTTTCTTGACGCCCTCCTGGATCGCCTCCTGGCGCCAGGTCTCGACGATGTCTTGGGTCTGCATGAGGAACTCCTGGTCGTCGTCCGTTCGTTGTGCAGGGTCGCTGGGGATCTCCAGCCGCAAGCGTACCAGAAGCGGAAGCGCGAGGCTGCGCACTGGATTCTCGGCCCGTAGCGCCTTGAGCTCGTCGATCGCCGTCCTCAGCACCCGGCCGGCGCCAAGCAGGCGCAGGAGCAGCGTGTTGGGCCTGACGGGCAGCTCGCTCACCACCACGAGCCGCGTCCAGAGCAAGGGCGGGCCCTCGTAGAAGCCGGACGGCCAGCCCTTCAGGCGCCGAAGCCGCAAGCCCTCGATGCCGCCCTTGGGGCGACCCGAGGAGATCACCCATTGCGTCGGGGGCGGGGGCGTCGGCCTGCGCAGCGACAGGTAGTGGCGAAACTGGCCGTGCTTGATCAGGCAGTCGGCGAGACTGTCGCCGCTCGGCGTGTTGTGGAAGAACTCCAGCGTGCTTGGTCCTGCGGTGATCCGTCCGAGGAGGCCGAGGTAGTCGGGCACCGGCTCGCAGGCGGGATCGGGCATGAACCAGAGGTCGATCCTTCGCGTGTCGGCTGGAACCTCCGCGTCGGTCTCGACCGAGCCGCGCGCTGCGACCGCGGAGCGCACCAGTTGCTTTCCAAACTGGTCGAAGAGCGTTCGTATATGTGTGGGCGTGGGAAGCATGGGATCAGGCGAGAACGGCGAGAACCACACGGCACCGCCACGAGCACACGCGACTGCGCTCGCGCTCGCTGGTGACATGCAGATTGAAGAACGTCAGCGATATCAGCCTAGGAGTCACAGGCAGCAGAGACAAGCGCTCCAGCAGTAAAGAGATCGTATATATGCAGATAGGGCGGCACCATGGCGATCAGGCCCCCTGGAATACGGGCGCCACAGCGACCGAGCACCACCGGAACGGACACGGCGCATCTCGATAGCGACACGTGGCTCGATCCGAGTTCGGATCTCTCGCCCGCGTCAACGCATCTAGTCCTAAACAAGCACGATTAGGTCTCGAAATTGCATGCGACCGGCTGGCCGGATCGCGCACACATGAAGAGCGAGTTCGGGTTCATCCCGATTCGTCCCCCACTATGACCTGCGAGCTGAACACCCCATTCGCGAAACGATGTTTGAATCCCGAAAGCATCACTTTGTCTCCTGCCGGCGCATCGTGTTGGCGGCGAGCGGAGACCAGTCACCGGCGGGGATAAACGCAGCCCAGTAATAGGGATGTGCGAACCGAGGCTGTCGCAGCAGGCGCAGCTTGCCTCTGCGCAGCGCCTCGGCACGGCCAGTGCCGCGGGCGAGCTCGGCATAGAACTCGCGCATCAGCTCCGGGGCCGAGGAATCACTGACGTTCCACAGGCTGACAGCCTGAGCCTGCGCGCCAGCCAGCACGAGCGCGCGACGCAGCCCGTACACCCCTTCGCCGGACTTGACCGCGCCCACGCCGGTCTCGCACGCGGACAACACGACGAGCTGGGTCCCCCACCAGTCCATGCCTGCGAGCTCGCGCGCGGTCACAATGCCGTCGGGGCGTACGTTCGCGCCCGCCAACGCCAGGCCGGCCTGATCGAGCGCCTCCGTGGGATCGTCGTTCGTGAACCCCGGCGGCAGCGCGACAAGATCGTCCTCGATCGACATCCCACGCTCTAGCGCTGCGGGGGACCGCCGGACGCCGGTCGTCGTTGGTGTCGCCGCCAGCGCCGAGCCGCTGGCGCGGTTGTAGAAGCCATGAGTAGCGATGTGAAGCACCGCCGGACCGACACTCCGCGCCAGCGCGGCCTTGGTGGCCTGACCCCGGCTAAGGATCTGGACGCCAGGGAAGTGGCGCACGATCGCGTCCGCCTCGGCAGCCGTGCCCGGAATGCGGACATACCTCCCCGGGCCGTACTCCGGATCCGCGACGATCGTGGCAGCGGACTGGGGGACCTGCTTGGCGGCGAGCCGCAGCAGGTCGCGCCCGCTGGTCAGATAGCTGATGAGGTATTGCTCGAGGGCAGGATGGCCTTGCGGATCGAGCAACGCATCGAACGGGACCAGGTTGAGCTTGCCATCGGGTGAGATAATGAGGTGGGAGATACCGGGCAACCGGCTGCGTATCGGTGCGAGGAGCTTCGCATCGAGGTTGCGGAGCGCGCGCCTGGTAGTCTCCGCAGAGGCGTCCTTGCGCATCGTGGCGAGCACGTCATCGACCGCAGCGTCGATCGGTGCCGTCTCACCGAGCGGAACCCATTGGGGAGGCCCTTGCCTGGACAAGAGGTACGCGAGGTAACGGGCCTCCTGCCACGGCTGCTGGACCTGTCGAGCATCGAAGCGGTGGTAGCGAACGAGTTCGATCAGCGCGGCCCCCGGGGGTAACGCGGCCTGGAGATTGGCAAGCGTGGCCGGCTTCGCGCGAGCGCGGAAGGGGTCGCTAGCGGCATTGAGTTCGCCCTCGAGTGTGTCGATCTGGTCCGGAGGTCTTTGATCTCGTTCTGCTGGTTGCGCGAGGTCTTGGGGTCGAAGGGGGCGCGCAGGCGGCTCGAGAGCTGCGTGGTAACGTCTGCGAGACGTGCGAGCTTGTCGCGGACCTGAGGAGTGAGATGAGCGCGCAAGTTGACCTGGTTCTCGACGAGAGCATCGAGGATGCGGCCCTTGTGGCGCACAACGGCCGTGAACGCGGTCTCGAGCGCGTTCGAGTTCGTCGGCACGGCGTGCGCGTGAAAGGAAACCAGGGTTTGCGTATTCCGTTGCAGGAGCGATAAGAGATCTCGTTTGCGGGACTCCGAGAGACGCACAAGTTCGATTCTTAGATAAGCTTCTTGGAGCTCAGCGGCGCGGGTCAGGAGCGGCTCTGCGCGCGCGTACGCGCCTTGCGCTTGGTAGAGCCATGCGAGATTGTTGAGGCTCCGGGCGACGAGGGGATGCGTCGTGCCCAACGACTTTTCGAGGATGTCGAGCGCGCGGACATAGAGCGGCTCCGCGCGCGTGAACGCGCCCTGCGCCAGGTAGAGCTTCGCGAGGTTGCTGAGGCTCCGGACGACGAGGGGATGCACCGCCCCCAGCGCCTTCTCGTAGATGTCGCGCGCGCGGACCAAGAGTGGCTCCGCGCGCGCGTACGCGCCTTGTTCATTGTAGAGGCTCGCGAGGTTGTTGAGACTGGAAGCGACGTAGGGATGAGTCGCCCCCAGCGCCTTCTCGAAAATATCGAGCGCGCGGACATAGAGCGGCTCCGCGCGCGCATACGCACCTTGATGTTGATAGACCATCGCAAGATCGTTGAGACTGGTGGCGACGTCAGGATGCTTCGTGCCCAGGGCCTTCTCACGAAGGTCGAGCGCGCGGCTATAGAGTAGCTCGGCGCGTGCGAATGCACCTTGGTCTTTGTAGAGCTTCGCGAAGCTGTTGAGAGTTTGGGCGACGAGTGGATGCATAGCGCCCAGCACCTTTTCGAAAATGTCGAGCGCGCGGGCAAAGAGCGGCTCGGCGCGCGCATACGCGCCTTGATCTTCGTAGAGCCGCGCGAGGAGGTTGAGACTGTGAGCGAACAAGGGATGTGTGACGCCCAGCGCCTTCTCGCGGATGTTGAGTGCGCGGACATAGAGCGGCTCCGCGCGCGCGTACGCGCCTTGCTCTCTATAGAGTATCGCGAGGTTGCCAAGGCTGGTGGCAACGTCGGGATGCGTGGCGCCCAGTGCCTTCTCACGGATGTCGAGCGCGCGGACCATAAGCGGCTCGGCGCGCGCGTACGCGCTTTGATCTTGGTAGAGACCTGCAAGGTTGTTGAGGCTGTTGGCGACATCGGGATGCATCGCGCCCAGCGCCTTCTCGCGGATGTTGAGTGCGCGGACATAGAGCGGCTCGGCGCGCGCGTACGCGCCTTGATCTTGGTAGAGCGCCGCAAGGTTGTTGAGGCTGTTGGCGACGTCGGGATGCATCGCGCCCAGCGCCTTCTCGCGGATGCTGAGCGCACGGACATAGAGTGGCTCCGCGCGCGCGTACGCACCTTGCTCGTAGTAGAGCACTGCGAGGTTATTGAGGGCTTCGGCGACGTCGGGATGCGTCGCGCCCAGCGCCTTCTCATGAAGCGCGAGGCTGCGCTCCATAAGCGGCATTGCTTCCCGAAACTTGCCCTGCTTGTAGAGCGTCTCCGCTTGCTTGTAGAGCGACGTGGCCTCGTCGCTCGGCTCTTTGGGCTCAGCCCTCGACCATCGTACCCCCGGTCCTTGAACACCCAGGAAAACCATGATGAGTACCAGAGCTCCCAGCCTGCGAAATGGCGTCCGAATCCTCGAGAACATCACCTTCCTCCTTTCAGCACACCACCTGCACCCGCGGCACGCTAATGTTCGAGTCGAGCTCGATCCCCGACGTGCCGCCAGCCGCCGTTCTCCGACGTCAGCTCGACCGATAGCAGCTGCACCGCCGCACGCCCGCCCGCGGCGAGCGCCGCGTCGGCGGACGGCGTCGACCACCGAAACGACGGCATCATGCAGTCGACGCCGATCGAGCCCGCTGGCGCCGGATCGATCGTGACGCGGCCGCGCGCGTCGGTCCGGGCCAGCGCGCCCGGGTCCCAACTCGTGATCGTGTGCTCGCCAGAGGCGAGCATCACCACGTGGCGCGCCGCACCGGCGAGCGGCGCGCGCGTCCGGAAGTCAAGCACCGTGGCGTCGACCACGCCGCGCCCGCGTGCCGTCAGCGTGAGCTGCACCGTCTCGCCCGCGCGGACCTCGGCGATCTGCGCGTCCCCCTCGAACGTCGTCTGCGCACCGACCACGTAGCGGCCCGAGCGCAGGCCGGTGATACGGAACGAGCTCGTGCCCTCGACAGCGCCCGGGATCAGCCAGAACGCGCCGCCGAGCGGCCGCGCGTACACGACCGGCGGCGCCGGGAACGGCAGCTCACGTCCCAGGCCGGGGTTGCGGCTTCACGTGGCGTCCAAGCGGCCTTCGCCGCCGGCTGCTCCTCCCACTCGATCTTGAGCTCGACGAGCGCCTCGTCGGCGAGCAGAGCGCCGTCCCAGTCGATCATGCCACCCGTGTGCTTCATCGGATCTGCAGTACCCGGATGAGGCGACGATACCTGCGACCTAATGACATCGCACGACGACAACGCGTGCGCCGCGTGGCGTGCCAGCGGCCGCCGGGATCAGCGCGCATCCGCAAGCCCGCCGCTCAACCGCTGACAGCCGCAGGTGTATTGTGCCGGCGTGCAACTAGCAGGGCGTGAAAAGGGAGGGGGGCTTGAGGTCTTGCTGAACACTTGCTAGCGTCCCCATCATGCGGGAGCGGGTCGGGCGGGTAGGAGCCACGAGTCGAGCGAGCGAGGGCAAGCCAGCTTCGTCAGTGGTTGGCAAGCGAACCCTCACACAAGATCTTGTCGGCCACGTGCCTCGCCTACAGCTCAAGAATATCGATGACGGCAAGGCGACGGCGGCGGAGCACGGTGACGTCCACCGCATCGCCTCCACCGGTGTAGCCGGCCCCGGTTCTGCGCTACCACACCTCGACGCCATCCAGCACTCGTTTGGTCCCGATCATGACGTGTCGCGCATCGAGGCGCACGTCGGCGGTGCTGCGGGCGACGCGGCTGCGCAACTAGGTGCGCGCGCGTATGCAACGGGCAACAGCGTGGCCTTCGATGCTGCTCCTGATCTACACACCGCTGCTCACGAAGCCACGCACGTCGTGCAGCAGCGGAGCGGTGTACAACTGAAAGGTGGCGTTGGCGCTGCGGGGGACGCCTACGAAGCACATGCCGACGCAGTGGCGGAGCGCGTCGTCCGAGGCGAATCCGCGGCCGAGTTACTTGCTCCGTACCGCGGCGGCGGAACGTCCACAGCCGCTGTGCAGCGTGCGCCCGCTGCACGCGGAGCTAGCGCGGCGATCGCAGCACCCGCAGGTGGTATCAACAAGTCTGGCTTCGTGGACAATAGTGATGGAGCGAATCTGCGCACCGGGCCAGCTGAGGCCGGTGGTCATAAGGTGATTGACGATCCGCTACCGCCCGCGACGCGTGTCTTCGTCAGTGGCACGTACCCGGGCGCCTCACAGTGGGTGTACGTGACGGCGTTCTTGCCCGACCAGATCGTGCGCGGATACGTTCAGTATTTTCGCGTCACCATGGATCTGCCGGAACCGCTCGCAAAGCTTCATGAGGTGAAGTCGGGCGACACGGCCGAGAAACTTGCGGTGCAGGAGTACAAGTCCTCCGTTCGCGATGGGCATGACCTTCGCTACTACGAGAACGTCCTGTTGTTCGTCAACAAGGAGCGCGGACGCGCCGGGATTACAGGCACCTACCAGGATCCCGGGCTCCTTGGTGGCGGCGCCAACAATATCCAACTCATCGCAGGGCACCGGATCTGGCTCGTGAGTCCAGCGTACGCTCACGCGCTCGAGGGAGTCGTTCCCGATGGCTCGCTGACGAACGGCGTTTACGCCAAAGTGAAGCGCTTCGTCCAGCATGTCGTCGACATCATCAAGAGCGTGACGCAGTCACCGAGCTATTTCGGCGAGGTCGCCGGCGAGTACGCGCAGGCGATCCGCGATCACCTGCCGGAGATCATCGGCATCATCGCAGGATTTATCGCAGCGGAGGCGGCCTCGGCGTTCCTCGCCGCGACACCGACGGGTGTGAGCCAGATTGCGGCGGTTTTGATTCAACTGGCCCTTGCGGCGTTCGGCGCGGCCGGCATGGCGGAGGCAGGTATCGAAGCAGCCAAGCACGCGAGTCAGTGGCTGACGCTCGCGTGGAGCGCCAAGGGCAAGGATGAGCAGATCGCCGCAGCCAGTCGTGAGTTCCTGCGCATGTTGGTCAGCGTTGCCATGGCGGCGCTCGCCTACACGGGCATCAAGGGCAACCTCGGCAAGGCAGTTCAGATCGAGAAAGCCCTGCCCCCGATCGGCATGGTGCCGGCGGTCGCAGGCGGGGGTGGCCGCGTCGGTCCAGCGGTGAGTGCTGGTACGGGGGTAAAGCTGGGCGTGCCGGGTCCGGCCGGACCGCTCGGCACCGCAGGCGGCATGAAGATGGAGAACAACAACAAGGAAGGTGGTGGCGGCGGCGAGAAGCCGAAGAGACCGACCGAGGATGCGATCCTCGACGACTCGATTGCGAAGCATGCCAAGCCCGCCGAGCAAGCCACCGCCGGACGGGTCGCGAAGCAGTCGCAGTTCAAGGGGCGCAAGTTCGCGGCTCCGCCGCCGCCAGATCCTGGCTTTGATTGGATCGACGATCTGGGTCGCACGTTCGACGCGATGGGGGATGGTACGAAAGCGAAGTACTTCAAGTTCGATCAGTTCAAGGAGTCGATAGTTCATCACCTGCGCAAGGGCAATACGTACACCGTGATTGACATGACCGGCTATACTGCGGAGCAGATTGCTCAAGTGCGCGCGTTTGTCGATACGCTGCCGGCCGACAAAATCATCCGCGTAGGATTCTAAAATGCTTTCAATCCGATTTGACGATGAGCACGAGTGGTGGGTCTCGGATCAGGTGTTCGACCGCCTGTTCACAAGCGCGCTAGCTCACGGCCAGCTCGCCATGGCACTCGAGGAGTGGCGCGACGTGGCTGCGGCCAATGGCGGATTTTCGATGTCAGGAATTGATCCCGGGGTCGCGCGCGACCTCACTGCCGGGCTGCGCGCTGCGGCGAGCGCGGAGCTAGCGCGGCTTGACGTTGTTGACCTCCAAACCGACGATGGGACCTACAAGGCATCACTCGAGAAATTGCTCGCGATCATGAAGGCTAACCAGGACTCGTGAAACGACCTTGAACGCGAACAAGTCGAGATACCCGCCCTCGCCGTTCAGGGAGGCAGTCTGCAGCGCAGGGTCAGTGATGCATTCGCTTGATAAATCTAACCAAGATATCATCTGTGTCCACGCCGAGCCACTCGCCGACTGCCTCCAGCTCTACGAAGAGCTTCCATCGCTCGTCGGAGTCCTCCGCCATCCAACGGTCGACCCGCTCGTGAAAGCGCTCTGCCACCCAAGCGCCAATCCGCTCGTCGATCTCGGGCCGCTGCGCGCCAGCGCGCAGGAACTCGCCGAGTAGCGGATGCACCGCCCACGCCGCATCGGCTCGCTCCTCAGGACGTAACCACCGCACGAGCGATAGCGCAGCCGCGGCATCCATGAAGTCCTCGAACGCCCCGCTCGCCTCGTCCAGACCCGTGATCGCCGCGCCGAGTGAGGGGCCGAATCCCTTCCGCGGCGCCCAACCGAGGGCCACGAGCGCCGCCGACCATGCAGGCGCCCGCGCCCCCGCCTCGGCGAGCAGTAGCTCGCGAGAGATCGCAAACGACGTCGAGAGCACACCCCGCGCGCGGTCTCGCCGGACGTGATCCCCCGGGTCACGCGACCCGAGCGCGAGCCCTTGCGCTCGCAGCCGCTCGAGGAATCGGTCCACGGTCACCCTGCGGCGTAGATACCCGGCGGCCAGGTGCAGCGCGAGCGGCAAGCCCGCGACCTGGCGCACCAGCTCGCGCAGCTCAGCCTCCGGCACTGCGAAAGGCGCTCCTTCGAGCTCGGCCTGCAGGAGCGCCAGCGCGGTCCCCGGGTCCAAGGGCGCCAGCTCGATGCGCGTCCAGCTGGATTGCGCGGCGGTCCCGAGCTCGCCGTATCGCCCAGTCACCAGCATCGGAACGCCATCGAGCGCGTCCGCGAGGTCGGCGACCAGCCCCGCCGCCGCGGCGGAGTCGACGTTGTCCACGTGAACGAGCGCCCGCTGCGCACGCAGCGCCTCCGCGACGGTCCGCTCATTGACACGCGCCTCGTCGATCCCGGCCTGCTCACCGAGCACCTCCATCCACGCCGCCACCGTTTTGGGCCGCTCGGGATCGAGCACTATGTGCTGATAGCTGCCGAACCGCTCGGGATGTCGCGCATAGAACTCGTGTGCCAGATACGTCTTTCCAACACCGGCCATCCCCTGCAAAGCGACGAGCGCCACACGCCCCGATCCGTCACGGTCGAACGCGGCACCCATGTGCTCCAGCTCGGTGGTGCGGCCGACGAAGACATGGTGCCGCTCCGGCACGCGAGGTTGGCGAGCCTCGCCTCTCGCATCGACGCGTCTGCCGGGTGAGTCGCCGGGGCCCGCCTGCGCCGGATCTGCCACTGGGATCCCTGCGGCCAAAACGAGCTGGCTGGCGTCGGCACCCGTACGGAGCTTGAGCCGCGGACGATCGCTGTCAGGCAGCCCTTCCAGTCTGATGGCGGCACACCCTTGCTTGTACGCAGCCGCGACTGATTCGCATTCTCCCAGGCCGCCGTAGAACCCGATCGCGAAGCTCTTCGCCGCGTCGTGACGGATCGAGCCGCTCATCCCCACGATACAGTCTACGTGCGTAAGCAACGCTTCAGCCTGCACCTCGCTGTAGCAGGCGTTGAGGACCACCAGCTTGACCGAGGAGCCGGCCGCGCCGAACGTCTCCTCGAGCGCCGCGGTCGAGACGAACTGGACACGACCATCGGGCCCCTGAAAGAACAGGCCATACTGCTGCATGCTGCCGTTCTGGCTAGGCTCACTGACCGTATCTTGGTGCAGCGTCTTATTGGGCGGGTCTCTGTTGACCGGGTCTCGGCCGCCGCGGCCGCTGAAGTGGACTACCGTCGGTTTGAGCTTGCGTAGCTCGCGGAGCAGATCGAGCGGCCTCGCTGCCCACCTGGTCTCCAGCTCGAAGCAATCCCGGAAACCGCTTCGCTCCAGCTCCACCTGGATCGCGCGCGCCTCTTCCTCGAGTGCGAGCCGATCAGCTCCGCTCGGATTGGCGGCCAAGAACAGAATGGTGTGCTTCTTCATCAGTGACATCCGCGAGGAGCCCGCTGCCGGATCTCCGGCCTGAGATCCGGCAGCCCTCGCTCCCCTGAGGCGACGGAGCACCGTCGAATCCGACGCCGAATCGAATCGGACCCACGCCCGCCCTTCACGCAAGCCCGGCGATCTTCTTCCCGCACGCGAGGGAGAGCGAGACCTTCGCCGCCGAGCACAGCACGAACGAAGTTGGCGCCGGGGGCACTCGGCACAGGCCGGAGGCGCCGGTTCAGTCGACGAACACCGCGGCGAGCGTGGTAGCCGACAGGATGCGCACGGTCCAGAGATCGATCTGCTCGATGGACGCCGTCATGACGCGTTGCTCGACGTGAGCGTCCACGGCGTCACCGAAGCGCTGCCGCAGCTGGCGCAGCAGCACTGCGCATTCACCCTGCTGGATGCCCTGCTGGACGCCTTTCTTGACGCCCTCCTGGATCGCCTCCTGGCGCCAGGTCTCGACGATGTCTTGGGTCTGCATGAGGAACTCCTGGTCGTCGTCCGTTCGTTGTGCAGGGTCGCTGGGATCTCCAGCCGCAAGCGTACCAGAAGCGGAAGCGCGAGAACGTCAGCGATATCAGCCTAGGAGTCACAGGCAGCAGAGACAAGCGCTCCAGCAGTAAAGAGATCGTATATATGCAGATAGGGCAGCACCACGGCGATCAGGCCCCCTGAGACACGGACGTCACGTGGCTCGATTCGAGTCCCGATCTCTCGCACGCGTCATCGCCGCCAGTGTGCCGGCGAATGCGGCGCGACGACGAACGCGATCGTCTTCCCACGCGCCAGAGTGAGCGAGACCTCCGTCCCGAGGCCCGCCTTGCCGGCCGCGCTGCTCGCGGCGACGCTCTGCACCCGCCGGCGCCGGATCGATCGTGAGGCGGCCGCGCGCATCGGTCCGGGCCAGCACGCCCGGGTCCCAGTTCGTCAGCGCGGCACGCCCCGCCCCCCGTGGTGGTGAAAGCCTCGGCCGGTCACCCGCCGCATCGTGCGTGAGGCGGGGAACTGGATCGACGAGAACCGGTGCAGGTACGGAATCACCGACGATCCGACCATTACCTCGGACCCCGGCCACCACCGGACCAGTGAGTACCCCTTCGCGCTGACGCTGAATGGCCGGTGCAGCAAGCCCTGGTGGTCGAACCGAGCGCCGGCGGCCGCCTGGGGATCGAACCAATCGGGGTACAGGAAGTTCGAGACGCCGACGACGGTCCCGTCCCCGGTGGTCACCGGATAGGTCTCGCCGTTCACGGGATCGCAGACCTCGAGCGAGTAGCTCTTCCCCTGCGGGATCGGGGGGCCGTCCACCCAGACGTTGCAGTCCGGATCGATGAACATCTCGATCGCCTCGTGGCTCACGACCGACGCGACCGTGAGCCGCGGCCCGTCGTGGAGCACGACCCCGCCGTCGGCGAGCACGGTGTCGAGGAAGACGCGCGCGAAAGAGCGGCCGTCGGGCGTCTCGGCGTGATAGCCGGCAGCGCTCGCGTCCCAGGCGCGATCGAAGAGGATGATCGGCGGGATCCCCGGCGGCACGGTCGACAGCCGATCGTGGAATGTGACCTCCGGCGCCCTGCGCCCCCACGCCGGCGCCACGTGCTCCGCGAGCTGGCGGCCAACCGCCTCCACCATTTTCCGGACGACGTCTGGTTCGAGCGAGCACTGGCTGACGACGGCGATGCCTGGCAGTTGCCTCATCTCGCCACTGTACCCGCTTAGTGCTTGATTAGGGTCTAGTTTACCGGCGAGTGCAGCGACAGGACGAACGCGATCTGGCCGACGGATCTCCGCCAAGGTGCGGCGTGAACAGCGCGGCGGCGACGTGCACGAGTCAGCGAGGCCAGCTCAGGAACCAGACAGCGCCGGTGGCGTCGCCAGCGATGATGGTGGTCTCCGTCGTAGTGATCGCGGAGAAGGCGTTGTTGGCACGATGGGTGAGGAGGCACGCACCGGTCTCAAAGTCCCAGACCTTGAGCGTTTTGTCCCAAGACGCCGAGATCACGCGCCGGCCGTCCTGGGTCACCGCGCACGCGGTCACCCAGGAGGCGTGGCCTCGCAGGGTGGCCAGCTCGCGCCCGGAGTCGAGGTCCCACACCTTGAGCGTTTGGTCATCCGACGCTGAAACTACGCGCCGACCGTCCGGGATCACCGCGCACGCGGTCACTCTGGCGGCGTGACCTTGCAGGGTAGCCAGCTCGCGTCTGCTCTCGAGGTCCCACACCTTGAGCGTGTGGTCATACGACGCCGACACCACGCGCCGACCGTCCGGGGTCACCGCGCACGCGGTCACCATGGCGGCATGACCTTGCAGGGTGGCCAGTTCGCGACCACTGTCGAGGTCCCACACCTTGAGCGTTTTGTCCCAAGACGCCGAGACCACGCGCCGGCCGTCCGGGGTCACCGCGCACGCGGTCACTCTGGCGGCGTGGCCTTGCAGGGTAGCCAGCTCGTGCCCGGCGTCGAGGTCCCACACCTTGAGCGTTTTGTTCCACGACGCCGAGACCGCGCGCCGGCCATCCGGGGTCACCGCGCACGCGATCACATAGGAGGCGTGGCCTCGCAGAGTGACCAGCTCGCGCCTGCTCTTGAGGTCCCACACCTTGAGCGTGTGGTCATCCGACGCCGAGACCACGCGCCGACCGTCTGGGGTCACCGCGCACGCGGTCACCCAGTCAGTGTGGCCTCGCAGAGTGGCTAGATCGCGCGCAGACTCGAGGTCCCAGATCTTGAGTGTTTGGTCATCCGATGCCGAGACCACGCGCCGACCGTCCGGGGTCACCGCGCACGCGGTAACACTGTCGGCGTGGCCTTGCAGGGTAGCCAGTTCGAGCCTGGAGTCGAGGTCCCAGACCTTGAGCGTTTTGTTCCACGACGCCGAGACTACGCGCCGACCGTCCGGGATCACCGCGCACGCGGTCACTCTGGCGGCGTGACCTTGCAGGGTAG
>DATMCI010000311.1:0-11968 GCA_035558535.1 Kofleriaceae bacterium
TTCTCCGCCGACGGCGCGGCGGCCATCGACATTCCGGCGCAGGGCGCGCACGGCCTCGCCCTCGCGAAGGTGGCGATCGCGGGGAAGGCCGTCGGCTTCGAGATCTCGCAGGTCGGCGCCGTGTTCAAGGGGACCCTCGACGGCGACACCATCAAGGGCACGCTGACGCAGGGCGGCCAGTCGATCCCGTTCGCCATGACGCGCGGTAAGGCCGCCCCCAAGGATGCATACACGCCGCCGCCTCCGCCGCGCCGCCCGCTGACCGCCGAGATCGGGCGACGGCTTATCGGGAGCTGGCAGGGCAGCTTCGAGGACCAGGGTACGATCGCGATCGCCGTCGACCTCATCGAAGCGAACGGCCTCGTGGTGGGGACCGAGTACCAAGAGCGCACGTGCAGCGGCACGAGCGCGATCGCGAACCTGTCGCTCACCCTCGATCGCGTGCACTTCGAGGTGCCGAGCAAGAACAGGTCGCCGAGCTACTTCGACGGCGTGCTCGCGAACGACACGATCTCCGGAACGCTGCACCAGGACGGCGTCCGGCACCCGTTCACGGTCAGGCGCACGGCCATCGACAAGCCGTACACCGAGACCGAGCTGTCGATCCCGTCGGCGAACGGCGCGACGCTCGCGGCGACGCTGACCACGCCCAAGGGCGGGCCGGCACCGGTCGTGGTGCTCGTCACCGGATCGGGCCCGCAGGATCGCGACGAGTGCGTGCTTGGTATCCGGCCGTTTCGCCAGCTCGCCGATCACCTCGCACGTCACGGCGTCGCCACCCTGCGCTACGACGATCGAGGCACCGCGCGCTCGACGGGCGACTTCGCTGCGGCCACCGCAGCCGACTTCGCCGACGACGCCGAGGCGGCCGTGCGGTTCCTCGCGACACGGACCGATGTCGATCCGAAGAAGGTTGGCGTGCTCGGACACAGCGAAGGCGGGGCGATCGCACCGATGATCGCAGCGCGCGACAAGGCGGTCGCGTTCATCGTGCTGTGGGCCGGACCCGGCCTGCCGTTCGATCAAATCATCATCCGGCAGACTGGCGAGCTGGCGCGCGCGGAAGGTGAACCTGCCGACAAGATCGCGCGCGCGGTCGCCATCCAGCAGGTGCTGTGGAAGCTGATGCATGGCTACACCGATCGCGGCAAGCTCAAGGCGGCATTCGGCGCGGCGGTGAAGGCGCGCCTCGACAAGAAATCGCTCTCCGAGCTCGGCCCCTTCGACATCTGGCTCGAGAGGCAGGTCGCGACGGTGTGGACCCCGTGGTTCCGCTGGTACCTCGGCTACGACCCGCAGGCGACGCTGCGCAAGGTCACCTGCCCGGTGCTCGCGATCAACGGCGCGCTCGACAAGCAGGTCGACGCGAAGCAAAACCTGCCCGCGATCAAGGCCGCGCTCGCGCACAACAAGGACGTCTCGATCATCGAGTTGCCCGGCGTCAACCACGTGTTTCAGGCGACGAAGACCGGTGCGTTCAGCGAGTACGCGAAGAATCCGCCGGTGATGGACGCGTCCGTCCTCGATGCCACGACGATCTGGATCCGGACGCACACCGGGCTCGACTGAGGATCGTCGCCCCACTCCTGGGGAGAACCCGCAGCTGGTGCCCTTCCGCCCCAACGGCCCGATGCCCGCGGCGGTGACCTTGACCTTCGCCCTACCGCCTGAGCTGCGAGCGGCTCCGCTTGCAGCGTCGCGGCGTGGCTTACGGGGCTACTGGGCGTTGACGCAGGAGACGACCTTCCAGGAGCCGTCGGTCTGACGGTGCCAGGTGGTCATGTAGGGACCCGCGGCGGCCCCGCCGTGGTAGTTCGTGCCGCGCACTGAGGCGTAGTCGCCGTTGACCCACACGTGGTCGGTAGTCCAGGTGTACCCGGCGAAGTTGTCGACCGCGCCCATCACGAACTGCCGGATCTCGTCGACGGACTTCATCATGCCCGCCCCGGGGATGTAGAGCTCGACGAGGTCCTTGTTTTCGAAGAAGCTCAGGATCTCTGTTGGGTCCTTCGACTTGTTGAACTTGTCAGCGGAATCGGACCATGCCTGATTGGCCGCGGTCACGTCGGCCACGTCGTTTTCTTCGCTATCTCCGCTCTCCCCGCACCCAGCTACGATACCGGCACAGATGAGGAGACAAAACCACTTCTGCATTGATACCCTCCAAAGCGCACCCAAGGGGGGGGGCTGTGAAACCCTATACCCAACGCCCTCATGTTGGCGAGCACGATCTGCGCATAAGCAACCCGGTGTTTCTGGAAACTGACCGAGGAGGGCGGGCGCATCCCCCGGCGGGACGAGACTGAAGAACCTTCCGCCGTATAGGCTGCCCCACGAAATTATGCTGGGGCGCGAAACGCCGTGGTAGCGGGTTATGCGCACCGAGGCCGAGGACGCGAGCAAGCGCGCCGAGAGCGCCAAGCGCCGTGAGCGCCGGAGCCGGCGCCGGGCCACCGAGGAGGTCGAGCGCGCCAAGGCGGCCGTCGAGCGGGCCGAGGTGGCCGCCGATTAGGCCCGGGTGGCCGGCGACAAGCTCGAGAGCCTGCTCAGCGCGGAGCGCAAGCGTGTTCAGGAGCTGGAGGCCAAGACCCGGGGCGTCAAGATCATCCCCGACGTGAAGGTGCAGTGACGAGGCTCGCAGCGCCGCGGCCTCATCGGGAGGTACGAGGAACCGTGAAGCAGAAGACCCCATAGATCGTCATCGGCGTGATCGCCGGCATAGTCGCCGGCAACTCGCCGATGTACGCGCAGACGCCGAGCGCGCCCGGGGGGCCGCCTCGCTCGTCTCGCATAAGGAGCGCGAGCTCAAGCTCGGTGTGGACGTCGCCACCGAGGACGGCGCCTTCTCGTATGACATGACTCTGGCGAGCGTCGAAGGCGGCTTCGACATCGCGCACGAGTCCCTGCACGAGCGCGGCCCGGTCTTCGTCCGAACCGGCGACTCGGTCGTAGCTCCGCGCCCAGGGCTACGACGGCCTCGTCTTCACGCGACCGGTCCGAGCCGGTCTCGTCGAAGCGGCCGCAGCGCGACGCGAACGGCGCTGAGCGTCTCCGCGCCCGCGCTCCATATAATGAGGAGACGCGTCGCGTCAAGATAGTAATTTCAGCGACTTACATTGTGAGCCGCTAACCCGGTGTCAGAGTTCAGCTTTCGAGGCAGTCCCTTGCTCCTCTCCGAGGACATGTCCCCGGTCGCTCCGGCACGGAGATCATGGAACGGCTAGGCCGTGAGCTCGATCGACTCGGCCTGCAACACGCATTCACTGGGCTCGCTGGAGCTTGGCCTTATACGCAGTTCGCGAGCTTTCGCCTCGCCACGGTCTTCGTGGAGAATGTCCCGTCTCCCGAACAGCTCCGGTCGCTCGACTTCGTCGAACAAGACAAAGGCAACAATGTCTGGATGGTCCTGCCCGGCGATCGGGGCGTATTCGACGGTGCGCGTCGGATCGGCGATGTCACCTGTGCCCACCCCGTACAGGTGTGGCTCGATCTCAAGGACCAACCAGAACGTGCCAAGGATGCTGCAGAACAACTCTATGCACGTCTGATGAAGGGTGAGCTGGATGGCTGAGAAGAACCGGACAAAGCTCGACTACGCTCAAGGCTCGACCGAGCTGGTCAAGGCGGGGTTGCTCTTCATCGCTGTGAAGCTCGGCTGAGCGACGAGTCTGACGAGGATCTCCGGGCCGACGTGGCCGGAGCGTTCGGAGCGAGTCCTGCGAAGGCTCGATATCTGAGCCGCGGCCCACCGCGCCCGTGCACTGCGGCGACGCGTACGACCGGGACGCCGCAGGCGCGGTCACGGGCTCGCAGGCGCAGGCGCGGGCGCGGGGGCCGAGACGTCGAACAGCGCCGCCAGCTCGTCTTCCTTCTTCGCGGCGTCGCGGCGGCCGAGCTCGATCAGCTCCGAGGCGAAGTCGCCGTCGAAGAGCAGGTACGAGAGCAGGTCCGACTCGTGCGCGGCCTCGCCCGCGGCGAGGCGCTGGATCAGCCGGCGGGCGAGCATGCCGTCGACGCGCATGCGGCCGGCCTTCACGAACTGCGCGGCGATCATGCCGATGTCCTCCGACGGCCGGATGTGCACGGCATGGATCCGGCGCAGCGGCGCGCCGCGCAGGCGCGTCAGCTCCTGGTTCATCATCGCCTCGAACTTCGACCCGAACGCGGCGTGCCCGGCCTCGAGGATCATGTTGATCCGCTGCATGCGCTGGAGGTCGTACTCGGTGTGATCGAGCAGGAGCGCGTTCAGCGCCTTGCCGGCGAGGAACAGCGGCTTGGGGTACGCCTCGGTCCGCTCGCGCTGGATGATCTTGGGCTCGGCCGCGACGTGGCGCAGCGAGACCAGGAGCAGCCGGTCGGCCCCGAGCCGGATCGCCGGCGACATCGGCGTGTTCTGGCGCAGGCCGCCGTCGGTGAAGAACTCGCTGCCGATCTTCACGGCCGGGAACAGGAGCGGGATCGCGGCCGACGCGAGCACGTGGCGCGGGCCGATCCGCGCCGCGCGGTGGCGCACGAACGGATCGCGGCTCCACTCGCGCGGCACCGGCTCGGCGCACGACAGGAACACGACCGTGTGGCCGGTGCCGACGTGCGTCGCCGACACCGAGATCGCGTAGAGCTGGCGGCTGCGCAGGCTGCGCTCGATCCCGCTCCACGGGATCGACCGCACCACGAACCGCTCGAGGCCGCTCGTCTCGAGCATGCCGCCGTAGCGGAAGCTGTTCGGCGCCGGCGGCGGCGGATCGGAGCCGAGCATCATCCGGCCTGCGCGCACCACGTCGCGCGCGCGCAGGCTGATCAGCTCCTCGATCCGGAGCGCTCGCCACGCCGCGACGATCTGCTCGGCCTGGGTGTCCAGATCCGGGTGCGTGGCCGCGACGAACGCGGCGTTGATCGCCCCGACGGAGGTGCCGGTGACGATGTCGATCGGCGCGTGGCGGCCGAGCCGCTTCTTCAGATCCGTACGGATGTAATGAAGAATTCCGGCCTCGTAGGCCCCGCGCGAGCCGCCCCCGGAGAGCACCAACCCGATCTTGGGACGGCCGAACGGGGGGGACTGCACATCGGCGATTGTAAACGCAACCAGGTGCTACCGTGGCTGTCCAAGCCACATGAAGCTCTTCTGGGTCTGGTTCGTCGTCGGCTCGGCGGGCGCCGCGCACGCGCGGGGCGCGTTCGAGGAGTACGGCGCGGGGATCCCGCAGCGCCCCGCCGAGCAGCTGCGCGAAGCGTCGTGCGAGATCGATGTCGAGCTGCGCGGCGCCGTCGCCGTCGTCGAGCAGCGCCAGCGCATCGCGAACCCGAGCGCCGCGCCGCTCGCCGCGAGCCTCGAGCAAGAGCTGCCGGCGGGCGCGCAGGTCACCGGCCTCTCGCTCCGCGAGGGCGGCGCCGCGGCGGCCACGGCCGCGCTCCCCGTCGACGCGGAGTCGCCGTCGCTCCGCGGCGCCGCGCCGGGCGTCGACGGCGTCGATCCGGCGTTCGGCGCGCGCCTGCCCGGCGGCGGCTTCCACGTCATCCTGCAGCCGATCACGCCGGGCCGCGACGTCCTCGTCACCACGCGCTACGTCGCGCCCGCGCTGCCACGCGCCGGCGGGCTCCGGCTCGTGCTGCCGGGCCGCGCCAGCGAGGGCGGCGCCGCGCCGTGCAAGGGCACCGTCCGCGCGACGCCGGGCCCGGGCGCGACGGTGCGCAAGATCCGCGTCGGTAGCGCCGAGGCGGCGGGCGCCGCCGCGCCGCTCGCGCTGGGCGACAAGGACGTCGCGATCCACGTCGAGCTGGCGATCGCGAGCGCGCAGCCGCTCGCGTGGGTGCAGACGCAGCCGCTCGCCGACGGCTGGAGCGCCTCGCTCGTCACCGTGCTCGGGCCGCCGCAGGTCAAGAGCGCGAGCAGCCGGCGCGTCGTGTTCGTGATCGATGGCTCGCGCAGCATGGACCTCGTCGGGCGCCACCACGTGACGAAGCTCGTGAGCCGGATCGGCGCCGCGCTGCCGGCGGGCTCCGAGGTCGAGGCGATCCTCTACGATCGGAGCGCGGCGCGGGTGTTCGGCGATCTGCGGCCGGCGACGGCGGAGAACCTCGCGGCGATCGAGGCCGCCGTCGGCAAGCGCGCGGCGCAGAACGGCAGCGACCTGCCGGGCGCGCTCGCGCTCGCGAAGCAGGCGATGGACGGCGCCCGCGGCCAGTCGATGCTCGTCATCATCACCGACGGCGTCACCGGCGACGTCGACGGGCCCGCCCTCGTCCGCGCGATCGGCGCCAAGTCCTCGGTGGTCGACGTCCACGCGATCGTGATCGATCCGGGGCGCACCACGAGCCCGGGCGCCGCCGCGCTCCGCGCGCCGGTCAACGTCTACGGCGGCGCCTACGTCGAGGTGCCGGCCGATCAGCTCGACGAGGCGCTCTCGGCGGTCGACGAGTGGCTGCGCCCGGCCTGGCTCGAGCTCGCGCTCGGCGGGCACGCGATCCCGTCGGAGGTCCGCGCGGGCGGCGGCTTCGCGCGCCCGATCCTGCACCGCGGGCCGGCGCGCTTCGCGCTCACGGGCCACGGCGAGGCGAAGTTCACGATCGCGGCGGCCGCCGCGCCCACCGCGCCGGTCGCGGCGCTCGCGCTCGCGGGCGCGACCGCGGCCGACTTCGCCGGCACGGCCGGCCCGGCCGGCACGGAGGATCCGACGGAGAGCGAGCTCATCCTGGCCGAGCCCGCGCTCCAGAAGGCGCGCGCGGCGCACCCGTTCGCGGGCGGCGACCGCGCGCTCGCCGTGCTCGCAGCCGCGGGCCGCATCGCGAAGAGCCGGCGCGACGTCGTGGCGGGCGGCGGCCGCTACGAGCGCGTGATCGCGCTCGACGATCCGAAGCCGAACCTGGTGACGACGGCGCCGCCTGCGTCCCGCGCCGCGCCGTCGGCGATCGCGCGGGAGACGCTCGAGCGGATGTTCCGCGAGCAGCTCCAGCCGAAGGTGTACGTCTGCTACCAGCGCGCGCTCGGCCGCAACGCGAGCCTCGCCGGCACGGTGTACTTCCAGCTCCGCATGGGCCGCGGCGAGGTCACCGAGGTCTCGATCACCGGCCTCGGCGATCCGCAGCTCGAGGCGTGCATGCTCGACGCCGCGTACCTGATGACGCCGCCCTTGCCGGACTTCAGCATCAACACCGACGATCAGACGATCGCGAACTACCCGCTCACCCTGCAGCGGCGCGCGGAGCAGACGGTGATCGTGCTCGGCGATGCCGACTCGCAGTCGCCGATCGACATCGACGCCGTCGAGCCCGGCGTCGGCGGCCGGCCGCGCAAGGTCCGGCCGCCGGACGCGTCGACGCCGCTCGGCAACCTGCGCCCGTCGAAGTCGCCGTAGCGCGGGTCCGTCAGGGTTTGGAGAGTTTGGGGAGAGGCACCGAGAGCTCGGGCGGGGGCGTCGGGCGCGCGGGCGCAGCCGATCCGCCCGGCGCGGGCGCAGCAGGCGCGGGCGCAGCAGCCGATCCGCCGGGCGCGGGCGCCGCAGGCGCGCTGGGCGCAGCCGATCCGCCCGGCGCGGGCGCCGTGGGCGCGGCCGACCCGCCCGGCGGCGCGGCCGATCCGCCCGGCGGAGGCGCCGCGGATCCGCCCGGCGGAGGCGCCGCGGATCCGCCCGGCGCGAGCGGCCCGGGCGGCACGCCCTCTGGCGACACGGCCGCTGGATCGGGCGCGAACGTCGGCGCGATCAGCGGCTCGAGCCCGCCGTCCGACGGCTCGGTCGCGACCGGCTGCAGCGTCACATGGAGCACGCCGCTCGTGATCGGCACGAACCGGTACCGCGCGAACGCGTGCCCGGCGAGGCTGAACGTGAACTCGTGCTCGAAGCCATCGCTCTCGCCGGCCCAGAACGTCGGCGTCGCCCCGATCACCCGCCCGTCGACCGCGGCCAGCGCGCCGCGCGGCTCGGACTTGAGCATGACGTCGATCGGGCGGGCCGGCCGGCTCTTCGGCCGGGTCGGTGCCACCCGCGCCATCGCGCCTCCCTCTTCGGCGGGCGCGCCCGGATCGAACGCGAAGAGCTGCGCGTCCGGCGTCACCGTCGTGGGCGCCACCGCCGGCGGGGTCGGTGGAGGCGCTGGCCGCGAGCTCTCACCGGAGGAGCAGCCGGCGCCCGCCGCCGCGAGGGCGAGCCACGGGGCCGATCTCGAAGCGCGGCGAACGACGCGTGCCACGACGCGGATATACCACGCTACTTGCGGGGGGCCCGCGCCGCCGCGCCCGCGATCTGCTCGCGCCGGCCGGCATCGCGGCTGCGCCGCGCGTCGCTACTTGCGGGGGGCCCGCGCCGCCGCGTCCGCGATCTGCTCGCGCTGGCCGGCATCGCGGACGCGCCGCGTCGCTACTTGCGGGGGGCCCGCGCCGCCGCGTCCGCGATCTGCTCGCGCCGCCCGGCATCGCGGACGCGCCGCGCGTCGCTACTTGCGGGGCCCGCGCCGCCGCGTCCGCGATCTGCTCGCGCCGGCCGGCATCGCGGACGCGCCGCGCGTCGCTACTTGCGGGGGGCCCGCGCCGCCGCGTCCTCGATCTGCTCGCGCCGGCCGGCATCGCGGACGCGCCGCGCGGCGCTACTTGCGGGGGACCCGCGCCGCCGCGCCCGCGATCTGCTTGCGCCGCCCGGCATCGCGGACGCGCCGCGTGTCGCTACTTGCGGGGGCCCGCGCCGCCGCGCCCGCGATCTGCTCGCGCCGCCCCGCATCGCGGACGCGCCGCGCGTCGCTACTTGCGGGGGGCCCGCGCCGCCGCGTCCTCGATCTGCTTGCGCTGCCCGGCATCGAGGACGCGCCGCGCGTTGCGCCACGTGAGCAGGCGCGCCTTGCGGATCTGCGCCTCGTAGGCGCTCACCAGATCGACGTACCGCACGACATCGGCGTCGCTGGTGCTCGGATCGCGGAGCGCCTCCTCGAGCCGCCGCGAGGCGTCGGCGAGCTGTTTGCGCGTCGCTTCGATCTGCCGGTCGTAGTCCGTGCGCAGCTGCGCGATCTGCGCGCGCTGCGCCGGCTGCAGCGCGACGTCCGGCAGATCGCGGACCGCGCCGCGCACGCTCGCGTCGGTGTCGGCGTCCACGATGTCCCGAGGATCGCGATCGCCGTCGCCGCTGTCGCCGTCGTCGCCGTCGCCGCCGCGGTCGCGGTCGCGGTCGCGATCGCGGTCGCGGTCGCGGCCCCGGTCACGGCCCCGATCCCGGTCGCGATCCCGGCCACGGCCCGGGCCCCGCCCCCGGTCGCTGTCGTCGTCATCATGGTCGTCGTCGTCGTGCTCGATCCGGATATTCGGCCGGAAGCCCTGCGCGAGGTCCTTGCCGATCTTCTGCGCCAGATCCTTGCCGAGCTTGTCGCCGAGCTGCTCCAGCTCCTCCTCGAGCCCCTCGAGCGCCCGCTCGAGCTCGTCGCCCATCTTCTCCATCTCGTCGCCGATCCGGTCGGGATCGGCCCCGCTCAGGTTCGCGAGCCGCCGATCGACGATCGCGCGCGCCCGATCGAGCCGCGCGAGCACGCGCGCCCGGACCGCCGGCGGGAGGCTCGGGTTGTTCCGGATCACCTCGCGGACCGCCTCGAGGTGATGGCGCGTGAAGCCCTCGAGCCCCTCGATGCGCACCTTGCCGTTGCGGACCGTGACCGAGAACCGGCCGCCCGGGCCGCCCTTGCCGGCCATCGGCGGCTGGCTCCAGCCCCCCGGCGGCGGCGGCACCGGCGTCCCCGGCGGTGCTGGCGGCAGCGGCGGCAGCGGCGGCACCGGCGGCACGTCGGCCGTGCGCCGCGGCGGCGCGTGGCGCGCGGCGTCCGCGTCTTCCTCCCACGCGTCGTCATCGCCCGACGAGGCGTAGCCGAACGCGGAGCCGAACACGAGGCCGCCGGCGAGCGCCGCCGGGAGCACGATGGTTGCGAAGCGACGGATCCGACTCATGGCGCGTCTCCTTCCTCGGCCTCGGCGCGCGCGCGGCCCACCCGGTGGACGAGCGTGCGGTACGCCGCGAGCGGCTGTTCGATCTCCTGCCAGTTCGCCCGCATCCGGCGCGAGCGGCCGGTGTCGGCGAGGTTCACGAGCACCTCCACGTCGGTCGGCGCGTCCTCCGCCACCGGCGGCCGCGGCATCTCCACCACCGGCGGCGGCCGCCCGTCATCGTCCACCACCGGGGCCACCGGCCCGCGCGGCGCGCGCGTGAAGACCACGACGCCGAGCGCGCCCGCCGCCACCGTCGCCGCCAGCCCCAGGGCCGCCCGCCGCCGCCGCCGCACCGCGATGAGCTGCTGCGCGCCCACCGTCATGCGCGCCGAGAACCCGAGGCCCGGATCCGCCGCGCGCCGCGCCGCGCCGAGCTGCCCGGGCACCGCGGCGAGCCGCGTGCAGCCGGCGCAGCTCGCGATGTGCGCGGCGAGCGGCTCCAGAGACTCGCCGAGCGCGAGCCGCTCGGCGACAGCATCACATTGCGACGTCATTTGTGCTCCTCCATCAGATCGCGCAGCCTCGCGAGGCCGCGCACGAGATGCGTCTTTGCGGTCGCGAGCTCGACGCCGAGCATCTCCGCGACCTCGCCCACCGGCAGGTCATGGCCGTAGCGCAGGACGAGCGCCGTCCGCTGCTGCGGCGAGAGATCCTCGAGCCGATCGAGCAGCGCGCCCAGCGCCTGCTGGCCCTCGAGGGCCTCGCGCGGCGCCGGGCCGCCCTGGGCGTGCATGCGCTCGGCGATGTCGTCGGCGCCCGACTCCGGCGCCTGCGTCGGCGCCGCGTCGGCGTCGGGGCTGCCGCCCGGCCACCACCCCAGGAGCTTCCGCTTGAGGCGGCGGCGGCGCAGGTTGCGCAGGCACTGCGTGGTGACGATCCGCAGGAACCACGCGGGCGCCGCCGCCGGGTCCCGCAGATCGCCGATCGATTCGCAGGCCCGCGCGAGCGCGTCCTGCACCGCCTCCTCCGCCTCCGCCCGGTTCCCGAGCAGATCGTACGCGATGCCGTACCCCTTGCGCGCTGGGGCGGCGGCAAGCTCGGCGAGGAGGCGGCTCCTGGCATCCGCTCTGGTCGCCACGTCTACGCGAGCTCCGGTGGTGAGGGACATGTGACCTCGGGCCTGCACGCTGACCGGTAAGAGCCGCGGCGTGCCCCGCTGGTTGACATCTTCCACGGCCCGGGAGCGCACGGGGGGTGTTCACGCGCCATTTCCAGCCCTTGGCGCGTGGTATGTGGAAGGGCATGGGGCACGAGCCAGACCGGCCGATGTGGCGCGGCCAGCGGCCATGGTTCGAGGCCTGGTTCGCCGTGCTGCTCGACGCCAGCCGCCGCCGCTCGCTGTGGGTGCGGCAGACCATCCTCGTGCCCCGCCAGGGCGAGGGCCGCGCCACCATCTGGGGCGCGTGGTTCGACGCCGACGCCGAGCGGCCCGCGCGCGCCGCCAAGCGCTACGCGCCGCTCGATCAGGCCAAGATCGGCGAGGGCGAGGAGCTGATCCGGATCGAGGACAGCTGGATGACGCGCTCCGCCGCCGCCGGCTCCGTCGAGGGTCTCGCGTGGGACGTCGCGTGGAGCGGCGGGCGCCACGAGCACGCCGAGCTCCCCTCGTGGCTCCCCGCGCCGACGCACGCCGCGCCGATCGCGCAGGACGCCGACGTCACCGGCCAGGTCACGCTCGACGGCCAGACCTTCGAGCTGCGCGGCCGCGCGCGCGCCGCGCACCTGTGGGGCAAGCGCCGCGTGCCGACCCTGCACTGGATCTGGTCGCCGTGGACCGGCGACAGCTCGCTCGAGGTGCTCGCCGTCTCGCTCCGCGATCGGTTCGCGCTCGGCATCGCGTCGCTCCGGCTCGATCCGCTCGATCCCGCGGACGCGAACGGGCCCGAGGGCGGCCCCTGGCCCGTGGCGCTCAAGCCCGGCGCCGCGCCGCGCGCCCGGCCCAGCCCCATCCACGGCAGCCCCGCCACCGCCGCGCACGCCAACTGCCTCGTCACCGCGACCGTCGCCGGCGCG
>DATMCI010000312.1:0-27821 GCA_035558535.1 Kofleriaceae bacterium
ACTTCACGAAGACGCTCACCGAGGAGCTCGACTTCCGGAAGGAGGCCGAAAACCTCGACCGCTTCAACGACATCATGCGCGAGCTCGGGCACAAGCACATCCACGCGCCCGTGCCGCACCACGAGTACACCACGCGCAAGGTGCTCGTGATGGAGCGCTTCAGCGGCCTCCGCGTCGACAGGTTCGAGGAGATCCGGGCGCGCGGGATCGACGGTGAGACCAAGCTCGTCGATGGCCTTCGCGCCTGGTTCCAGTGCGTCGTGTTCTACGGCTTCTTCCACGGCGACGTGCACGCCGGCAACCTGATGCTGCTCGACGACGAGACGATCGGCTTCCTCGACTTCGGCATCGTCGGCCGGTTCGACGACCGCGAGCGCTACCTCGTCACCGACTACATGATCGCGTTCGCCTCGGGCAACTACAAGCGGCTCGCCGAGATCATCGTCGAGATGGCGGGCGCGCCGCCCGACCTCGACATGGAGGGCTTCGTGAAGGACCTCGGCGAAACGTACAGCCCGCTCCTCACGCTGTCGTTCGGCGAGGTGAACTACGCCGAGTTCCTGCCCGGGATCCAGCGCACGGCGACGCGCCACCGGATGCGCATGCCGAACGAGTTCATCCTCATCACGAAGCAGCTGCTCTACTTCGATCGCTACGCCAAGGCGCTCGCGCCCAAGCTCAACGTGTTCACCGATCCGCGGCTCGTGCTCGGCATGATGTCGGACATCCAGAAGGCGCGCGCGCAGGCCGAGGCGAAGAAGAAGCAGCAACAGCAGCCGTCCGCGTAGCGGGCGCCCGCCCGGGTCTACGTGAAGCTCTCGGGCATCCTGAACGAGCAGGTCACGATCACCAACCAGGACGTGATCTTCCACGCCGAGCCGAGTGCCGTGCTCACCAGCATGAGCTCCGGGCCCCTGCTGCGGGTGGAAGGGACGAGCCAGGTATCGATCTACGACCTCGTGATCAGCGGCGCGGTTGGCGCGACGAGCGGGTTCGGAATTGCGGCGAATTCGGGGACCGCCACCTTGATCTCGCTCACCCGCGTCACGCTGAGCGACAACCAGGCCGGCGGCCTCTCTGCCATTGGTGGCACGCTCTCCATTTCGCGGAGCACGATCTCGGGCAACGCTGGCGGGGGTGTCTTCTCCATGAACGGCGCGTTCGCGATCGTCGGCAATGTCTTCTTCAAGAATGGCAGCGACACCGCGCTCGTCGGGGGATCTCAATCGGTGCTGGACAGGCTGGCGCCAGTCGTCTCGAGTTCAACAGCTTCAGCTCGAATCGGGCCATGGCTAGCTTCGGGGCAGGCGTCCACTGTGCCGCGGGCACGTTCACGGCGCGTAACAACATCGTGAGCGAGAACGGCTCGCCAGCGAACCCGGTGCAGGTCGGCGGGTCATGCACGCACTCGTACTCGATCATCCGTCCCGGCACGCTGCCGTCGGGGATAGAGAACTCGAGCCGGGACCCGCTGTTCATGAACGTCGCGGCGGGCGATCTGCACCTCCGGCCCGAGTCTCCGGCGCGCCATGCCGCCGATCCGAGCTCTGCCCTGAACGGCGTCGCGGAGCGCGACATCGATGGCCAGAAGCGGATCGCGCCGGCCACCATCGGGGCCGACGAGATTCCTTGAAAGAAGCCGTTCGAGCGCCCCGTTACGCAGGGCTCGTCGGGCGTGCCGGCGACGAGGCACAGCCGCGTCCGCGTGGCTGCTGCCGGGTGCCCTGATATCGACCTGGGTCCAGTCGAACGTGATCTCGCCGGAGCTTGTTGGCGCTCTTGATCTGATGATTCGTCTTGGTTGCCTGATTACTCCAGGTATTCACACTGGGCGGAGCCGTCGCTGTCTTCACCTCTACGGCAGGCCGTCGACATCGCAGAACCCATGCTCTGTGATCGCGAACGAATAGTGGTGAGACTGTCCGACCTGGAACGTGGTGCCCGTCAGATCGCGAAGCGAGCGCAATACGCTTTCGAGCACGGGTTGATTCGCGCGTGCGATCTCGTGATTGCTCCGAGGTTGATGGCTGCTGTCGTACGTCGTCGACAGCCACGCGTCAATATAGGTCCTATAGGCCACCCCGATGGTCGTTGGATGGAGCTCGGGCGGCTCGATCGAGAGTTGGAGATCTGCCGATCCTGGAAGCCACACGTCGCCGGTGGGTTCGATCACGCGCGTCGTGAGATCGAGGAACAAGTCCGAGATGGCGAACTGATGCGACGTGGTCGATCGAAGGCGCTCGATCTGCGCGAGGATCTCATCCCAGCTCGCGACCGGGTAGACCTCGAGCTCGTGAAACGCGAGCTCCTCCTCCTCCGCGCTGTACTCGCCCCAGCTGATTCGCAGCTCGGAGGGACGGTGTGACGCTTCGAGTGCCGCGCGCAATCGCTGCAGTACGCTTCGAACCCCTGGCACCGGCGCGCGCTCGGACTCCGCGAGCAGGGCCGCGCCCATCCACTCGCCGACCTGCGAGGAGTACCCGTAGCTCCTGCTCATCGCTTCACCGACGTGACCGGGCCGAGCGTTCCATCCGCGGCGCGGCTTCGTGAGGTCACTACGATCTTGCCATCGACATCCGTCCAGACGATCTCGAAGTAACGGATCGATCTCATGTGATCCTTTGTCATCTTGCCATTCATGAAGCTCTCGATCGATGCCTGGTCCGGGAAGTTGCTGCCGGGTGCCCTGACATCGACCTGGGTCCAGTCGAACGTGATCTCGCCGGGCTTGTTGGCGCTCTTGACCTGATCGTTCGCCTTCTTCGCGTGGTTGCTCCAGGTGTTTGAATCGGGCGGAGCCGTCGCCGTCTTTACCTCCATCCGGAGCTCCTCACCACCACGCGTGAGCTTGGCATCCGGCGACTTCATGCCCTGAGCATCTTTACCCAAGGGACGCTCGAGCATTTCGACATCGTGCCCGCGCGCCCGCGCCCGCTCGGCCGCGCGCAGCTCTCCTCGCGCGGCGAGGGCTTCCGCGTCGCCACCCTTGGCGCGCTGGAGGATCGAATCGAGATCACCCTTGATGCCCTGCCCCGTGAGTCGGCGCTTCCACGCAGCGAAGTCGATGCCCCAGGGCTGCTCCATGTCGACCTTGCCGGTGCTCGCGATCGAGCGCGCCTCCGCCGCCCATGGACGCGCTCTCGTCACCTTCCCTCTGGAACCTGTCGTCAGATCGGCGAGCCAGCCGTCGAAGCTCTTCACCCTGCCGGACCGCGCGTGCTTGGCGAGCTCGTCCAGATCGTCGAGGAACGTGCCCTTGCCCAGCTGCTCGAGGACATCGCCGGCAATCGCAGCCGCTCGCGTCGATGGCACCTTCGCATTCCTGAGGTGGACAGTGAGGCGCTCGCTGTTCGCGAGGCTCACACCAGCGTCCATCGCCTTGACGCGCATGATCGCGAACCGCAGCTCGTCCGGCGTACCGGACTTCATCAGCGGCAGCGCCCGCGCGAGCCGGGACTCGGTCTTCAGCGAGCTCATGAGCGCCGGTTCCGCGCGCAGCGCGCTGGCGAGCTTGCCGAGGTCGGCGGCTTCGGCGGCCTTGAGCGTCTTGAGCGTCGCGTCGTCCAGCATCGACAGCGACAGCGCGATGTCGTCCTTGAGCTGCCCGGCGAGCGCCTTGCCGAGCCCGGTCTCCACCTTGCCGCGTAGATCCTTCATCTGGCTGGCGGACACGGCGAGCAGCGCGCCCGTCATGACGAGATTCGTGATGATCCGGACGACCGCGGCGCGCTTCTGCTCCGGCTTCAGCTTCTCGTCGTCGAGGATCTCGCCGATCTGTTGAACGCCTTCGGCGCCGATCAGTAGTCCGCTGACTCCGTCGGCGATGAAGCTCGTCCATAGCAGGAACTTCGTCGCGCGATTCGCGACCAGCACGGCGGGCCCGGCTCGCAGCGCGCGCACGGCACCACCTCCGCTGATGAGGCTGCTCGCGATCGCGATGATGTCGAGCGCGACACCGGTCTTGGAGACCTCCGCGTTCTGCAGGCGCTCGTAGAGGCTGACTGCAGCTCCCGTTGCGGTCAGCGCGCCTGACAGCACGATACCGACCTGGAGCGACCTTCCGCGCGTGATCGGCGCGGCGAGGATCCCGAGCCCGAGGGCCGCCATGCCACCGGCGCTGAGGTTCGACGAGAGGCGGTCGAACGTGTTCTGGCCAGTGGTCTCCTGCTCGTGCATGTGGACATCGATCCCGAGCGAGTTGCCCGCGGCCTCGAGCCGGAAGCGGCCCTTGGGGTACTTGTTCTCGGCGATGAACGCGCGGATCGCGCCGTCGCCTGTTGACCCCGTGTATTCGAGGCGGTTCGACTTCGGGTCGAGTCCCGGCGTCGCGTCGATGAGGATGAACGTCCCGGGCGCTCCCTTCTGCTTGCCGATGAAGAGCCGCATCTGCGTCGCGGCGCCCGTGGTGCGGGGCACGTGCACGCCCTTGATCGGGACCTTCTCGCCCTCGATCTTCCCGCCGAGCTCATCGAGCCTATCCATGTACTTGTCGTGCTTCGCGAGGGCCTTCAGGTCGCTCTGGCCGAGGATCGCCTGGAGATAGCTCGCCTCGCCGACGGTGGCGCCCTTCGCATCCGTGGCCTGGTACCAGACGACCCAGAAGCCCGCGTGCTCGGCTGGCATCTGAATGCTCATGGACGTTCCGAAGTCGTAGCCGGTGCGACCGCCGACCGTGACCATCGACTTGCCGCCGAGCGTCGCCGGTGGCGTGCCCTTGGTCTGCGGCGAGACATACCAGTGATAGGTGAGCGGCTTGGACTTGTCCGCGCGCGCATCCTCGGCTGCAAACGGGATCGTCGACGCGCCGGCCGGCGACGGGTTGGGAGCAGTGGTCCGGATCTTGTGCTCGTGACCCTTGCTCTGCTGATCCGGAGCACCCGGCCGCAGCAATGCGGTCTGGACGGCCATCGTGTCGTGGAGCTTCTCGAAGCTCTCGGTCTCATGGCCGAGCTTCTGCCATGCCTCGTGCGTCGCCGGGTACAGGTGCGCGACGTTGATCTCGTGATCGATGTGGAGCTCGTAGCCTTCGAACACGCCTCCGTTGTCCACGCCCGCGCGTACCCACGCGCGTGTCTTGTAGAGCCCCGCCTTGGGCAGCGGAATCGTCGTCGAGCCAACGTTATGCGCGTTGATGAACGTTCCATCGGGGCTGACGGCAGGAAGCGGATCCGGTCGGCTGACCCCGGTGATCGACTCCATGTGGAAACCGTCGGGACCGTCATGCCTCCACTGATGCACTCCGAGGGTGGTGGTGCGCGTCCGTACGCCGAGCACGGTGTACTGGACCTGCGACCCGACGATCGCCTTGTGCTGGTCGGAGTAGTCCGGATCGGTGACGAGCCTGCCGCCAAGCTCGAAGAGCTTCTGCTCGGCGGCCTTGCCGTGCAGCTCAGTGATCTTCGCCGGCAACCCACCACGACCTGGCGCGAGGTGCTGCGTGAGAGTTTGTTTCCCTGGTGTGATCGGCACCCCTCCGCCGTGCACCGAAGCCGTCCCGATAGGTCGGCCTGTTGTTCTTGAGCCTCTCCCCGGTTGATCCCCGTCTCGATCCCGCCTCACGCGTGCATCCTATCACCGACTGTGTGCAGACGTGATCCAGGAGGCTGGTGCCAAACTCGATCTCGCCGCTCGACTGCCAGCTCATATTCGTATGGGCATTGGGATGGATATTGTTGTGATCTTGATTCGGAGGATTCCGAGGGCCGACCTCCGACTCCGTGCCGCGTGCAGGCGTCAGCGCGTCTTCGCGGGCGGATCCCGGCGGCGGCGGCCGAGCTGGCGGGTGAACCAGCCGTCGGTGAGCGCGTCGAGCTCCGCAGCGGCCTCCTCGGCGCGCGAGGCCGAGCGCGGCTGCCCGGCGGCGGCCGCGGCCGTCCGCTGCCAGTGGTAGTACGCGCGGATCACGCGGCTCGCGAGCTGCCGCCGCTCGCGGCGCCGCGCTGCCTCGGCCGAGGCGATCTGCAGCTCGCGGCCGTCGAACAGCAGCCGATCGAGCCGCCAGGACGCGCGCGCCTCGACGGCCATGCCGCGATCGACGTCCGGCTCGGCGTCCTGCCAGCGCGTATTGCGGCCGGCTCGCACCGTCACGGAGGGGAGCAGGCCGGCGAGGCGCGCGCGTCGGGCGAGGCCACGGGCCCGGCTGCGATCGAGCCCCGCGGTGCGATAGGCCTGCACGAGCACCTCGCCGACCGGCGGGCCGGTGACCGGCCGTGCAGCCGCGGGCGGCGGGGGATCGGCGCCGGTGTCGGGATCGCCGTCGTCGGCATCGCGAGCCTCGGCGTCGCGGTCAGCGGCGTCGGCGTCGGCGTCGGCGCCACGGTCGCGGTCGCGGTCGCGAGCGCGGGCGGAGCTGGCGCTGTCGTCGCCGCTGGACCGCGCGCGCGGCGCCGCTTCGGCCGCGGGCGGGCAGGCTGTGAGCAGCCCCGCCGCGGTGACGAGCCATGCGAGCCACGCGGGCGCGCGGCGCACATTGAGCATTTCAGACCTGTCGAGCTTCTCGATTCGCATCATCGCCTCCAGATCGCGAGGAGCCACAGCTCGTCTCGCCGTGAAGAGCCCTGGTCCGTGGCGTCGTAGACGCGGCGCCACGCGACCGTGACATCGAGCTGGCCCCAGCGCGGGGGGCGGGGAGGGCGCGGCTCCTCGTCGAGAGGCTCGAGCGCGCCGGCCAGGCTGGTGTCGCTCGCGAGCCCGAGCGGCGTGGGCCACGGCGCGTCGATCGATGCCGCCGCCTCGCCGTCTTCTGGCTCGGGCCCGCCGATCTCGCCGTCCGTGCTCGCGCGCGTGTCTTCCTCCGCGCGCGTGTCTTCCTCCGCGCGCGCATCTTCCTCTGCGCGCGCGTCCCCGCCGAGGTCATCGCCGAGTTCGTCGCCGAGCGCGTCGGGTGCATCCATCTCCTCGAGCGGCGCCTCCTCCGCGTCTTCCGCCGCGTCATCGCCGCCGCCGGCCGCGCCCGCGCGCGCCGCGAGGGCGAGCGAGGTTGCGATCACGGCGAGGGCGAGCCCCGCGCGCCCGCCGCGCGGGCGGTTGCGTGCCTGCGCCGCCGAGCGTACGGTGCGGGCGTGGCGGCGACGCTCACCGACAACGCCCTCGCGGTCCTGCGCGCCCGCTACCTCGTGCGCGAGGGCGGCGTGGTCGTCGAGACCGTCGACGAGCTGTTCCGGCGCGTCGCCCACCACGTCAGCGCCGTCGAGGCCCGCCTCGGCTACTCCGCCGCCGAGATCGCCGTGGCGCGCGACACGTTCGAGCGCATGATGGCGTCGCTCGAGTTCCTGCCGAACTCGCCGACGCTCATGAACGCCGGGCGCCCGCTCGGCCAGCTCGCCGCGTGCTTCGTCGTCCCCGTCGAGGACTCCACGACCGGCGTGTTCGAGGCCGTGCGCTGGGCGGCCGAGATCCAGAAGACGGGCGGCGGCACCGGCTTCTCGTTCTCGCGCCTGCGCCCGGCGGGCGATCTCGTCGCGTCCACCGGCGGGACCGCCTCGGGCCCCGTGTCGCTGATGCAGGTGTTCGACGTGGCGACCGAGGCGATCAAGCAGGGCGGCACGCGGCGCGGCGCCAACATGGGCATGCTCCGCGTCGACCACCCCGACATCCTCGAGTTCATCGCGATCAAGCTCGATCCGGCGCGGATGCGCAACTTCAACCTCTCGGTCGCGGTCACCGACGCGTTCATGGCCGCTGTCGCCGCGGGCACCACGTACGACCTCGTCAACCCGCGCACCGGCGCCGTCCACGGCCAGCTCGACGCGCGCCGCGTCTTCGACGCGATCGCCAACGCCGCCTGGACGATCGGCGATCCGGGGATGGTGTTCATCGATCGCGTCAACGACGCGCAGCCCACGCCCCAGCTCGGCGCGATCGAGGCGACCAACCCGTGCGGTGAGCAGCCGCTGCTCCCGTTCGAGTCGTGCACGCTCGGCAGCATCGACGTCGGCAAGCTCGTCGCTGGCGCCGACCTCGACTGGGACCGGCTGCGCGCCACGATCCACGGCGCTGTCCGATTCCTCGACGACGTCATCGACGCCAACCGCTACCCGCTCCCCGAGATCGAGCGCGCCACCAAGGCCACGCGCAAGATCGGCCTGGGCATCATGGGCTGGGCCGACGCGCTCGCCGCGCTCGAGATCCCGTACGACTCCGGCGAGGCGCTCGCGCTCGCCGGCAAGGTCGCCGCGTTCCTCGAGGACGAGTCGCTGGCCGCCTCGCGCGAGCTGGCCGCGCGCCGCGGCCCGTTCCCGGCCTGGGCCGGATCGCGCTGGTCGGGCGAGCGGCTCCGCAACGCGACCACGACGACGATCGCCCCCACCGGGACGATCAGCATCATTGCAGGCTGCGCCAGCGGCATCGAGCCGCTCTACGCGCTCGCCTACCGGCGCAACGTGCTCGACGGCGCCGAGCTGACCGAGGTCAACCCCGCCTTCCAGGCGCTCGCCGCCCAGCGCGGCTTCGGATCTGCCGCGCTGTTCGCCGCGATCGCCGAGCACGGCGGCGTCCGCGGCCGCGCCGACGTCCCCGCCGACGTGCAGCGCCGGTTCCCGACGGCGCACGAGATCGACGTCGCGACGCACGTGCGGATGCAGGCCGCCTTCCAGCGGCACTGCCACGCCGCCGTCAGCAAGACGATCAATCTCCCCCGGACCGCCACGCCGGCGGACGTGAAGGCCGCCTACCAGCTCGCGTACGATCTCGGCTGCAAGGGCATCACCGTGTACCGGGACACGAGCCGCCAGGGCCAGGTCCTCGTCACCGGCGCCCGGCTCGCCGCGACGCCCGCGGCGCCGAGCTGTCCCGAGTGCGGCTCCGTGCTCGTGGTCCAGAGCGGTTGCCGGCTGTGCAGGCACTGCGGTTGGTCGATCTGCGGCTGACATCGCACCGAGCGACAGCAAGGCCAGTGCCGCCCGATCCGCGACGTGCTCTCGCGCGCTTGCGTGTCGATCTGTCCGCCGGCTGGACAAGCGTCCGGTTTTCGGCCGGACAAGACGCGCGCGCGCCGTCGGCGCCGCCCGCGCGGGCGCCGAAACGATCGAAGCCCGGCTCGCGCCGGGCTTCGCCTCGTTCCCTGTCGCGGTCGCTGCAGTCAGCGTCGCGGCGCGGGGCTAGTTGTGGGGGGCCTTCTAGCGACGGCGCCGGCGGCGCGCCGGACGAGGCGCGACGGCCGCGGCCTCGAGCTCCTCGAGGTGCTCGAGCATGCTGATCATCGTGTTGCGCGTCGCCGCGTGCGGCTCATTGGTGATCGCGCGGCCGAGGCTGATGCGGAGCTCCGCGCGGAGCTCCGACTCGATCAGCCGGTACGTGCGCAGCGCTTCTTCGGGGTCATAGTGATTGAGATCCGCCTCGCAGCCCGTCGCCGCGATCCACACCGCAGCCAGCGCGGCTGCACGGCGACCCGGCTGCGACGTCGCGAACTCCTTGACGGAGGACCTCAGTCGCTGGCGGACCAGCGGCACCGGCGGGAGGGCAACCAGACCATCGTTGTCGTCGTCCGGCCGTCGGAGGACAGGGCGTGTCATTGACTTGTCGGTTTCCATGGGATTTTGTTCCTGGTCTCGCAGCGAAGACCTGTTTTCCCCGAACGATGTCGCGCTGCGATGAGCCGCGACCTTGCCTGATCGAGTACCGAAAAGCGATGAATTTTCTCGTGAAACCAAACTAAAAACGCACGTAAACCTACACGAAGATTAGGGGCCCTCTCCCAAAAATCCCGACGAGGTTCAAGTGACCCCAATGCAGAGACATGAGGGTCTCACTCAGGCTCGCTCCGAGCCCTGATCCCCCGTCCCACCCACGCGAGCCTCTCAGTGATGCGGGTCCGGATCTATCACGGCGCCACTGACTGTGGCGTCAATTCTTCGCGTCACGAAGTCGCGGATGGTCTCGTCCACCAGGCGCGGCCGCTCGATCGGGGCCGTGTGCGACGCGTTCGGGATCTCGAGCAGCTCTGCGCCTGGGATCGCGGCCGCCATCTCGCGGCTGCGCTCGGGAGGCGTGAAGCCGTCGCGGCTGCCCGCGATGACGAGGCTCGGCACCCGGATGGCGGGGAGCAGGTCGTCGGCGCTGTGCTGGCCCGCCGCCGACAGCATCGCCACGAACAGGCGCGCGTCGATGCGGGCCATCCCCTCGAGGTACGGCATGAAGTCCGCGGGCTCGATGAGCTCGCGCCGGATCTCGAGCCGGCTGGCGACCTCGTACGCGAGCCGCGTCGGCAGCACGAGGCGCGTGACCCGATTGATGACCCCGGGGACGCGGTGGATCCACCGCTGGAGCGTGGGCAGGAGATCGTCCAGCGCCGCCGAGCCGCGGAACGTGCGCAGCGGGTGCGAGGGCGCGCCACAGACCAGGACCAGTCCGGCCACGCGGCTCGGGTGCCGCCGGTACGTCTCGAGCGCTACCTGAACACCCATCGAGTGCCCGACGAGCACCGCGCGGTCCACGAGCGCGTCGTCGAGCACGCACGCGACGTCGTCGGCGAGATCCTCGATCGTCACGCGCCGCGGATCGCGCGGCGGTGCGGTGCGCCCGTGCCCGCGGTAATGCGGGTGCAGGCAGAAGCGTGCGCCGAGGTCCTCTCGTAGGTAGCGCCAGACGTACCCGTCGCATCCGATGCCGTCGCATAGGAGCATCGGCGTCGGCGCACCCCGATCACCCCACGACTCGTAAAAGAGGGGACTGCCGTCGCTCGGCGCGATGGCGTATCCCCACGCAACCCGCATCGCGTCCCCGACTCAAGCACCTGCTCCGACGGGAGCAGGCTGGAATCGCTACGCGATCTCCTTCTCGTCTTCTTCTCCGGGGAACTCGTTCACGGAGGGGTACTTCATGATTTCTTTCCGCGCGATCTTCCACGCCTTCTGGACGATCCACGAGAGGGACCGGTCCTGCCGGGTCGCTTCATCTTGGATTTCCTTCAGCATGTCTTCGGGAAAGTACAGGGACTGCTTACGCTTATCCGAGCCGGCCATCGCGAGCTAGTTTCGAGGGTCGCCTACAGCGTGTCAAGACATCGGCATGTGTAAGAGGTAAGCCATCGAACGTCTTGTCACCGGGCCCGCTCGCCACTATCCTACCGCGCCCCAAAGCTCGGGCCCCTTGCCTGGGAGATTCAACCGATGTCCACGACCAGCGCTTCGCACTCGAAAGCACTCAACAAGAAGGAGCTGAAGCGGTTTCAGGAGATGCTCGAAGAGAAGCGGAAGGTGGTCGTCGAGCGCGCCCGGCAGATGCTGTCCGAGGGGATGGTTCTCGACGCGAACGATCTCCCTGACGAGATGGATCTCGCCTCGAGCGAGTACATCCAGTCGTTCGAGTTTCGCCTGCGCGGCCGCGAGAAGAGCCTCCTGTCGAAGCTGGACCTCGCGCTGAAGAAGATCGACGACGGCACGTTCGGCATCTGCGAGGTCTGCGACGAGCCGATCGGCAAAAAGCGCCTGGAGGCGCGGCCGGAGACGTCCCTTTGCATCAAGTGCAAGGAGGACCAGGAGCGCGAAGAGCGCACGATGGGCTGAGCATCCGTACCCTGGCGCCGCGCGCCACTGCGCGCCACCGCCCGCCCATCCGCGCAGCGCGCGCCTGCAGGTGATACCGTCGGCGCATGGCGAAAGAACCTGATCGCCGGCAGTTCTTGACGATCACAACCTGCGCGATCGGCGGTGGCGTCGGACTGGTCGCTGCGGTGCCAGTCCTGCGCGTGCTCTCCGATCCCCTCGGGAAGACGACGGTGACCTCGCCGCGCGAGCCGTTCGATCTCGGCCCTGCGGATCGATTCATCGAGGGCGCGCCCCCGCGCAAGATCGAGATCGTCGCGCCGGTCCTCAAGGACGGCTGGTCCGCGGCGCGCAACGTCCTCATCGGCGCGGCGTTCGTGCGGCGCACCGGACCAAACCCGGCCGACATCGACGCGCGCTCGGCGATCTGCCCGCACCTCGGCTGCGCGGTGGGCTACGACTCCGCGCAGAAGAACTACCTCTGCCCGTGCCACGACAGCCGGTTCGCGCTCACCGGCGCGAAG
Source organism: Kofleriaceae bacterium (assembly GCA_035558535.1). Taxonomy (GTDB): domain Bacteria; phylum Myxococcota_A; class Polyangia; order Haliangiales; family Haliangiaceae; genus JABFXX01. The sequence continues at coordinate 12,008 of DATMCI010000312.1, forward strand.
CTCTCGGGCCCGTCGGAGCGTGGGCTCGACGATCTGCCGATCAAGCTCGGCTCGAACGGGCGGCTGGCCCTCACGTGGGTCCGCTACAAGCTCGGCAACTCGCAGAAGGAGCCGGCATGAACCGCCTCTTCGAGTACCTCCGTGAGCGCGGCGCGATCCGCGAGATCCAGCCGGAGATGGTCAAGGGCGGCGCGTCGGTCGCCTACGTGTTCGGCACCGTGCTCGTGTTCCTGCTCACCCTCGAGGCGCTGACGGGGCTCGCGCTCGCCGCGTTCTACAGCCCGTCGTCCACGGACGCGTGGGGCTCGGTCGCGTACATCCAGGATCAGGCGACGTGGGGCTGGCTCGTGCGCGGGCTGCACCACCACGCGCCCGGCGCGATCGTGATCGTCTCGGGCGTGCACCTCGTGCAGACGGCCATCGCGGGCGCCTACAAGAAACCGCGCGAGCTCGTGTGGTGGCTCGGCATCCTCCTGCTCCTGCTCCTGCTCGCGTGGGCCGTCACCGGCTACGTCCTGCCCTGGGATCAGGCGGGCTACTGGGCGAACCGCGTCGAGGTCGGCATCGCCGCGGGCACGCCCGGGCTCGGCGATCCGATCAAGCAGCTCTCGCTCGGCGGCAACGACTACGGCAACCTGACGCTGACGCGCTTCTACATGCTGCACGTCGTGCTCATGCCGGTGGCGGTCACCGGCGTCCTGATCGGGCACATCGTGATCGCGCGCCGCCACGGCCTGACGCCGATGCGCCCCAAGTCCAAGACGCCCGCGGTGCCGCGGATGCCGAACCAGCGCGTGCTCGACGTCAGCGCGATGGCGATCGTGCTCGCCGTCCTGCTCTCGTTCGTGGTCACGCAGGGCGGCACCGGCCTCGCCGCGCCGGCGGATCCGTCGATGGCGTACGACGCGCGGCCGCTGTGGTACTTCCGCTGGCTGTTCGAGCTGCGCGAGCTCGCGGGGAGCGGCGAGCAGATCGTGGCGATGGTGGCGCCCGCGCTCGTCGGTGGCTACCTCGTGGCGATGCCGCTCGTCGACAGCCGGTGGGAGCGCACGGTCCAGCACCGCCGGCTGTGGCTCGGGATCCTCGCCGGCGTGCTCGCGGTGCTCGCCGCGCTCACGGTGAAGTCGTTCTCGCGCGACGCCGGCGACGCCGAGTACGTCAAGCGCCGCGCCGAGGCCGATCGGCTCGCGGAGCGCGCGCGCGCGATCGCCCGCGACTACGGCGTGCCCGTCACCGGCGGCGCCGAGATCTGGTCGAACGCGCCGCAGGGGCGCGGCCGGATGCTGTTCGCGAAGATGTGCGCCGGCTGCCACGACGCGAGTGACGAGGACCGGAAGAAGGACCGCATCGGGCCGATCATCGGGCCCGGCCACGGCAACCGCGAGTGGCTGATGTCGTTCCTCAAGGAGCCGAGCGCCGAGCGGTTCTGGGGCCGGACGAAGCTCGTGCTCGAGGACGATCGCCGCGAGACGAAGCTCGCGATGAAGCCGATCACGACGTTCGAGATCAAGCCCGACCAGGTCGACGACCTCGTCGAGTTCCTGGTCAGCCAGTCCGGCGAGCCGGTGGACGCGGCGCGGGCTGCGCGCGGCCAGAAGGTGTTCGAGAAGTGCACCGACTGCCACAGCGTCGAGGAGGGCGTGGCCGAGCCGGCGGGGCCGAACCTGTTCGGCCTGCACAGCCGCGAGTTCTACATCAGCTTCATCGCCAACCCGAAGCTCCCGGTCCACATGGGCAAGGACAAGAGCGAGATGCCGCGGTTCGATACGGACCTCACGTACGCGGATCGCGACGCGATCGCCGAATACCTCGTCTGGCTGCGGACCGCGACGAAGGCGGATCTGGACAAGCTCGGCCCGCTGTAGCGCGGCTCAGCCGCCGCGATAGCGGCGGCGTCTGGCGGTGGTCGGCGACAGCGGCGGCGTCTGGCGGTGGTCGGCGAGAGCGGCGGCGTCTGGCGGTGGCCGCGACAGCGGCGGCCGACGGCAGAGGGCTTGCACCCGGGCAGCGCATGGACACCCATGCGCCCGACTTCGAGGAGCCGCGGGCCGATCCCGTACCGCCGGGCCGCGCGGCGGAATCGCCCGGTCGCGCGGCAGCGCCCACCCCGCACGGCCTGCGCGAGCGGCTCGGCGAGATCGTCGGCCGGCTGTTGGCCCCGGCGATCCACGCGATCGCCCGGCTGCGCGGCTCTCGCATGTTCCACCCGGTCGGGCACACGTTCTCCGGCCGCGCGACGGCCGTGCCCGGCCCGCTCGGGTCGATCGGCGAGCAACTCGCCGGGCGCGTGCTCGCGCGGTGCTCGCCGGCCCTGTCGAAGACCGGCCGCGAGTGGCTCGAGGTGCTCGGGATCGCGCTGAGGTTCCGGCCCGGCGGGGGGCCGCCGCTCGATCACCACGCGACGCTCGGCGATCAGGACCTCCTGTTCGCGACGGTGTCGAGCCCGCTCCTCTTGCTCGCCGCTCCGCTCCTCACCGACGCGCACGACTTCGTCCGCAGCCGCTACTGGGCGACCGCGCCGTTCGTGGTGCACGGGCACGGCCGCGTCGAGCTGCGCCTCGTGCCGGCTCTGCCTGCGGCGGGCGCGGCGGACACGCCTGCGCCTGGGGCGGACGCCGGCTCGCGCGAGGCCCGGCTGCGCGCGGCGGTCGCGGCCGGCCGCGCGGCGTGGTGGCTCGAGGCGCGCCCCACGCTGACGCTCGACTGGCACCCCGTCGCGCGGATCGAGCTCGCGGCGCCGGCCGCGGTCGACGTCGTGGACGATGACGCGCTGCGCTTCGATCCGTTCCGCGCGGGCGCCGGCCTCGTGCCGGTCGGCTTCGTGCACGCGATCCGCCGCGCGGCGTACGCGGCGAGCCAGCGCGCGCGGCGGTGAGGCGTTATCCTGCGCGCGATGTCCACGTTCGCGTATCAGGAGATCCTCGAGATCGGCGACCACCACGACACGCCGTACCGCAAGCTGACGGGCGATCACGTGTCCGCGCTCGACGCGGGCGGCCAGACCTTCCTCGCGGTGGAGTCCGAGGCGCTCACGCTCCTCACGAAGACGGCGATGCGCGACATCGCGCACCTCCTGCGGCCCGGCCACCTCGCGCAGCTCCGCGCGATCCTCGACGATCCCGAGGCGTCCGCCAACGATCGGTTCGTCGCGCTCGAGCTGCTCAAGAACGCGAACATCGCGGCCGGCGGCGTCCTGCCGGGGTGCCAGGACACCGGCACGGCGATCGTGATGGGCAAGCGCGGCCAGCGCGTGCTCACCGCCGGCGGCGACGAGATCGCGATCGCGCGCGGCGTGTTTCAGACCTACGTCGAGTCAAACCTCCGCTACTCGCAGGTGGCCCCGCTCGACATGTTCGAGGAGAAGAACACCGGTAACAACCTCCCGGCGCAGATCGAGCTGTACGCCACCGACGGCGACGAGTACCACTTCCTGTTCATGGCCAAGGGGGGCGGCTCGGCGAACAAGAGCCTCCTGTTCCAGGAGACGAAGGCGCTGCTCAACCCCAAGAGCCTGGCGGCGTTCCTCGATCAGAAGCTGCGCTCGCTTGGCACGGCCGCGTGCCCGCCGTACCACCTGGCGGTCGTGATCGGCGGGACCTCCGCCGAGCACACGCTGAAGACCGCGAAGCTCGCGTCGGCGCGCTACCTCGATCACCTGCCGACGTCGGGCAACGTGTTCGGCCGCGCGTTCCGCGATCTCGAGTGGGAGCAGAAGGTGCTCGAGATCGCGCGCGCGACCGGGATCGGCGCGCAGTTCGGCGGCAAGTACTTCTGCCACGACGCGCGCGTGATCCGGCTGCCGCGCCACGGCGCGAGCTGCCCGGTCGCGATCGCCGTGAGCTGCTCGGCGGATCGCCAGGCGCTCGGCAAGATCACGCGCGAGGGCATCTTCCTCGAGCAGCTCGAGACGGATCCGGCGAAGTACCTGCCGGAGACGACCGACGTCGATCTCGCCGGCGAGGTCGTGGCGATTGACCTGCGGATGCCGATGAACGAGATCCGCGCGACCCTGTCGCGCTACCCGATCCGGACCCGGCTGTCTCTGACCGGGCCGATGATCGTCGCGCGCGACATCGCGCACGCCAAGCTCAAGGAGCGGATCGATCGCGGCGAGGGCGTGCCGGCGTACCTGCGCGATCACTGCGTCTACTACGCCGGCCCGGCGAAGACGCCCGCCGGCTACGCCTCGGGCTCGTTCGGGCCGACGACGGCCGGCCGCATGGACAGCTACGTCGATTTGTTCCAGTCGCACGGCGGCAGCATGGTGATGCTCGCCAAGGGCAACCGCTCGCCGCAGGTGACCGAGGCGTGCAAGAAGCACGGCGGCTTCTACCTCGGCTCGATCGGCGGTCCGGCGGCGCGGCTCGCCAAGGACTGCATCAAGAAGGTAGAGGTGCTCGAGTACCGCGAGCTCGGCATGGAGGCCGTGTGGAAGATCGAGGTCGTCGACTTCCCGGCGTTCATCGTCGTCGACGACAAGGGCAACGACTTCTTCGCCGGCATCTCCGGCGGTGGCGGCGAGAAGCGCCTCGCCGTCAAGTAGCGCCGATGTCTCCAGAGGAATACCTTGCGTGGGAGCGCCAGCAGGAAGAGAAGCACGAGTACTTCGAGGGCGAGGTTTATGCGATGGCGGGCGGCAGCGCGCGCCACAATCGCCTGAGCTTGAAGGTCGGGGTAGCCCTCGAGAACGCGCTCGCTGGTCGATGTCACGTGCTCAGCTCGGATCAGCGCGTCCGGTCGCGCGAGCGACGGTACGTGTACCCGGACGTGTCCGTGGTCTGCGGCGCCCTCGAGATCGAGCACGGCGACGTGCTCGTGAATCCGACGATCGTCGTCGAGATTCTGTCCTCTACGACGGAGCAGTACGATCGCGGGCTCAAGTGGGACGGCTATCAAGCGCTGCCGTCGCTCACTGATTACGTCCTGGTCTCGCAGGATCGCGCCCACATCGAGCACTTCGGGCGCGCGCCGGACGGACGCTGGATCTACACGTCGGCGAATGCCGGCGAGCGCATCACGCTGACCGGCGGGACGGTGCTCGACGTCGACGCGATCTTCGCGGGCGTGCTCGAGCTCCCGGGCAGCTGACGCGGCGGCGTGGGCGAGCGGGCCCGCGGCGAGCTGGCGTCCTCCATGACGCTGATAGCTCCGCAAGGCTCTGACATCACTGAAGCCTTTCGGGGAGCGCGCGGTGCAGCGTCGGCGCAACCGATCCCCCGGTGCGCTGTCTATCCAGGGCCATGATCGCATCCCGTGTCACCGGCCTGCGGAGCCTCTTCGCGCTGCTGATCGCCACGGTCGCGATCGCGGCGCTCCGTGCGTGGCCGGCGGCCCCGGCCCCGGCCGTGGCCGCGGGATCGTCCGCCGCGCGCCCGGTGACGTACCGCTACGTGCCGCTGATGGGGATCCCGCTCGACGACGCGGTCGACGCGGCCGACGGCGACTGGGAGAACCCGCCGCGCGAGACGCCTGCCGGCCCGGTGCAGACGTGCCTGCCGTTCCTCGCCCCGATCCTCGCGCACCCGAACTGGCAGCTCCGGATCACGGACTTCATCTCGCACTGCACCGGCGAGGACATCGTGGGCGACTTCACGATCGCCTCCACCGGGGAGGTCACGTGGTCGGCGCCGGGGGTGCCGGTGCGGCACCTCGCGCTGTCCGGCGAGCAGCTCGCGCTCGTGCGGCGGCTCGATCAGCTGTCGTGCGTCGAGCTGCAGTCGGACCGCCACTGGAGCTACGCCACCGAGTGGCTGTCGATCGGGCTCGATCTCGGCCAGCACGATCCATACACCGCGGCGCGCATCGCGCCCCTCTCGGACCTCGGGCGCGCGGTCACCGCGATGCTGGCCGACCTCACGGCCCAGTACCGGGTGCCGCGCCGCGAGGCGATCGGCTCGATCGAGCTCCAGCTCGCCACCACGAGGCCCGGTCCGGTCTACCGCGTCCGGATCGCCGGCGATCGCCTCACCGTCAAGCGCGGCCGCAAGCTCCTCGTCGACGAAGAGGTGGAGTCCGATATGCGGGTCGATCTCGTCGACGTGGCGCTCGCGCGTCAACCGGCCTCTGCGCACGATCTCGAGGGCGTGCTCCTGATGCACGGCCGGTCGCTGCCGATCGCCCTCGCGAGGCACGCGCGGAGCCCCTTCGCGCAGATCCATCGCGCGGTCGACCGTGCGCAGTACCTTGAGGAGGAGCGCTCGCCATGACGATCGCGTCGTCCGTGTCGTCCGTGTCCGGCCTGCGGTGGGCCTGCGTGCTCCTGATCGCCAACGTCGCGCTCCTCGGGTGGCGCGCGGTCGAGCGCGCGGTCGAGGACACGCTCGAGCACGCGCGTTCTGCGCCGCGCGCCGCGCGCCCGGTGACGTACCGCCACGTGCCGCTGCTCGGGCTCCCGCTCATGGACGCGGTCGACGACGCCGATGGCGATCAGGAGAACCGGCCGGCCGAGGCGCCCGCCGGCCCGGTGCAGACGTGCCTGCCGTTCCTCGCCCCGATCCTCGAGTATCCGGGCTGGCAGCTCCGGCTCACGCACGGGCACGGCAGCTGCTTCGGCGACCAGGTCATGGGCTCCTTCGCGATCGACGCCACCGGCGCGGTCACGTGGACCCGGCCGGGCTGGCCGGTGCGGCACCTCGCGCTGTCCGGCGAGCAGCTCGCGCTCGTGCGGCGGCTCGATCAGCTGTCGTGCGTCGAGCTGTTCCCGGAGGGCGACGAGCCCGGCTTCTTGTCGATCGGGCTCGACCTCGGCAAGCACCAGGCGTACGGCGGCGCCTACGTACCTCCCGCCTCGGTGCTCGGGCGCGCCGTCACGGCGCTGCTCCGCGATCTCGAGGCCCAGTACCGGCAGCCGCGCCGCGAGGCGATCGAATCGATGGAGCTCCAGCTCGCGACCACCGAGGCCGGCGCGGTCTACCGCATCCGGATCGCCGGCGATCGCGTCACGGTCCGGCACGGCCAGCGGCTCCTGGTCGACGAGCCAGTGGACGCCGACGAGCTGATGGATGTCATCGACGCGCTCCTCACGCAGCCCACGGCCGACGAGTCCGATGTGAAGGGCGTGCTCCTCATACAGGGCCTGTCCGTCCCGGTCGCCTTCTGGCGCTGGGAGCGGGGCCCCTTCCAGATGATCCATAACGCGATCCAGAAGGCGCAGTACAACGAGGAGCAAGCGCGCGAGGCGCGCGAGGCGCGCGCGGAGTGAGCCCGCGGCCCCGGCGCGCCGCGGCTACGGCAACTTGGGCGGCGAGGGCGGCAGCTCGCCGGTCGCGAGCGCGTGCTCGATCCGCTCGACGAGCACGCGCGCATCAGACGCCGAGGTGACGGCGACCTTCAGGACGAGCCGGCGATCGGCGAGCTCGAGCGCGAGGAAGAGCCGCGGGCGCATGCGCCGGTACACCAGCAGCGCCGCCGCGATGACGAGCGTGATCGCGCCCCACAGTGCGCCCTCGGTGTAGAACCAGACGAAGGCCAGGACGGCGAGGATGCCGCCCGACAGGCTCCACGACTGCTCGATCCAGCGCACGTCGCGGACGTCGTGGACCGTGGTGACGATGTTCTCGGGGGTCGCCGGCAGCGAGCCGCGGTGCGCGCGCCACGTGAGCGTGTCGTGAGAGACCTCGAGCGTCGCCCGCCGGCCGTAGGCCTGGCCGGCGATGATCGAGGCGATCACGTCCCGCCCTCGTGTCGCTCACGTGCTCCAGGCATCCCGATCAGCTCCCACAGGATATCGAGCCGAGGGCAGCTAGTAAAGCACCGCTGGATCGCCGACGGTGCTGTCATGGACTTCGTCGGGATCGACTTCGGGACCACGAACTCTGCGGTGGCGGTCGCGGACGCGAGCGGTGACGTTCGGCTGGTGCCGCTCGCCGGCGCCTCGTACTGGCGCACGGTGCTGTACTTCGAGCCGTCGGGCGGCATGACCGCGGGCGCGCCGGCGATCGCGCGCTACCTCGAGACGGAAGGGGAGGGGCGGCTCGTGCAGTCGATCAAGTCGCACCTCGCGAGCGCGTCGTTCTCGCGGACGTACATCTTCGGCCGCCGCTGGCAGCTCGAGGACATGGTCGCCGCGTACGTCCGGCAGCTGCGCGCTGCCTCGCCGGTCCCGCTCGGCACGCGCTGCGTCGTCGGCCGGCCCGTGCGCTACTGGGGCGCCGAGGACGACGAGGACGACGCGCGCGCCGTCGGCCGGATGCGCGACGCGCTCGCCAAGGCCGGCTTCGAGGAGGTGGTGTTCGAGTACGAGCCCGTCGGGGCGGCCGCGCGCTACGCCGCCCGACTCGATCACGACGAGCTGCTCGTGGTGGCCGACTTCGGCGGCGGCACGACGGACTTCACGCTGGTCCGCGTCGGGCCGCGGCGTGGCGAGGTGCTCGCGACCGGCGGCATCGGCGTCTCCGGCGACGCGTTCGACGCGCGCGTGATCGACGCCGTCGTCGCGCCCGCGCTCGGGCGCGGCAGCCGCTACCGCGACGAGCTCGGCGGCGAGGCGCCGGTGCCCGCGTGGCTCTATGGCCACCTGCGGCGCTGGCACTACCTGTCATTCCTCAAGGAGGAGTCGACGCTGCGCCTCCTCGATCGGGTGGCGCACGGCGCGCTCGATCCCGAGCGGTTCGGCAAGCTCGTGCGCGTCGTCGAGGACGATCTCGGCCTCGTCCTGCACCGCGCGGTCGAGGGCGCGAAGGTGCGGCTGTCGGCGCGCGCCGACGATCGGGTCTCGCTCGACGAGATCGCGCTCGATCTGCCGATCGCGCGCGCGGGCTTCGAGGAGTGGATCGCTCCCGATCTGGATGTGATCGACGGCGTGCTCGAGGGCGTGCTCGCCAAGGCCGGCGTGGCGCCGGGCGACGTCGATCGCGTGTTCGCGACCGGCGGCAGCTCGCTCGTCCCCGCGGTGCGCGCGCGCCTCGCGGCGAAGTTCGGCGAGTCTCGCCTCGTCGGCGGCGAGGAGCTGACGAGCGTGGCGTGGGGCCTCGCGGTGCGGGCGCGCGAGGTCTTCGGCGCGAGCTAGACATTGTTTCTCGCGGAGGCGTACCCTGGCGGCGACGAACAACCGCTATGCCGCGTACCATTGCCAGCAGGCCGCCGAGAAGCTCATCAAGGCCGTGCTCCTGCACCGTGGTATCGAATCGGGGATCGAGCACCGGCTCGACGTGCTCGTGGATCATCTGCCCGACGGCGATCCCTGGAAGTCTCGGCTGCGTCCGCTCGAGACCTACTTGCCATACGCCACGACGTATCGCTATCCCACGCCCGGTGGACGCATCGTGGCGGCCCCAGATATGGCTTATGGCTCAGGTCGGGGTGGACGCGGGCGCCATCGATGCCCTGATCAAGGACGCGCGTACCAGCCTTGCGTGAGGAGAGCGCTGGTGTTGGCGGCGTGGACCTCGGCGCGCGAAGAGGGCTGCGCCGCGAGCTCGCTCACGTACACGATCGGCGGCAGCGGCGCGGGCGTGGCAGGCATCGGATCGCCGGTGAAGAACACCCCGAGCTGGTCGAAGATCTCGAGCAGCGGCTTGGCTTGATCCAGCGCCTCGTGGCGCGAGCCGTTGCCCGCGACCAGCGCGGTGTAGAACGGCTGGTCATGCTCGTCGGCCCAGTCGAGCGCGACCAGCGCGATCCATTGATCCGGGAAATGCTCACGGATCTCGCTCCAGGACATCGGCTCGGAGACGGATGACACGTTGCTCATCGGCTCCCAAATTGGAGAGAGCTGGCCGCGCGGGCAAGTTTCCGGCGTTCGCGCTGTGTGGGTGTGAGCAGCCGGGCGCGGCTCGGGCTTGGAGGAGCTACGCGAGCGGATCGATCGCCGCGAACGTGGTGACCCGGCGGTGCGGCGTCTGCGCGGGGATCGCGGCCTCGCCGCGATCGAGGCAGATCGTGCGCATGCCGGCGGCGGCCGCGGCGTCGAGCTCGCCGGTGTGATCCGAGAGGAAGAGGATGGCCTCGGGCGGAAGCGCGACGGCGCGCGCGATGGCGCGGTACGAGCCGGCCTCGAGCTTCGGCCCGATCGTCGTGTCGTAGTAGCCGATGAAGAGCGGCGTCAGATCGCCGTGTGTCGTGTGGCCGAACAGGAGCCGCTGCGCAGCGATCGATCCGGACGAGTACACGTGGAGCGGCACGCCCGCCGCGTGCCAGGCGCGGAGCTGGGCGGCCGCGTCGTCGTAGATCGGGCACACGAGCGCACCGGACGTGTACCCGGCCGCCCAGACGAGCCCCTGCAGCGTCTTGAGCGGCGTGAGCTTCCTGTCCTCGTCGATCCACTGCAAGAGCGCCGCGACGACCGCGTCGTCGCTCATCGCCGGATCGCCCGCGATCGCGCGCGCGTCCTCGAGGCAGCGGCGCACCAGGGCGTCGGCGGCGTGCGCGGCGACGTAGGCGGGCAGGTGCGCGCGCGCGTACGGGAACAAGACCTGCTTCACGAACGAGATCGGGCAGGTCGTCCCTTCGATGTCGGTCAGGATCGCGCGCGCGGTCACTCAAACCTCGGGAAGCGATCCGCGATCGCCTCGCCGGTGAAGCTCGCGACCCAGCCGGCCGGATCCGTGAACAGCCGGACGGCGGTGAACTCGGGATCGGGGCCCATGTCGAACCAGTGCCGCGTCCCGGCGGGCACCCGCAGGTAATCGCCGCGCTCGCACACGATGACGAGCACCTTGCCGCTCATGTGCAAGTAGAACGCGCCGCGGCCCTCGGCGAACAGGCGCGCCTCGTCCTCGCTGTGCGTGTGCTCGCTCAGGAACTTGGCTCGCATCGGCGCCGTGTTGGGCGTCCCGCGCACGAGCCGGATGACGTCGGCGACCTGGTAGCCGCGCGCGGCCTTCTCCGCCTCGATGAACGGCGCGTAGGCCGCGAGCACCGCGTCGGCGTCCGCGGCGCGATCGAGCTCCGCGTGCGTGGCCACGCGGGTGAAGTCGACGCCGTGCGCGGCGAGCGCGGCCTGGATCTGCGCGGGCTCCGTGTGCACGGCCTCGGGGGCCTGGGGATCCTGATCGGAGTAGATGGAGAGCTGGCTCATGGGCTCATGGGCTCCGGTTCGGTGATGGCAAGGCCCCGAGCCTCCGGTGATCGAGCTCGCAGGCGAGGAGGTGCTCCAGGGCGACTGCGTGGCGAACAGCCTCGGCGAGCGAGCTGCCCCAGGTGTAGAGGCCGTGGCCCGCGAGCAGGTAGGCGGGCGCCGCGGGCTCGGCCAAAAGGCGCGCCGAGACGCGGGCCGCGAGCGCGACCGTGTCCTGATCGTTGGGGAGCACCGGGATCGAGACGGCGGCCTCGTGCGACGTCACGCCGGCGAACGCCTTCTGCAGCTCCCAGCCGGTGAGCACGAGATCGCCGCCGGCCCGCGACAGCACCGCGGCGGCGTCGGCGTGCGTGTGGATCACGGCGCGCACCGCGGGCCGATCGCGGTACAGCGCGAGGTGCAGCGGCGTCTCCGCCGAGGCGCCGGGCGGCGGCGGCCCTGTGAGGTGCGCGATCACGATGTCCGCCGGGGCGAGCGCGCCCTTGTCGGTGCCCGAGCGCGTGATCGCCACGCGCCGCTCATCGAGCCGCAGCGAGAAGTTGCCGCTCGTGGCGGGGACCGAGCCGCGCGCCGCGAACGTGCGGCCGACGTCCACGAGGGCGTGGATGGCGGCATCGAGATCGGCGGGCGAGGGGGACATCATGCGAGCGAGCGCGCGGGCCGGGCGGCCTTGGGTCCTAAACTAGGCTATCGGATCCCGCTGGGTTTAGGATCTCGCGTCATGCGGTGGCTCGTGCGGTCCGACCTCGACGGATTCTTCGGCCTCGCGCTCGACAACCTCGTCCAGCTCCTGCTCATCGACGCGCTCTGCCGGCACGTCCTGGGGCTCGACGCCGAGCTCGTGCGCGGCCACATCTTGCCGGGGACGGCGGTCGCCGTCCTGATCGGCAACCTCTACTACGCGCGCCAGGCGGTCCGGCTCGGCCGCGCCGAGGGCCGCGACGATCGCTGCGCGCTGCCCTACGGCATCAACACGGTCTCGGTGTTCGCGTTCGTCTTCCTCGTGATGCTGCCGGCGAAGCTGGCCGCGCAGGCCGCGGGCGCGGCGGACCCGGGGCGGGTCGCGTTCCAGGCGGGGCTCGTCGCGTGCTTCGGCTCGGGGCTGATCGAGCTGGGCGGCGCGGCCGTCGCGGAGCGGCTGCGCAAGATCACGCCGCGCGCCGCGCTCCTGTCCACGCTCGCGGGCATCGCGATCGGCTTCATCTCGCTCGGCTTCCTGTTCCGCACGTTCGCGAACCCGATCGTCGGCCTCACCACGCTCGCCGTCGTGCTGCTCACCTACTTCGGCCGCGTGCGCTTCCGGGGCGGCATCCCCGGCGGCCTCGTCGCCGTCGGGCTCGGCACGCTGCTCGCGTGGATGATCGGCATCGCGCCGGGCGCGGGCTCGCCCGAGCCGCCCGCCCTGACCTTGCCGGTCCCGGTCGCTGGCGATCTCATCGCCGCGCTCGGCGCTGGCGATCTCCTCACGTACGCGGCGGTCATCTTGCCGATGGGCCTGTTCAACGTGCTCGGCTCCCTGCAGAACATCGAGTCCGCCGAGGCCGCGGGCGATCGCTACCCGACGGCGCCGTCCCTGGCGGTCAACGGCATCGGCACGCTCGTCGGCGCGCTGTTCGGCTCGTGCTTCCCGACGACGATCTACATCGGCCACCCGGGCTGGAAGGCGCTCGGCGCGCGCGCGGGCTACTCGATCCTGAACGGCGCGTTCGTGACGCTCGTGTGCGTGACGGGCACGCTCGCGGCCGTCGCGTGGGCCGTCCCGATCGACGCCGGCATGGCGATCGTCCTGTGGATCGGCATCGTCATCGGGGCGCAGGCGTTCCAGGCGACGAAGCCCGAGCACGCCCCGGCGGTGATCGTCGGTCTCTTGCCGGGCATCGGTGCGTGGGGCGTCCTGCTCGCGAAGAACGGCCTGCGCGCCGCGGGCGTCGGCGCGCCGGGCGGGCCGATGTTCGAGCCGTCGCTGACCGGGAAGTTCCTCGCCACCGACACCTGGATCGAGGGCGCGTTCGCGCTCGAGCAGGGCTTCATCTTCTCCGCGATGTTCCTGGCCGCGGCCACCGTCGAGGTGATCGATCGGCGCTTCCTGCGCGCGGCCGGCTGGTGCCTCGCGAGTGCCGCGCTCAGCGCCATCGGCCTGCTCCACGCCTACGACTACACGCCGGGCGACACCCGCCTCGTGCTCCGGCCCGCGTGGTCGTTCGTGATCGGCTACACGCTCATGGCGGTGTGCTTCGCCGCGGCGCGGTGGGTGACCCGGCCGGACGATCGCGGCGGGCACTGAATACTAAATTTAGGTGCTCGGCACAGAAGCTCGGACCGAAGGGGGGCCGGAGGGGCCGGAGGTGCCGGAGGTGCCGGAGCGGTACCGTCGAGATCCGAGCGGTCGGCGACATCGTCGACCGCTCGGGGTGCGGCGCCCTGCGAATTTACATGCGTCCGCCACCCATGGGATCTGGATCGGGGCTTGCCCGCGAATCTGGGCGAAGGTGTCGATGTGCTACTACCAATTCATCCGGCCATCACAATGACCAGATAACATCTCGATTGCCGGCGTGCATATCCGGGTGTTAACCGGCCAATTCTGGGCGGCTAACCGGCCAATTTGTGCGGCCGCTGAGAATTGGCCGGTTCATTGTTACGCAACCACGTGTCGGATCGGGATCCTCGTTTGGTGGCGACACGCTCCAGGGCCAGCCCAGCAGGTCGGCAGCGCGCTGCGCCACCTTTCGAGCTGCATGGTCCAGCAGGTTGATGGTGTCCTCGACGCGATCCGCACCTTCGAGCGGACTCAATCGATCGCCACACGCAGGGTCTTCGGCAGCTTCTTGAAGTCGAATGCCTTCGTCTGTTGGGCGAGCTCGTTCCGGATCAAGCGCTCACGGAACGCGACCAGCGTGCCCTGGCCGAACGCGGGTTCGTCGCAGCCGAGGCGGTCCAGCACCATCTGCCAGCGCGGTCGACCACGGTTAGCTCTACCGCCTCGGCGTCGGACACGCCTTCATGTGCTTGCAGAAGGAGCGCCATCGCCAGCAGCGCGGGGGGACTGGCTCATGCTCAGCGCTGCCGTCTCGGTACATCGACTCGAGCTCGGCCTGGAGTTCGTCGTCGAACAACTCCCGCCGACAGTCGCGGAGGAAGCCGAACAGCCTTCCGGTCCGGGGCAGCCGGTGCCGCAGCACCTGTTCCTGCTTCGTGTAGTCGGCTCGCGGTCGCCAGCGCTCGAGGCCCATGCGTCGAACAGGTCGAACAGGTCGAACAGATCACGATGATCCGCGGGAGTCGATCCCCACGAGCCCACGCATGCAAACCCTCCTGTGGCGCTGCGCTGCGCGCGACCCTCGGCGAATTCAAGTTGGAAGTGCTGCCGCGCGCAACCCTCGGCGAATTCAAGTTGGAAGTGCCGCCGCGCGCGACCCTCGGCGAAATTCAAGTTGGAAGTGCCGCCGCGCGTTGGAGCGCTGAAGCTCCTGGTGCGCAGCGGCCAGGACACGTACCCAGCGGTGTACCGTGCTGATCCGCATAATGATCAGCCGGCTGAAGCAGATGACCTGTGCGGCTGCGTAGGCGAATACCTGGCGATGCCGCTTCCACTCCCAGTTAGGGCGCCGTTTGTTCTGCTGCCTCAGACCCTCCAAGAACGCGGCAACGCGGCGTTGACGGTCGCGCCGCCGTGATCGGGCCATGTGGCTCGAGCCTCGCGTCCGGCAGCGTGCGCGCGGCCTTGCGCACGATATGGAGCTCGGCGGGCCGGGCGCGCTCGCTGGCGAGGAACTGGAGGGAGCCATGGGCTCACTCCAGCGATGAGGATGTGCGTCTGTTCGCCTGGATTGCGCTGCATTCCACGCGCTTCCAAGTCGCACGCTCGAGCGCTGGCTCCTTTGGGAGGTTCATGTCGGGGGAGCAGCCGTGGTGTCTCGCGGACCCATGCACGGGCTGAATGCGGGAATGCGGGTAATTGCGAACATCGATAATCAAACACCACGCGCATTGACATCATCGCCACATCGGCTATCCATCGAAAGTGGCGCGCCAGCGACATGTGCAGCAGTCATTCGAATTCAGGACTTGGGGTGGGAAGCGCGAGGGTGCCGGGAGGCCTCCGAAAGCTCCGAAAGGGCATCGCTCGAGCGAGCCGCACAAGCCTCGTGTGCGATTCTCTGGCACGACACCGGTCCACGTCACGTTGCGCGTGAGCGCTCCTATCACGACGCTCCGGCGGCCGGACTCGTACCACGCGATCCGCCGGTCGATGTATACCGTCGTCGATCGGAGTGATTTTCGCATCATCCACATCAGCATCGAGCGCGATCACCTGCACTTGATCGTTGAGGCAGATGATCACGAATCCCTGGGGGAAGGGATGCAGACGTTTCAGTCCTCGGCCGCGCAACGCCTCAATCGCGTCATCTCGCTCGCCACGGGGACCAAGCGCACCGGGAAGGTCTTCACGGACCGCTACCACGCGCGGCTCATCACGACCCCGACGCAGGCCCGCAACACGATCTCGTATGTCCTTTCGAACTGGCGTCGACACGGGCTCGATCAGGGCATGGAGACCATGTTCTGGGATGTCGACTATTACTCCAGTGGTCCCAGCTTCGACGGCTGGTCGGAGCTCGATGACTCGCCGTTCCTCCTTCCGACGCCCGACTACCCGCGTCTCTCCGTCTGCCGCCCGAAGACGTGGCTCCTGAAAGTGGGTTGGCGAAAGGCTGGACCGATCAGCATGAGAGACATTCCTGGCCCTCCGCGCTGACTCGCGGTCCACCCGGAACCCGCACTCCCCGCACCCGC
>DATMCI010000313.1:0-18735 GCA_035558535.1 Kofleriaceae bacterium
CATCACCGTGACCACCTCGTCCTTGTCTTCGTTCTTCAGGCGCACGCGGTAGCTGCCGGACGGCAACCTGGCGCGGTACGGCGTCTGGCCGACCGAGTAGCCGTCGACGAAGACCATGGCCCACGGCTTCACGTGGACGACGAGGTCTCCGAGCAGGCGGCGCGGCGGCGCGGCGGCGCGCGCAGGCGGCACGATCACGGGCACCTCACCACCGGGAGCCGCAGGCACGTCCGCGGGCGCGACCACTGCCGGGGGCGGTGCCAGCAGGCCGGACGGGTCCGCCTCGGCGCCGCGCCGCGCGGCGGCGAGCGTCGGCCCCACGTCGGACCGTGCGGCGGCGACCGCTGCTGGCTCCGACGTCGCCGGCTCCGACGTCGCTGGCTCCGGCGCGGTGGTGCGGATCACCCGCGCGGCGATACCGGCTGCAGCGACCGCTGTCGCGGCGGCCGCGGCGATGGCCAGCTTCTGGCGCGCCCCGCTCCGGCCCGGGCCCGGGGCGGGCGGCGGCCGCGACGCGGCCAAGGGCACCTCCGCTGGCGGCCCGGCCGGCGGCCGCGACGCGGCCAGGGGCACCTCCGCTGGCGGCCCGGCCGGCGTCAGCACCTCGCCCTCGCCTGGCGCCTCACCCTCGTCAGGCGCTTCGTGCCCAGCCGGCGCGTCGCCTTGTGGTTGCCGTAGGCACTGAATCAGGAGCTCGGCCTCGCCAGGCGCTTCGCGTTCAGCCGGCGCCGCGCCCTCGCCCGGCGCTTCGCACCCAGCCGGCGCCGCGCACCCAGCCGGCGCCGCGCCCTCGCCGGGCGCCTCGCGCCCAGCCAACGCTTCGCACCCAGCTGGCGCCTCGCGCCCAGCCGACGCTTCGCACCCAGCCGGCGCCTTGCCCTCGCCTGGCGCCTCGCGCCCAGCCGACGCTTCGCGCCCAGCCGGCGCCTCGCCCTCGCCAGGCGCCTCGCATCCAGCCGTCGTTTCGCGCCCAGCCGGCGCCTCGCCCTCGCCCGGCGCCTCGCACCCAGCCGGCGCCTCGCCCTCGCCCGACGCTTCGCACCCAGCCGGCGCCTCGCCCTCGCCCGGCGCCTCGCACCCAGCCGATGCTTCGCGCCCACCCGGCGCCTCGCCCTCGCCAGGCGCCTCGCACCCAGCCGACGCTTCGCACCCAGCCGGCGCCTCGCGCCCACCCGGCGCCTCGCACCCAGCCGGCGCCTCGCACCCAGCCGGCGCCTCGCCCTCGCCAGGCGCCTCGCGCCCACCCGGCGCTTCGCGCCCACCCGGCGCTTCGCGCCCACCCGGCGCCTCGCGCCCAGCCGGTTGCGCCTGCTCGCCAGCGGACTCGCGCGCCGGCCAGAGCAGCGGCGGCATGCGGTCCGAGTCTGCCGCGTTGCGCACCGTCTCGTCGCCCGGCCCCGCCTTACGCACGAAGTGCGGCGCCAGCGATGCGAGGATCTCGGTCCCGCTCGGCATGCGGCCCTCCGCCGGCAGCGCCGACGCGAGCGTCGTCGCCAGCTCGCGCACCGAGCGTGGGCGCACGATCGGATCGACGCTCAGCGCCGCAAGCAAGATCCGCGACCAATCGAGCGGCATCTCGCTCGGCGGTGGCCGCTTCGGGACCACCGTCCGCTGCAGGTGATAGAGCACCGTGCGGTTCGCGTGCTGCCACGGTAGCCGCCCCGTCACCATCTCCCAGATCACGACTGCCAGCGAGTAGACATCCGCAAGGGGCGTGACCTCGTCGCCGTGCTCGTACTGCTCGACCGCCATGTACGACGGCGTCCCGATCGCCACGCCGCTGTGGGTCCCGGGGCCAGCCGACTCCCCGAGGAACTTGGCCACGCCGAAGTCGAGCAGCCGCACGGCGTAGGGGTTCGCGTTCGTCGAGACGACGTACACGTTGCTCGGCTTGAGATCGCGGTGGACGATGCCGAGCGCGTGCGCGTGATCGAGCGCGTCGCACAGCGGCACGATGAGATGCAGCACGCGGTGCGGCGCGAGCCGCCCGCCCCGCGCGCGCAGGTAGACGTCGAGCGGCCGCCCCTCGAGGTAAGGGAACATGAGGAAGAGCTGGCCGTCGGGGAGCTCGCCGAAGTTGTCAATCCCGAGGATGCACTCGTGCCGCAGCTTCGAGGCCGCCTCCGCCTCGCGGTGGAAGCGCCGGCGCAGCACCGGGTTCGTCGCGTACGCGGGGAGCAGCACCTTGATCACCTTGAGCGCGCTCGGCAGGCGCACGTGGCGCCCCAGGTAGACCGCGCCCATGCCGCCCTCGGCGAGCTTCTCCTCGACGCGGAACTCGAGGATTGTTCGCCCGATCATCGGATCGGGATCAGAAATCTGCGTGCGCTCGCGCATCGTGGTCGCCTCTCGCCGCCCGGGCCCGGCGATCGGAAGTCTCACGAGCCACACTCTGTGGGAACTGTCTTGTCGATCAAGGTCTGTTCGGACAAATGCGACTTATCAACGAAACGGCGAATGAATTGTATTGTTAACTTTGTAGTCGAGCCCACATGAACGCTGCGAAACCGCAACAAGGATGTGTATCTGAGGCGTCCGAATATTCGCGCTTTCTTTATACGGGGGCGTTTCCCCGAATGGACCGTGATGGGCCTTGCGCCGGGCGAGCGCCGATGGCCATCTGCCGGACATGTCCGACCCTGACGCCCCCACCACCAATCCAGCGCCGAAGACTCCCGCCGAGACCGAGCCGCTGGGCGACGAGCTGCGCGAGGTGTGGTATGAGGGGCCCGACGTCGTAACCGCGCTCCGCATCTATGACGGTGATCGCGAGTACCCGCTGCCGCAAAAGACGATCTCCACGCTGGGGGCGTCCCGCAGCTGCGATGTCTCGGTGCCGGGGGGGGGCCTCTCCGCGCTGCACTGCGCGTTCGTCCGCAAGGGCACGCGGCTGCGGGTGCTGGATCAACACAGCACCAACGGGCTGTACCATGGGGGCCGGCGCGTCGATCTGATCGATCTCTACCCTGGCGACCTGTTCACCGCCGCGCCGCTGACGTTCCTCGCGATGAACGACGAGATGCGCGTGCAGCGGCACGTCATCGCGGACATCGTCGGGACGCGCTACACCCCCACGCCCGACCGCGTGCTGGTGGACGCCGTGAAGAGCTCGCAGCACATCCTCTTCACCGGCGAGCCCGGCTGCGATCTGGATCGGCTCGCCCGGGCGATCCACGCCGTCTCGCTGCGGCGGAGCCGCCCGCTCGTCGAGCTCGCCGTGCTGCCCGAGGACCGCGGCCTGCAGCGCGAGATCCTGCGGCGCGCGGCGCGCTCATCCCTCCTCATCGATCTCGAGGCGACGCGGACGCCGCTCGATCCGACATTTTGCACGATGGCGTTCTCGCCCGATCACCACATCCGGGTGCTCGTGATCGCGGCGACGCCGTCCGTCGCGCGCCGCCTGCTCTCGCTCGACGAGATGGAGCGGCTGCAGCACATCTGGATCCGCCCGATCGCGATGCGCCCCGGCGACGTGCCCGAGCTGCTCGACCGGCTGCTCGCCGAGCGCGCCGCGCCGTTCCGCCTCACCGACCTCACGTCGCGCAACCGCGACGCGCTGTGCAGCCACGACTGGCGCGACAACTGGAACGGGCTGCGGCTCGCCGCCGACCGGCTCACCGCGATCACGCGTGTCTCCGCGTGGGAGACGATGAACTGGCAGGAGCGCAGCGTCGCGCTCGGGATCCCGAAGACCACGGCCTACGAGTGGTTCAACGGCCTCGGCCTCACCTCGCCCCTGTTCCCGCCGCGCGGGCTGGCCTAGCGCTCGGCTTCGAGCTCCGGCACGACGCGGACGGACGTGCGGCAGGCCGCCTCGAGCCCGGAGGTCCACTCGCAGTCGTCCCCCTGGGATTCAGGTCAGAGGGCGCAGCGATGACATGAAAGCTGTGAAGCTGTCCGCGAGCTTCCGGACGTCGCGCCGGTCGTGCCAGAGGACGCGGGGATTCGCCTCCCACGGCCGCTCTTCGTGAATCCGGAACCAGACCTCACCCGCATGGTCTCCGTTCACGGCCAGAAGAATCTCGCCGCCGCCATCGTCGACGCCCACGATGATGAGGTCGGAGGTCTTGAGGTCCTTGCGGAGGCGTTCATTCCACGCTGCGAGGTTGTACGATTGCTTGGGATCGTCGAGCGAGAAGAGCCCGTTCAAGATTCCGCGATCGAATTCGCGGTGCGTCATTGCAGTGCGCCCGCCGTTCACCTCGAGGAGGAACGCTCGATAGTCGCGGGGAAGGACCACACCGAAGCGCGCCTCGAAGCCGTCGACATCGCTTCCGGTAACCCCGGGGCCTCTCCTTTGGAACGGCGGCCAGCCAGTCATGCCTTCCGATTCCGGTGTTGCGTCAGTCATACTTACCGGTTCCCGTGTTGTGTTTGTACCGCGACACACCGCCCGAGTGCTTGACCGCTTTGTGCAGCTCCGTTGGTACCAGCATCATGAACTTACCATCTTCCAAATGGTGCCAGGTGTATTCCTCAGGCGTTTCCCTAAGCCCTGCTGCTTTGTTCGCCGTTCTGTAGTCGGCACTGCGGCTCCCTGTATATTTGATCTGTATGCGCTTACTGCCGTTCGGTAGCTGCTGGCGCGCTTCCACGCGGCGGCGATGAGCTTGTTCGTCGCCATCTTCTTCGTGGCAGTCTTGGTCGCCTTCGCGGCTTCGACACGCGCCTGACTCGCGAGCGCTCCGCGGAGGACCGGCTCGACCGCATCCACGCCGGTCTCGGCCAGGTCCTTCGCGCCGGCTTTGACGAGCATCGAGCCCCTGGCCTGTGTTTCGTCTCCTTGCCACCGTTGCCATCGACGGTTGTCCATTTGATCGAAGCTCGACACCTCGCCGCTGTTCCCGCGGTGCGGGCGGGCCTAGCCTGGCCTAGCCTGCCTGGCCTGCCCATTTGACGACGGCGCCGCGCGACCCTGGCGCCGCGCGAGCGAGCGTCGAGCGTCGGGCGGCTGTGCAGCAATATGCGGCGGAGCCACGATGGGACCCGGAGTGACGGCGCCCGTATAGTCGATGCCAGACGAGCCGCGGCGGGCATGGCGGCGATGAAAGGGACTGGATGGGGCAGTCAGGCGGGTTCTCGAGCAAACCGGGCGCGCGCAGCCTCGTCCAGGCGCAGGCCGAGCACGCGAGCACTGGCACGCCGGGCAAGCGTACGCTCGTCGAGCAGCTGGGCCCCCCGCGCGCTGGCGGCGTCGCCTCGACGACGGTTGTCGCGCACGCCCCCGCGCGCGCGGCCCCCGAGGCTGGCCCCGATCGCACCACGGTCGGGGTCGGCGAGACGGTGCTCTTCACGGCGCAGGGCGACGGCGCGTGGGAGGCGACGGCCGGCACGCCGATAGGCGAGGGGCCGCAGTTCGCGTGGACGGCGCCAGCGACCCCGAGGATCGCGACCGTGACGTTCCACCCGGATACCGGCGCGCCGATCCCGACGCAGATGACAGTCATCGCGCCGAGCGCGGTCCGCATGACGAAGGTGGCGGACGACGCCCTCGGAACCGGCGAGGCGGGCGCGGGCATGACCGCCAAAGTCACGCTCCACCCGCTGACGGTGTCGTTCGCAGCGACGCAGTGGCGGGAGGACTCCGGCCAGCCCGGCACCGCCGCGACCGGCCACTTCGCCGGCAAGCCCCTGCCCGTCCACGAGGCGAACCCGAGCTGGCTCGATGTCGACGACGGCAACACCGGCCCCGTCGATCACGCCGCGTTCTCGGGGGTCGCCAGGCCGTGGACGCAAGGCTCCTTCGAGTGGGCGATCCCAACCGCTACAAGCTGCGCACCGAGTCCGGTGCCGGACATAGGATCGATACGTCCCGGCAGGTCCTCCACCTCGAGGGGCCGCCGCACGCGGGCCGCGCGATGGTGAGCAAGGCCGGCGCGACCTCCGCGGCGCGCGCGCCGATGGACCCGGCATCCGCCGACGGCGCGAGTCAGGAGTCGGACGCGGCGCTGGCAGAAGATCCGGCGGTCTCCGCGGACGCGGCCGACGCAGCCAGTGCCGAGCCCGGCCTCGTCCGCGAGGCGGTGGGCAGGGCGAGCGCAGGCGGCGCCGCCCCCGCGCTCGGTCACGCCGTCGGCCGCGGAGCGGGCAAGGGAGACGATCCGAAGCAGAAGCAGAAGCAGAAGCAGAAGCAGAAGCAGAAGCAGAAGCAGAAGCAGAAGCAGAGCGATCAGGCCGCGGCGGCCCTCGCGTTCCTCGGAAGCTTGCCCCACCGCCTGCTCGGGACCTCTGGTGTGCAGATCGTCAACACCGCTTGGTTCAAGGAGGGCGCCACCGAGAGCAACGGACGGATCTCCAACCCGGCCAAGATGGAGAGCCTGAACCGCGAGCGCAGGTCGCTGTTCTGGTGGATGACCGACGAGCAGCTCCAGGTTTCACGGACGCACGTGGTCCAGTCGAAGCTCGACGAGCTCTCCACGCCCACCTTCAGGTTGACGCCGAAGACCAGCACGTTCCAGACGTTCGGCTTGCCGCCGGGGACCGACATCGTCTGGAAGAAGGAAGCCGGCGGCGCGGTGTCGCTGATCCTGTCCATCCGCGTCGCGGGCACCGAGCAGCCGCCCGCCCAGCCGGAGCCGTTCGCGGTCACCGACGAGCTGCGGAGGCGCGTCGACGCCCAGTTCGAGGCGACGTTCGGCGTCCGCCCGCAGTCCCCCATGCTGGGAGAAAAGCTCGAGGTCCACCCGAACAACTGGGCCTGGGTGATCCCCTACGACAAGGCCGCGCTCGCCGCGCACGTGGGAGCCGACTGGGCGAAGGCCGAGCACGTCCAGACCTCCGATCCGACGACCGAGGACACGTCGGTGTTCGGCGGGATCACGTTCCCGAACTACATCCCTCTCGATGATCGCGAGTACTACCTGGCGTGGATGGAGGCGGCGGTCGGCAAGCAGAGCCCGAGCACCGGCGGCGGCAGCGTCCAGCTCGACGACGATCTGATCCGCGCGATGAAGGCGCTCGACGCGGACACGCTCCTCAAGGAGAAGGTCGTCGATCGCATGCGCGCGGCGCAGCAGGCCGGCGGCGCGCCCATCGTCCACGATTCGGTGAGCTTCCGCCGGCTCATCCACGAGACCCGGGAAGAGCAGGAGCGCATCCGCCTCGGCCTCGCCCCCGCGCCCGAGCCGGCGCCCGCGCCTGACCCCGCGCAGGCACGCAAACCGTACACCTCGCCTCACGCCGTCCAGACGGCGCCAAAAACGCGCGCCTACGAGCGTCCGCTCACCGGACGGATCGTCAACCTCGGCTCGCTCGCGTCCGTCGGCAAGTCGATGGACCTGACGTTCGAGACGGAGGATCCGCAGGGCTTCGGCTTCGTCGGCGTCACCATCGACTGGTACGCGAGCCCGATGGGCGAGCCCACGAATCACGTCCAGAAGGGCCGCACCTTCCACTACGCGCATCACAAGCCCGAGCCCTGGCCGGTGAGCTTCGGCAAGGTCGGCAAGTACGAGATCACGGCGCGCGTCGATCATCAGAGCTACTGGCCAACGACATTCAAGAGCTTCGTCGAGGTCAAGACCGAGGGCGAGCGCCTGAACGAGGTCGAGCAGCACGCGTTCGGCGCGCTCGACGACAAGACGCAGGTCACCGAGCGCTCGCACTTCTTCGACGTCTCGTTCACGAACGACCGCTTCGGACCGAACAAGTACACCTTCGGCAAGGTGCGCGAGGGCGAGCTGCCGGACGGCTGGACACCGCAAGACCTCGATCAGCGCCTCGGGTTCATGAAGCAGGATCGCGACGCGCTGAACCGGCTGCTCGCGCAGCACCGCAGCAAGCCGAGCAAGGCGTCGAAAGATCTCGTCGCCTACGCCGAGCACGCGCTCGGAACGCTGCGCGCGACCGAAGGGAAGATCCGCGCGGACGCCAAGGACCTCATCCCGTTCGAGGTGCGCGGCGCGTTCCTGAGCGAGCAGAACGGCGTCCGCTCCGGCGACCTGAACCTCGTCGGCCTCGCCGGGCTCCGGCACAAGACCACCACGATCCCGGGTGACGAGATGGCCCCGCCGCGAGAGCTCGCGTGGGATCAGCCGACCGTCCGGCTGCACGACATGTCCCAGCTCTACGAGCCGAAGCACGCGGTGTACACCGGCGAGGGCAAGGACTTCCGCCAGTCGGCGGAGCAGGCGTTCGTCGATCTGTGCAAGTCGTACCCGCCGGGACGCGTGAGCGTCGTGATGGAGCAGCTCGATGCGGCGGGCGGCAAGACCGGCAAGACGCTCGGCTTCGAGCTCCACACCGGCACGGCGTGGAAGGACGTGAAGCAGGCCGTCTGGAGCCCGGAGGTCCAGCTCGCCGTGAATCTCGCTGGCGCGGCGGCCGCGATCTTCGTCCCCGGCGCGGGCGCGGTCGTCGCGATGGCGCTCGTCACCGCGTACAACGCCGCCGACACGCTCGACAACCTCGCCGCGCTGCAGCGCAAGGGGCAGGCGACCTGGAAGGATGGCGTCGAGGCGGGCGTCACGATCGGCCTCGATCTCGTGCCGTTCGCGGGCGAGCTCAAGACGGTTGGCAAGCTCGGCAAGTCGACGCTGTTCGCGCTCGACGTCGCGCAGGTCGCGAGCAACGTCGTCGTGGTCACCGATCAGGGCCGGCAGCAGATCCGCGCGCTCCGCGACCAGCAGGTCGTCGAGATCGCGCGGATGCAGGAGGAGATCGCCGGCATCCGCGCGGCGAACGACTCGGATCCGCGGATCGCCGCGAAGGAGCGCGAGCTCAAGGAGCGGATCGAAGCGGCGCGCGGCGTGGCCAACAAGGTGTTCATCGACATGGCCACGAGCGGCGCGGTCATGCTCATGGCCCCGCTCGCCTTCAACCAGATGCTGAAGGGGCTCGCCAAGGGCACCGGCGCGGAGCTCGCGCGGGCAGACCTGTTCGTCGACGGCCAGAAGGGCGAGCAGCCGCACTACAACCCCGAGACTGGCAAGATCCACGGCGACCGCAGCCTGCTCACGCCGGAGTCGATCGCGAAGCTGCAGGAGGCGTGGGTCCTCGACGTCCACGCAAAGCACGCCGACGCCGCGAACCTCCTCGGCGTACGCGCCGAGGAGGTGCTCCTGCGGCGCGATCCGAACGCCACGGCGACCCAGATCAAGCAGAACGCCGAGGGCGTCTGGGAGATCACGGCGCCGGAGCGGCGCGCGTACAAGGACGTCCTCGACGATGTCTGGAAGGAGCGCCAGAAGCTCCCCGGCGCGCCGGCCGAACGGCCGGCCGCGCTCGAGCGCGGCAGCTACGAGCCGACGTTCTCCGCCGACGAGATCATCGCGGTCGGCCGGCCGGTCGTGGTCGGCAACCGGATCGAGGGCCGCGGCGAGGCCGACGCGATCTTGCAGGCGCTGGCCGAGGGCGATCGCAAAGCGCTCGCGAGCATCGGGATCCGTACGCTGCCCAAAGGGTTCGATCCGCGCAGCGTCGAGTGGGGCCTCGGCGTCCTGCCCGACGGTAGGCACGTCATCGTCCGCGGCGATCACGGCGCCGTCGACTGGGGCCCGTTCCCGGAGGTGCGCCCGCTCGCGCACACGCACCCGCTGCGAGGCGACAAGTCCCTGAAGCCAGACGGCGGCGCGGTCGGCATCCACATCCTCGACATGATCCAGGGCGGCGGCGTCAACGCGCTGAACCGGGTGAGCTTCTTCCCGTCGGCGGCGGACGTCGCGTTCTGCGTCCGCAACGGCCTCGCGGCGCACACCGTCCACACGCCCTACGTCCACACCGGCAAGGGCGTCGTCGGCAACCCGGTCGGCGACTTCGCGGACCTGCCGCGCATCAGCATCGAGATCGTCGGCGCGCGGCGGATCGGTTCGTGGGATGGGAAAGAGGATATTCCGGTCCACCAGGCCCACGTCGTGGTGCGCGACGCCCAGGGCACGGTCCTCTGGGAGGGCGACATGCTGGCCGTCCATGATCCGAAGGCGGGCAGCTGGATCCAGTTCGGTCCGCCGCCGGCGCACTGGCTCAAGCCAGGGCTCGGCAAGGGCGCCACCTCCGGCGGTGCCACGCCAGCGCCGACCCGCGCGCCGAGGAGCGAGGTCGAGGAGCTCGCGCTGGCTGACTGGCAGAGGCTCGAGCAGTCGGGCAAGGACTACAGTGGCAAGTTCGACAGCGACCGCTGGTACGAGCGCTACAACGAAGGATTGCGCTACGACCTCGACCGGAACATCTGGTACCGGCCGGACGGGCGCAAGGTCAAGGAGCCGCAGAAGTTCGACGACGCGAAGCGCTGGAACAAGAAGACGGTCTATGACCACCTCGCGGGCGAGAGGTCCGAGTCGACGTTCAAGCGCTTCGCCGAGATGCTGATTGACGAGAAGATCGCGACGCGCGCGCAGATCGAGCAGCAGATCGAGAAGAGCGGGTATCTCGGGCGCGACGAGGACATGATGCGCCACGAGCTCAAGGCGGCCTACCACGACGCCGTGCTCGCCGCGATGAAGGCGCCCCCGACGCCGGAGGGCCAGTTCGAGGCGATGCGCCGCATCACCCAGCGGCTCGACTCGTCCGACAAGGGCAACCTGACCGAGGACTGGTACTGGGACGCGATCCTCGGCGGCAAGGGCGACACCCACGTCGCCGCGCGCAAGGACGTCCTCGCCGCGGATCAGGGGATTCATCTCGAGAAGAACCGCTTCGTCGATATCATCGACGGCAACATCGGGCGCGAGATCAAGTCGGGCGAGGGCAAGCTCAGCGACGCCGACTTCTCGCAGATGCGCGATTATGCGCGGATGGTCGACGGGAAGGCGACGCTGCGCACGCCGTCGGGGGACGCGCAGATCCATCACGTCCGGTACACATTCACGTCGCCCGCAGGAGCCAAGGCCAATGTGGAGACGATGCGCTACGCGTTCACGAACGACAGGCTGGCGACACGCATCAGCTTCGAAATCTTTACGTCGGAGGGCAAGCTAATCGTAATCAGGGACCAGCAGCAGCTTGACGCGCAGCGGTGGCTGTACGAATAGGATGAGTGATATGGTCAAAACCTTCGGCGCGACGTTCAGCGGACCGGATATGACCGGGCTCACCGCCGCGCTCATCGACGCGGCGCCCTACGCGCGGGGAATGCCCACAGGGATGCGCCACAACCTCGTACCGGAGCCGCCGGTAGCCGACTGGCGGGAGCGGATGCTGGCGAGCGATGTCGACGGGCTGGCGGTTCAGTGGGGGGACTATGAGCAGATCTCGCGCGAACCTGGTGCGATCGGCGCCCATTTTCCCGATGTTCCGATCGATGCGCAGCAGGTCCTCGCCTTTGTTGCGCCGCTGCCGTTCGAGGTCGCGGTGATGCCACCGATCCGCACCTGGCTCGATGACTACTTCGCGCCCGCGATCGGCGCCGATCACGCGCTCCTCGGCTGGGGCATGATCTTCAAGGGCGCCGGCCACGAGCGCGCGGTGACCTCCCGGCGCTGGCTCGAGCACGGGCCGTTCCGCACGCTGAAAGGCCCGCACGACACGACGCTCGTGCAGTTCCACGACCTCGCCGCAGACGTGCCGACCTCGCGCGCGCAGGCGCAGCCCGGACACGAGTGGATGGTCGCCGGCTTCCTGCGGCCGAAGCACCGGTACCAGCACGACATCGCCGGCGTGTACACGTACGAGGATCGCCTGCTGCGCGTCATGGCGAACGATCGCCCGGTCGACGATCAGGAGCTGCTCGACGCGTGTGCCGCGCGCCGCGACTGCCGCGACCGTCCCGACCGTCCGGTCCGCAACATCGCGTACATATTCTTCGACCCCGCGGAGGCGCAGGCCCGGCTCGATGCCCTGTGGCTCCGCGAGCTCGAGTGCCGCCTCGTCGGGCCGAGCGGCGAGCGCCGCCTCGACGACGAGCACCGCCTGACCCTCGCGAAGCCCGCGTGGGTGGAATAGCTACACCATAGCTACACCACCACGGCGCCGCGCGGCATGCCGAGCAGGCGCCACGCCGCGGCCGCCGCGTCCCAGATGAGCGAGAACGAGGCCGGGCCGGCCCACGTGATGACGTGCTGGGTGCCCTCGACGAAGCTGTCCGGCAAGAGCTCGCCGCTGCCGGCCGTGATGACGAAGTGCTTGATGTAGCCGTCGGTCGAGTGGTCGCCGAGCGTGACGCTCGTCCGGTGCCCGGACACGAACGTCGTCTGCTTGTCGAGCGACGCCGCGCCGTTCGAGGAGCGCCGCTCGATGCCGCTCGGCAGGAGCGCCCACCCCGAGCCGCCGGTGCCGCTCTGCTTGAGCCACTCGGTCGTGCCGTCGCCCGCCTGGCGCGTGTAGCGCGAGCCCTGCACCGCCGACGAGATCGCGCTCGGATCGGCCGTGCCCACCTGCCACGTGCGGCCGCCGCGGTTGCCCGCGACGATCGGGAACGTCTCGTCGACGGCGTCGTTCAGCGCGAGCCACGCGTTCGTCGCGCCGGCGAAGTCGCAGCCGGAGATCACGGGCGATGCGTCGATCGACGCGCCGCTGTTGCGGTCGAGCAGCACGCCGGCCGTGCAGGCGTCCGGCGCGCGGACGTTCGTCACGCGGATGTCGGTGATCGCGCCGCCGTTGGTGGCCGCGAAGTACGCCGCCGCGACGAGCTTGGCGCCCGGGAAGCCGAACGTCGGCGTGATCGACTCGACGCGGATGTCGTTCAGGGTCGGCCCGTGGATGTCGCCGATCGAGCGGAAGCCGAAGCCGTACTCGTTCGCGCCGACCGCGCCGAGCTGCAGGTGCACCCCGTCGACCGTCAGCCGCCGGCAGCCGCGCGCCTCGAAGTAGCGCTTGCCGCTCCCCGGCCCGACGGCGGTCCGCCACGCGCCGCCGGAGATCCGGACGTCGACGCTCTCGCCGATGCCACCCATCATGCCGGTGACCGCGAACGCGCGGCTGGCGATCGTCGACGCGAGCGCCACGTTGCCGTGCCGGCCGTAGTGGTCGTTCGTCAAGGCGACGACGTGCGCCTGCACCGGCAGGTGCGAGACCGAGGCGGTGACCTGCAGGTCGTGCTCGCCGTTGACGGCGGCGATGATCGCGTCGCGCACCTGGAGCGTCGTCGACTGCGGCGTGAACGGCACCGCGACGTGCCCCGTCGCCACCGCCCCGTCGCTGTCGAGCTCGAACGTCGTGAACGTGACGCCGTCGCCGATCGTGAACGTCTCGCCGTCGGTGAGCGCGGCGCCGGCGACGGCCTCGATCGTGCCGCCCGCGCGCCCCGCCGGGAACACCGTGACGAGCGGGCCCGCCGGGCTGCCCGCGCCGCGGTGGAGGTTCAGGTTCGTGATCGTCGAGCCCTCGTGCGCCTGCGACCAGTCGAGCAGCGGCCGCCCCTCGAGCTCGCTCGGCGCGTCGCGCGAGGTGCGGATCGTCAGGTTGCTGATCGTCGCGTCGCGCGTCAGCGCGCCGACCACGCTGCCGTCGAGCACGATGACGTCGCTCACGATCATGCGCTCGATCGGCTGGGTCAGGGAGCCCATGAAGCTCATCGCGGTGCCGCCCTGGCCGCTCGAGTTGTCGATCACCAGGTGGTGGAGCAAGAGGTCCTCGAGGGCCCCGTGGGCGCCCGGCTCGACCTCGAGCGGCACGTGCCGCGCGCCGCGCAAGAAGCCGTGGCCGAGCTCGAGCTTCCGGATGCCGCCGCGCAGCGACACGCCCGAGCGCGAGCCGAGGCCGGCGCCGCCCGCGCCGTGCGGGTGGCCGCCCGTGTCGAGGACGAAGCTCGTCAGGCGCACCTGCTCGCAGTAGCTGCCGACGCCGTCGCCGAAGACGCGCAGCGCGTCGCCGATGCACGGGCCGAACGAGACGGAGTCGAGCGCGATGTTGCGGCAGCTCTGCGTGGTCGCGACGATGTCGACGAGCGAGCAGTGGCCGTCGTGGCCGTTCTGGTCGCCCGGCTGCTCGATCGCGCCCTGGCGCAGCCCGAGGTTCGCGATCTGGACGTCGTGGCACGAGTCGAGCACGAGCAGGCTCCAGTCGGCGTCGCGCCCGCCGCCGCCCGAGAGGCTGCCGTGCTGGATCAGCGTCGTCGCGAACATGCCGGCGCCGCGCAGCGCCAGGCGCGAGGCGCCCGGCGGGACGCGGATCGACCAGGCGCTGCTCGTGCGATCGCAGTAGATCTCGCCCGGCGGCAGGAGGAGCACCGCGCCGCGGCCGTCGTGCGCCGCGCTGGCTGCATCGATGGCCGCGATGGCCGCGGTGATGGCTGCATTGATGGACGCCGAGTTCTGGTGTGCCTTGCTCGGATCGTCCGGCACCACCTGGAAGGGCGGGCGCGCGAGATCAACGAAGAGCGACATGTCAACTGCTATACGTCGGACCTCTGTCGCTGAACAAGTGTTCAAGTCTATGGAAGATCTATATGTTGGCCGGGAGTGAAGCCACGGCGCGCGGTTGCGCGGAGAGATCCCGGGTCAAAATCGTTCGCGACCGGCCGGTGCCCAGCGGTCCTTGAGCCGCAGGATCGGCCGCTCGAACAGGTGATAGGAGGCGGTCGCCGCCCCGATCGCGAGCAGGGACATCCCGAAAAGCTGGGCGGCGCAGTAGGCGGTGCCGCCGATCTGCTCGCGCGGGAAGACGCGCGCGAGGCCCTGCGCGACGACGGCCCGCGCGATCAGGTGGAACAGGTAGACGGCGTACGAGACCTTGCCGATGTGGACGAGCGCGCGGCTCTCGAACACGCGGCGCAGCGGCGCGCTCGCGGGGCTGGCGGAGCTGGCGGGGCTGGCGGGGCTGGCGGGGCTGGCCAAGAGCCGCACGAGCAGGGCCGCCGCCGCGACGGCCGTCAGCGTGTAGCCCACCGCGACGAAGCGGACGTCCTTGCGCGACCACGCGAGGAGGACCGCGATCGCGGCGGCGCACAGAGGCAGCGCGAGCCGGCGCAGCACCGCGAGGAGCGCCGGCTCGGGCCTGCCGCCGCCGTACGCGAGCCGCACGAGGCCGCCGATCGCGAGCGCGTCCATGCGGCAGAACGGCAGGACGTACGGCCCGAGCACCGGCTGTGGGCCGTACTCGAAGACGAGCACGCGCAGGACGGGCGCTGCGGCCGTCATCGCGACGAGCGCGAGGACGAGGCCGCGGCGGGTGCAGAGGAGGACGATCGCCGGGTACACGAGGTAGAACTGCTCCTCGATCGCGAGCGACCACGCCGTGTCGAGCGGGACGCGATCCTCGCCCCACGTCGCGACGGCGAAGTTCGTGACGTAGAGGAAGTTGACCCAGATGTTGCCGGCGCCGCGCGCGAGCTCGCCCGCGGCGCCGGAGACCACACCGGCCCGCGCGAGCACGAGCCCGGCGCCAAGGAGCAGCACGAGCACCGCGTAGTAGAGCGGGAAGATCCGCAGCCCGCGCCGGATCAGGAAGTTGCGCCAGTAGCGCGGCTGGCCCTTCGTCTCGACGAGAATCCCGGTGATGAGGAACCCCGACAGGACGAAGAACACGTCGACGCCGGCCCAGCCGATCACGCGGACGGCGTTGATCGTTCCACCGACCGTCTCGCCGATATCGCCGGGGCCGCGGTACGTCCAGCCGTGGTAGAGCAGCACCATCGAGATCGCGAGCCCGCGGATCCCGTCGAGCCCGCGGATGTGGACCGAGCCCGGCGCGGTCATCCGGCGAACGCGCCTTCGGGCGCTGGGGGGGACGCTGGGGGCGGCTTAGCCGGCGGCGTAGCCACCGGCGCCGAGGGCGTTACAACGACCGCCTGCGCCGGCGCGCGCGCGCGCTGGTGCTTCAGCGTCAAGAAGATCCCGAGCACCATCCACAGCATCGAGTCGCGGAGGCCGTGGTGCGCGACGGTGAACGTGACGATCGGCGCCAGCATCATCGACGCGCCGAGCCGGGCGCCCGAGAGGACGCGGAAGACGAACCACAGGAAGATGGACGTCCCGACGAGCCCGTAGCTGAAGATCAGCATGCCGGCCGACGAGTGGATCTCGTGCGTGCCTACGATCGCGTCGCGGAACCGGCTGGTGCCGCCCTCGCCAGCGCCGAGCAGGACGTACTCGGGGTTGTCGTAGATGCGCCCCCAGCCGCGCTCCTCGAGGAAGTTGAGCTCCGGGAACTGGTCCACCTTCACGCGGTGCTCGGTGGCGTCGAGCGCGCGCGCCACCGGCCCGGTCAGGAGCAGGGCGGCGATCAGCGGCACCGCCGCGAGCACGATCCTGGGGTTCGACGCGAGGCTCACGACGAGCACGACGGCGGAGCCCGCGGCCGCGGCGCGCGACGCGGACAGGAGCGCGAGGAAGAGGCACCCGAGCAGGCCGACCGCGGTGACGAGGAGCCCGAGCTTCAGCTTGCGCTGGAGCAGCGCGAGCATGCACGAGGCGAGCACCGAGTAGTACCCGAGCTGGTTCGGGTTATTGAAGAAGATGGCCTGGCGGTACTTGTTGTAGAAGGTGAAGAACGAGCCGGCGATCTGCACGCCGACGGAGATGAGCAGGCACCACATCGTGAGCCGCAGGAACGCGTCGCCGTAGCGCTGATAGAGGATCAGCGACACGAGCATCACGAGCCCGTTGAACACGTAGTAGACGGGGAACAGGAGGAACGTGTCCTTGCCGTGGAACCCCCAGTTCCCCATGATCGTCGCCCACGAGTACTGCACGATCACGACCCACAACGTGAACAGGAGCAGGACCCGGAACGGGCGCGCGAACACGGAGAGCAGCCGGCCGTTCCAACCGTAGAGCGCGAGCGGCAGGAGCAAGAGCATCAGCATGTCCCCGGGCTGCGGCAGGCCGCTCGAGAACACGTAGAACGGGATGCAGATGACGAACGCGCACCAGACGACCACCTCCGGCCTGCGGAGCAGGGCGCGCAGCTCGGAGCGCGGGCGCGGGCGCGAAGCAGGTGGCACGGCGAATCCGTAGCTTACTTGGTGTCCGGCGGCCCGCGGCGCGTTCAATTCACGCGGTTGTGCGGGGGCTGGCCGGACAGGACGCGCAGCGCCTCCTCGGCGGCCTTGCGGCGCATCTCGGCCAGCGCGTCGGGCGAGTAGAACGCGCAGTGCGGCGTGATGATCAGCCGATCGGCGAGCCGGCCGGCCATCCAGGCCGCGATCAGCGGATCGGCCGGATCCGCGGGCTCGACGGGCAGGACGTCGAGCCCGGCGCACCCGACGCGGCCGTCCTCGAACGCGGCGCGGAACGCAGGCCAGTCGATCACCGGGCCGCGCGCGGTGTTGATCACGGCGAGGCCGGGCCGCGCGGCGGCGAAGAACGCCGGACCGAGCAGGCCCCGCGTCTCGGGCGTGAGCGGCGTGTGCACGCTCACGGCGTCGCACGTGCGCGCGAGCTCCTCGAGCGAGAAGAACCGCGCAAGGCCGAGCGCCTTGTCCCAGCCCGACGGCTTGTACGGATCGTAGAATCCGACGCGCATGCCGAACGCCTTGGCGCGCAGCGCCGTCGCCGTGCCGATCCGCCCGAGCCCGACGATGCCGAGCCACTTGTCGGTGAGCCGGAACGACGGCACGAGCCCCCAGCGCCACGCGCCGCCGCGCGCGACGCGGTCGGAGCCGGGGAGGCCGCGCGCGAGCGAGAGCAGGAGCGCCATCGCGTGATCCGCGACGTCGTGGGTGCCGTAGTCGGGCACGTTGCTGACGACGATGCCGCGCCGGCGCGCCGCCGCGAGGTCGACGTTGTCGAAGCCCACGCCGACGCGGACGAGCGACCGAAGGCGCGGCATCGCCGCGAGCGTGGGCTCGTCCCATTGCAGATCGTGCCAGGCGAGCAGCGCGTCCGCGGCTTCGTGGCGGCCGGCGAGGTCTGCGTTCGTGCGCGCCTCGAGCGCCACCACGGTGGCCAGGTCGCCGAACACCGCCTGCTCGATCTCGGCGGGCGGCGCGACGCGGTCGGGGATCACGACGGTGAAGCGATCAGCCATGAGGACGCTCCTGCTCGACGGGGTTCTCGAGCGTGCCGAGCCCGTCGACCGAGAGCTGTACGACGTCGCCGGGGCGGATCAGCGACTGCCGCGCGCCGCCCGGCGTGCCGGTGAGCACGCAGTCACCGGGCTCGAGCGTCATCAGGCGAGACGCGAGCGCGACCGCCTCGTAGGTGTCGAGGACGCGGTTCGCCGTGGTCGACGCCTGCGTGCGGCGGCCGCTGATCTCCGTCCACAGCGGGCGAGCGGCGTCGTCGAAGCCGCGCACGAGCTCGGGCCCGAGCGGGCAGAACCCGTCGAGGCTCTTCGAGCGCGCGAGGTGCCAGTCGCGGCCGAGGACGTTCAGCGCGGTGACGTCGTTGCCGATCGTGACGCCGAAGACGTGCGCGCGCGCCGCGGCGCCATCGGGCAGGCCGCGCGCGCGGCGGCCGATCACGGCGGTCACCTCGACCTCGACCCAGACCTCGGCGGCGCCCTGCGGCACGACGGGCACGACGATCGGCGCGCCTGGATCGAGCAGGCAGTTCGGCCCCTTCAGGAAGACGAGCGGCTCGAAGCCCGGATCGGTGTAGTGCGGCTCGCGCGCGCTCGTCCGCGCCGCCGGATCGGCGAACAGGTCGCGGTAGTTGTACGCGAGCGCGAGGATCTTCGTCGGCTGCGCGGGCGCGAGCAGCGAGAGGCCCGCGGCCGGCAGCTCGCCGACCTCGCGGCACCCCGGCTCCCACGGCGCGTCCGACAGCTCGACGACGACGGCCGTGCCGCGGCGGCGGCCCCAGCGCGGGCGCGGATCGCCGCCCGCGCGGAACCGGAGGTAGCGCTCTTCTTCCGTCACTCCTGCGCCCACGCCTGCCACGTCAGGCGCCGTACGGCGTCGCCGTCTCGGTGAAGCCCGCG
>DATMCI010000314.1:0-2370 GCA_035558535.1 Kofleriaceae bacterium
CGCCACGAGCGAGAGCAGCGCGCGCACCGCGAGCGCGCCGGTCAGGAGCAGCGGCTGGTCGTGACTGTCGGCGCTGTAGAGCGGCGGCAGGGCCGAGCCGGCCTTGCTCGCGATGCCCCAGCAGAGCGCGAGCACGATCGCGACGCCGAGCAGCATCTCCCCGAGGGCGCGGCCGCGGGCGCTCGAGCGGCGGGTCGTGAACGGCGCCGCCGCGATCAGCACCCAGGCGAACAGCCGCCCACCGATGCCGGCCCAGGCCGCGACGGGATGGAGCGGGTGCCCGCCGACCACCGGGGCGATCGAGAAGATGAGCATCGACGCCGAAGCCGCGCTGAAGCCGCCGCAGAGCAGAAGGTCGAGGCGCCGGCCGTCGACCGAGAACCGAATCCCCGCGAGCACGGCCACGATCGCGGCCGCGAGCATCACCACCGTGTCGAACACGAGCCGCGCCTGTGGCAGGGAGTAGCTGGTGCGCAGGCTGGGGTAGGCGACGAAGAGCGCGAGGGCAGCCCCGAGCAGCCAGATCAGGAGCACCGTGCTCCAGAGCCAGGCCTGGTAGTCGTCCCGGTTGTCCTGCCGCACAAGGCCCTTGTCGGCAGACGGGGCCCTGCCGATAAGGGGCGCATGCGGATCCTGCTCGTGGACGACCACCCGATCACGCGCGCCGCGCTGTCCTCGCTGCTCGAGGGCCACGGCTTCTCGGTTGCCGGTGAGGCGGCCGACGGCGCGGAGGCGATCGAGGTCGCGCGGCGGCTGCGGCCGGACCTCGTGTTGCTCGACCTCTCGATGCCCGGGATGGACGGCCTACAGGCGTTGCCGCGCATCCGCGAGGCAGCGCCGGAGACGGAGGTCGTCGTCCTGACGGCGTCGGGGACCGAGGAGAACCTGCTCGCGGCGATCCGGGCCGGGGCGGCCGGCTACCTGCTGAAGAGCGAGCCACCGGAGCGGATCGCGGAGTTCCTTCGTGGGGTCGCACAGGGCGAGGCCGCGTTGTCGGGCGAGGTCGCGCGACGCCTGCTGGAGCAGGTGCGCGAGGGCGGCGCCGGCCGCGGCGTCCCGGAAGAGATCGCCCGGTCGCTCAGCGCGCGGGAGCTCGAGGTGCTGCTCCTGCTGGACGAGCACCTCGGCACCGACGAGATCGCGGCGCGGCTCTTCATCTCCGAGCACACCGTCCGCTCGCACGTGAAGAGCCTCCTGCGAAAGCTGAACGTCTCCTCGCGCCGCGAGGCCCTGGACGCGCTCGCAACCGCCCGCGCGGCGTAGAGAATCACCCACCGTGGGGGATGGGAATCACCCACGCTCGCGGCCGTTGCGCGCCGATACTTAGCGCGACACCGGTCTCCTTGGGTGTCGGAGCGCGGTGGCTCTGTGCTTCCCTCGGCGTATTACGGCCGGCCCCACGGGCCGGCCGTTCTCATTCCGTGAAGCCTTCTCGCGCCGCCTCGACGAGGGACGGCAGCGTGCGCGGGTCGTAGCCGCCCTCGAGCACGGCGGCGACGCGCGGCGCCAGCGCGGCTGACCGGCGCGCCAGCTCGCGGAAACCATCGCGCGTCACGCGCATCCCGGCGAGCGGATCGTCCACGTGCGCGTCGAAGCCCGCCGACACAAGCACCAGCTCGGGCTCGAACGCGCGCACCGCCGGCTCGACGCGCTCGGTGAACGCCCGCAGGTACTCCTCGTCGCCCGAGCCGGCGGGCAGCGGCACGTTCACCGTTGTCTCGTTCTCCTCGCCGGGTCCGCCGGTGCCCGGGTAGAACGGCCACTGGTGCAGCGACACGAAGAGCACCGAATCGTCGTCCCAGAAAATGTCCTGCGTGCCGTTTCCGTGGTGCACGTCCCAGTCGACGATCGCCACCCGTTCGATGCCCAGCTCCGCCTGCGCGTAGCGCGCGGCGACCGCGACGTTGTCGACGAGGCAAAAGCCCATCGCGCGGCCGGGAGGCGCATGGTGACCGGGCGGGCGCACGAGCGCGAACCCGCCGCGGTCGACGGCGCCGAGCGAGCAGCCGGCAGCGAGCAGCGCCGCCTCGTAGCTCGTCTCCGACGCGACGGTGTCGGGGTCGAGCAGGGTCGGCACCTCGATCCCCTTCAGGCGGTCGAGATACGCGGGCGTGTGCACGCGCTCTACTTGTTCGCGCGAGGCGGGGCTGCCCTCGACCACCTCGAAGGCGTCGAGCAGCACCAGCAGCCGCTCGCGCACCTCGACGTGCGGCTCCGTAGGGTGCAGCTCGGCAAGCGCTGCGTGGCTTACGTAATACGTCGGACCGCGTCCGCGAGCGAGTCGAGGTCGCCGCCGCGCTGCGCCCGCCCCACGAGGTAGCAGAGCAGGGGTGCGTTCGTCCGCTCACCCGACTCGTGCGCCGCAATCCG
>DATMCI010000315.1:0-21722 GCA_035558535.1 Kofleriaceae bacterium
GGCAAGAAGCCGAGCATCGTCGACGCCAACACAGGCGACCGCGTCGAGGTCGAGCTGTTCGTCGCTGTGATGGGCGCCTCGAACTACACGTACGTCGAGGCGACAGCGACGCAGCGGTCCGCCGACTGGATCGCGAGCCACCCTCGCCACAGGAACTGCGTGGTGGCTCAGGATGTCGGCGCGGTGGCCGGTGGTCCCGCACGGTCCGAGCTGCGTCAGCTCGGACGCTCGCGCGTCGCTTTCTGACGCGCGGTCGGGGCTGCGTCAGCTCGGACGTTCGCGGCGTCACTCTCTGACGCCCGGCCGGGTTCGCCTGGAGCGGTTCGGTGGGCACAGCAGAGCTCCCGCCTGCTAAGTCCTGGGTTTTGCTGGATGGCCGGGGTGTTTGGTCGTGCAGACGCCACCTGGCACGGCGGCTGCTCTAGATCCTGCTCGAGGGGCCATCGGGCAACGCGACGTGAGGAACGCGCGGCTCTCGTTGACTCCCTTGTTCAGGGTACCGCGCCGACTAACCGGCGCAAAGGAGAAAGACCATGTTGACTCGCCATCTCGATACACTCATGACTTCGTTTCGCACCAAGCTCGCCGTTCTCGGCACCATCAGCGCGCTCGCCTTGATGCTCCTGTTCGGCGCCGAGGCCCACGCGCAAGCCCCAGCAAAGAAGTGCGTGTCTCTCGAATCCAAGAGCATCCCGGGCCAGTACGTCCGCCATACGTTCTTCCTCGGCCGGGTCGATCCGGTCGTCGGGGACCTGGGTCAGAAGGATGCCTCCTTCGTGCAGAAGCCGGGACTGGCGCGCCCCGCGGCCGCTGGTTTTGCCTCCTTCGAATCCGTCAATTTCCCGGGTTTTTACCTGCGTCACTTCGCCTTCGGGATCGTGCTGGCCAAGAATGACGGCACCGACCAATTCAAGAAGGACGCGACGTTCAAGGTCCACCCCGGGCTCGCCGACAAGACCCTGGCTTCGTTCGAAGCGATCAACTTCCCGGGCTTCTTCATCCGCCAGTGGCTCCTGCAAGGACTGGTCATCGGTCTGGCGGTGCCTGGTGACACCTCGTTCGACGCAGCGGCGACCTTCAAGCCCGTGGACGGTGTCTCGAAGGCCGGGTGTGAGGCAGCCCTGAAGCGCCCCTGAGCCGCGCCATTCGGAAACGGGGGGAGCCAGGTTCGGACAGCCGTCAGCCGTGACGCGCGCGCGCATGAGACGCGGCGGTGGTCCCTGACGCTCGCGCAGCTCGCAGGCGGAGAGGCCGCCCGCGAGCTGCGCTGGCTCCATCGCGTGAAGCGCCTCGAGGCGGCAGGCAAAAGCGACGTTTCAGGAGATGACCAATGGAGATCACTCGACGAGTATGGGTTGTCTGGCTGTTCGCGGGGTTGTCTCTGAGCGTCAGCCGCCCAGCAGCGGCGCAGGCCCAGGGGTTTCAGCTCAATCGGTATGAGCCGACCCCCGCGGGGGAGGGGTCGTTCATGGTCGATCACCCGCGCTTTGGGTCTCGCCACCTGTCCGTGGGGCTCAGCCTCAACTATGCGTATCGCCCGCTCACCCTCGGGGTGGTCGACGCCAATGGGCAGTACACCGCGACCCACGCGGTGATCACCCACCAGCTGCTCGGGAACCTGGATCTGGCCGGCTCGTTCTGCTCCTGCCTGACCCTGTCGGCCTCGCTGCCGATCACGCTCCTGGAGCGGCTCGGCGGCTCGGCCCCGGTGTACGGGTACATGACTTCAGGGCTCGACGGCGGCCACGCAGGGCTGAGCGGCATCGCGCTCCCGAAGAGGACCATCGATGGAGTCCCGGCGCAAGGCTCGGGGATCCCCAACGATCCGCGCTTCGGGTTCATGTTTCATGTGTACGGTCGGCCCGACAAAGATCCGTTCTCGGTCAGCATGGGAGCGAATCTGTGGGTGCCGCTGCGCAAGTTTGGACTGGGGGACGCTTCCTCTCATGCGGGAGATGCAGAGGCGCGCGTGCAGCCCAAGGTGGTGATCGCTGGCGACCGCCGCCGCCTCCGCTGGTCCTTGCTCGGCGCCTTCCTCTTTCGTCCGGAAGCGCACCTGGGAGACATCCCGGCCAGCGAGGGGAGCAGCGCCGGATCCGAGCTGCAGGTCGGTGGAGCGATTAGCTATGTGAACAAGGCTCGAGACTTTGCCATTGGTCCGGAGGCGATGTTCACCACGATCGTGAGCCCGCGCAGCTACGCGTTCCGCCCAGACTACACGGGGCTGGAGGTCCTGCTGGGTACGCACTACCGCATCAAGGATACGCTGCAGGTGGGCGTCGCCGGCGGGCTGGGACTCTTGCGCCAGCCGGGAACGCCGGACGGCCGCTTGCTGCTGCGCATCGCGTATACGCCCCGGTCGCGACCACCGCGGGACCAGGACCGCGACCGCGACCGCGACGGGGTGCTCGACCCGAGCGATCGGTGCGCGGACGTCCCGGGGCGCCCGACCGCGGATCCGCGGACCAACGGCTGCCCGCCGGATCAGGACGGGGACGGGGTGATCGATCCACAGGACTTCTGCCCGGAGCTCGCCAAGGGGCCCTCCCCGGATCCGCTGCGGCGCGGCTGTCCGGCGGGGGACCGGGACGGCGACGGTGTCGTGGACCCAGAGGACCTGTGTCCAGAGACGGCGCGCGGCCCCCACCCGGATCCGGCGCGCCTCGGCTGCCCGGCCGGAGATCTGGATAGCGACGGTGTCGTGGATCCAGAGGACCTGTGTCCAGAGACGGCGCGCGGCCCCCACCCGGATCCGGCGCGCCTCGGCTGCCCGGCCGGAGATCGCGACAGCGATGGCGTCTTTGATCCGGACGACGCGTGTGTAGAGCTGCCGAGCGGCCGCCTGCCCGATCCGGCACGCCCCGGGTGCCCGATGCCCGATCGGGACGATGACACCGTGTTCGACGCCGACGACGCCTGCCCGAGTGAGCCCGGCGCGCCGAACCCGGATCGAGCGAAGCACGGCTGCCCGGGCCTCGTGCGCATGGCCGCGGGGAAGCTGGTCACCGTGGTGCCGGTGGTCTTCGCATCGGGCCAGGACACCATCTCGCCCAGGAGCGCGCCGGTGCTGCAAGCGTTGGCCGACGCGCTCAAGGCGAGCCCGTGGATCAAGCGGTTCCGCGTCGGCGGGCACACCGACGACCGCGGAGTGGAAGCGGCCAACACGCTGCTCTCCAGGCGGCGCGCCTGGCGCGTGCTGCAGTGGCTGGTGGACAGCGGCGTCGACCCGTCGCGCATCGATGCGGCGGGGTATGGCTCGCTCCAGCCGATCGCCGACAACGCCACCGAAGCGGGCCGCGCCACCAACCGGCGCGTCGAGCTCTTGATCCTGGACCCGCCGCCCACCGCGGCCTCGCCGTCGCCGTGACCTCACGGCGCGTAGTCCTCATGGGCCAATCCCACCTGACAGAGAGGAATCCAAACATGCGAACGAGTCGAATGGGACGGACGATGCGGAGAGGTGTCTGGGCGCTGGCACTCGGCGCGCTCGCGCACTGCGTGCCCTCGGAGGCACGAGACTCGGTGGATGAGCACCAGGCAGGGCTGCCCCCGCGCGACGGTGATCGCACCGTGACCACGCCGGAGGTCGTGAACCACTACGGGGTGCTCGCGGTCGACGCCAGCGTGGGCAGCCAGCGCCTGATCCTGCGCGAGCTGGGAGCGCTGCCGGGGCTCCAGGCGGGTGATCTGGTGTTCGTCATGCAGATGCAAGGGGCCACGATCGATCAATTCCTGGATGGCCCCAAATACGGACAGGTCATCTCGCTGGGCAGCGCCGGGAGGTACGAGCTCCTGGAGGTGACGGCCGTGGATGCCCGGCCGCAGGCGATTCAAGTGCGCGGCCGGGGCGCGGGCGGAGGACTGCGGTTTGGCTATCTGGCCGCGGGGCACACGCAGGTCTTGCGAGTACCGCAGTACCGCGCTCTGACGATCGCCCCTACCGGGATCCTGACCGCGCCGGCCTGGAACGGCAGCACGGGCGGCGTGATCGCGGTGGTGGCGGACACCGTGCAGGTAGATGGCCTGATCACGGCGGCCGGGAAGGGCTTCCGCGGCGGGCGCGCGCAGGGGGGGAGCGCCACAAGCTACGCTTCCTTCCGTACTATCGACTCTGCTCTGGCCGCCGAGCGCGGCGAGGGAGTCGCCGGGGCGGCGGCCGACTACGACGCGGACGGCGGGCGCTACGGGCGCGGCGCGGCGGCCAACGGCGGTGGCGGCGGCAACTCACAGCGAGCGGCGGGCGGCGGCGGCGCCAACGGCACCGCGGCCGGCAAGACGTGGTCTGGGCTGGGCGTCATGGACGGCTCCACCGCAGACCTGCTGGCGGCATGGCAGCTCGATCCGGACTATCAAGCCACCGGCCAGCTCGCCGACTCGGCCGGCGGCGGGCGCGGCGGCTACGGCTGCAGCAGCAGCGACGGGGATCCGCTGACCCGCGGGCCTGGGGATGCGACCTGGGGCTGCGGCGATCGCGCCGCGGTCGGCGGTCTGGGCGGCTGGCCCCTGCCTGGGGACGTGCGCGCGCGGCTGTTCTTCGGCGGCGGCGGCGGCGCTGGAGCACAGGACGGCACCGGCGGTGCCGGCGGCGGCAGCGGCGGCGGGCTCATCTATATTCTGGCCCAGTCGGTGCGAGGCGCCGGCCAGATCTCGGCGGCGGGCGCCCCCGGGGATCCGGCCGGCGAGGTCGCCGCCGCGGCAGACGCACCCGGCGGCGGCGGCGGCGGCGGGACCGTGGTGCTCCTGACGCCGGAAGGGCTCGGGGGCGTGCAGCTCTCGGTGGCCGGCGGGGCCGGGGGCAGCCACACCGCGCCGACAGCCCCCCCCGAAGCGACCGGCGGCGGCGGCGGCGGCGGCGGCGGGTACCTCGTACTGCTCGGCAATAGCCAGGCGGAGATCGATAGTGCAGGTGGCCGGTCCGGGACTACCACTCAGCCCCTGTTCAGCAAGGCCCCGAACAACGGCGCCACCGCGGGCGGGGCCGGCGCGCTCACCGCTCTCCCCGAGTTCGACCCCGAGCTCCTCCCGCCCGTGCACGCGGTCGATCTACAGATCACACTGGGCATCGGCCCCACCCAGCGTCCCGGCTACACCACAGCGCCGCTGCACGCGACGGTGAAGAACCGCGGCCCCGAGACCGCTCTGGACGCGCAGGTCGTGATCACCCTCCCCGAGACCATGCTGGGGCGGCCGGTGATGGACAGCTCCGAGATCTCCTGCACCCTTCCGGGCAGCACCATCGTCTGCACCCTCAAGAGCCTGGCACCCGACGCCGTGCTCGACCTCCAGGTGAACGTCGACATTCCCCGCGATCCGCAGGGCCCATTCACCATCGGAGGCGAAGTCCGCGGCGGCGGCTTTGAAGTAACCCGCAGTGACAATCAGGTCACGCTCCAGGGGGAGGTGGTCGGCTATGTCCACCTCGCCGCCGGCGGCATCACCCTCGGCTGCTCCGCAGCGCCGGGGCACACCGCGCCGGTGGGCACCGGCGTGCTGCTCGGGCTCCTGGTGCTCTTGGGCCTACGGCGTCCCCGGCGGCTCGGTGCACGTAGGCGCTGGGCCGCGCTGCTCGGCTGCGCGGGGCTGCTCGGCTGCGCAGGGCTGCTCGGCTGCTCGGTGACCCCGCCGCCCTCGCCCGTGCTGCAGGTGCAGGTGCAGGGCGGCGGCACCGTGCAGTCCGAAGATAGCGCCATCGACTGCGGCCCTCGCTGCGAGACCTCCGTCGAGCCAGGCGCCCGCCTGCGCCTCTCCGCGACCCCGAGCAGCGGGGAACGCTTTGTCCGCTGGGAGGGCCGCTGCCAGGGCGCGGAGCCCGAGTGCGACGTGACGCTGCTGACCGACACCGTCGTCGGCGCGACCTTCGCGGAGCTGGTACCGAGCTGCGCCGACGGCGTGAAAAACCAGGACGAGACCGACGTCGATTGCGGCGGTCGCTGTCAGCCCTGCAACAAAGACAACCAGCCGTGCCAGAGCGCCGACGACTGCGTGGTCGGCCAGTGCATTGCCGGGATCTGCACCTACTGCACGCTCGACAACGATCTGGTCAGAAACGGCAGCGCCGAGGACGGCCCCTCCACGACCGATTACACGCAAGCTGTCCCCATCCCGGACTGGACGGTCACCGACAGGCTGACCGTCATCTCCTACGGAGCCCCGGGCTTCCCCGGCCCCGGCTCGCCCGGCCCGCCCATGCGCGGCCAGAGCTTCTTCGCCGGCGGCAATCCGCTGGACGCTACCAGCAGCGCTACGCAGTCAGTCAACCTGCAGGCCTGCGCCGCGCTCATCGACACTGGACGTATCCGCTTCAACCTCTCTGCGTATCTGGGCGGCTTCGATACCCAATCCGACAACGCCAGAGTACAGGTTCGCTTCGTCGATGGGCAGGGCCAGACCAAGAGCACGGAGACCATCGGCCCGGTCCTACCGGGACATCGCG
The DNA here is from genome assembly GCA_035558535.1 of Kofleriaceae bacterium. Taxonomy (GTDB): domain Bacteria; phylum Myxococcota_A; class Polyangia; order Haliangiales; family Haliangiaceae; genus JABFXX01. The sequence continues at coordinate 6,434 of DATMCI010000315.1, forward strand.
GCAATGTGACCGGCCTGCTGCCGCAGGTGACCAATGACACCAATGACGCCGTGCCGCCGGGCACCCGCCGCGCGCTCGTGACTCTGATCTGCACGCGTCTGCAGGGCTTCTCCAACGACGGGTACGCCGACACGATCGGGCTGAGCCTCGAGTTGGCCCCCTGAATCGAGGTGCTTCCAGTCGCTTCGATGGACGCGCGGATCTCGTCACGACCACACGCCCCGCTTACCAGCTTGACTCCCTTATTCAGTGTTACGCGCCGACGACCGGCGCAGAGGAGAAAGACCATGTGTACCAGCCATCTCGATACGCTCATGACCACGCTTCGCTCGAAGATCGCCGTTGCCGTCACCATCAGCGCGTTCGCCTTGACGCTCCTGTTCGGTGCCGAGGCCCACGCGCAAGCCCCGGCGTTCAGGGTTGCAGGCGTCTACAAGCACGGCGACCAGGTCAGCCTGAACGGCACGAACTTCACGCTGAACGTCAGGATCAACAACAGTCCCCACCCACTAGCCATCTCGGGCACGCAGTGCGCCCCCATTAAGTGTACGCGGACCACGCCGTACATGACTCCCAGCGGCCTTGGAGCTTACTGGGTGTCCGACCTTCCGGCGTTCAGGGTTGCAGGCGTCTACAAGCATGGCGACCAGGTCAGCTTGAACGGCACCAGCTTCACGTTGAATGTCAGGATCAACAACAGTCCCCACCCACTAGCCATCTCGGGCACGCAGTGCGCCCCCATCAAGTGTACGCGGACCACGCCGTACATGACTCCCAGCGGCCTTGGAGCTTACTGGGTGCCCGGCTCTCCGTGAGATACAACGGGTTGTCAACAGCAACCTAGCTTCGGTTACTATCAAGCACCAATCCGACAGCCGGTAGCTGTGGGCGCATAGATGAACGTGGGCCGGTCCTAGCTGAACATCGCGGCAATGTGACCGGCCTGCTGCCGCGGGCGATCAACGCCGTCGTGCCGGCGGGCAGCCGCCGCGCGCTCGTGACTCTGATCTGCACGCGTCAGGAGGGCGTCTCCAACGACGGGTACGCCGACGCGATCGCGCTGAGCCTCGAGCTGCCCCCTTGAATCGAGGTCTTCGTGCAGCGCGATGTGATTTCACCGTGACTACCTACTTGGCCCACGGGTGCCCCTACAAATAGCTCGAGTCTCAGGAGACATCCAATGTTCACTTTCAGACGACCGACACTCCTCACCTCAAGCCCGCCCACCGAGCGCCCACGGCGCGCCAGCGGCCGCTCCCACGCTTCTGGTCTCGGCTGGGCTGGTTTGGGTTGGAGCACGTTGCGGCGAGTGGTGAGATCGGGAGCATTGCTGGCGCCCGTGCTGTGGGCCACTGCGGCCCATGCCGTGAGCCCGAATTCGACCTCGAGCTTCACTCCCGCTGACATTCCCGGCTTTGCCAGCGGGTGCCCCGCGAAAAACATCGTGCCGAACCCACGGGAGTCCGACGGCAACCTCCTCTTCAACAGCGTCAGCGACGGAGACGGCCAGCTGGATCCACAGATCGCCGTCGGTGGGGGCTTCGTGATGACAGCTTCCAATACTCAACTCGTGGTTCACCAGAAGACCGGAGCAGTCGTCCGTGCCGTGGACTTCAGCTGCTTCGCCAAGGCCCAACAGGGGACCATTGACCCGAAGCTCGTGTATTCGCGGGAGCAGCAGCGATTTGTTCTGGCCGGGTTTCAAGACCCTTGGACTGAGGCGAACCGGCGCATCAAGCTCTCGTTCTCCAAGACCAGTGACCCGACCGCCGGCTGGCTACAGCTCACCATCAACGGCGTCACGGACATGGTAGACGGAGGCAATCTGGGCTACTCCGGCGACTGGGTCGCGTACTCCTACCCAACCACCAACGGAGGGGGGGCCATGGTCGTAGTGCGCTGGAGCGATGTATATGACGGTGGGACAATCACGGTCTATCGATTCGTAGCCCAGGGGATCGGCCAGCCCGTCTTCACGCAGCATAGCCGCTATGCGGACCTCTACTTCGTGCACAATATGAGCTTTACGGACTTCGAGCTCAACCGGCTCACCACGACCAGCGCAGGCAAGCCCGACTACGTAGCAAAGATGGCTCAGGGGAAATTTCCCGAGGCCCTGAGCCAACCCACGAAGGCCCCGCAGCAGGGCGGCAGCAATATCTCGTCCGGCGATTGGAACCCGAAGGTGGCGGTCCTGCGCAGTGGTTCGATCTGGTTTCAGGGCGCGGTCACGAAAGGCCCTCGTTCGGTGATTCGCTGGCACGAAGTTGATCAGAACGGCAAAGTCCGGCAAAGCGGGACTATCGCAGACGCGACTCCCGGTGTGTTCAACATGCAGCCTACCCTGGCAGTCAACAAGCAGAACGACGTGCTCGTCGGCTACACCCAGAGCTCCGCGGGGACCACCCCGAGCCCAGCCTTCTCGTATCGAAGGGCAACCGACCCTGTGGGCACGATGCCCACCACCGTCAAGCTGGCTAACGGAGCGGGCCCCGTGACGAGCACGGGGGCCTTCGGGGACTACAGCGGTTCGTCCGTCGATGGCGACAACGACCTCGACCTGTGGACGATCCAGAGCATTGGCCAGGGCGGGACATCGAGCCATGGCACCCTCGTGGCGCGGCTGCAGCTGCTCGAGCGCTTCTCGGATATGAGCACTTACAAGCACGGCAACCGGGTCAGCCTGAACGGCAAGAACTTCACATTGAACATCAGGATGAACGGCATTCCAGACTTGGCATCATCAGTGGGAGGCAGGGTATGCCCCCCCGACAACAACAACTACTGCAGTCAGGCCACGCCGCACAAAATCTCCCCCAGTGGCCCTGTAGCTTATTGGGTGCCCGACCCCCCGTTCTTCAAGGTTACAGGCATCTACAAGCACGACGACCGGGTCCGCCTGAACAACACGAGCTTCACGTTGAACGTCAGGATCAACAACAATCCTCACCCATTATCGATCGCGGGCACGCAGTGTGCCCCCGACAAATGTACGCGGACCAAGCCGTACAACACTCCCAGTGGCATTGGAGCTTGGTGGGTACCCGACCCCCCGTGAGATACAACGCGGGCAATGCCAGCCGAGAGCCTGCCAGAGCCTGCCGAGAGCCTGCCAGAGCCTGCTAGAGCAGCTTGAGGTTCGCGCGCAGGAACAGGAGGCCGGCGACCTGGAAGCTGCGGTAGTGCGTCGACACGTCGTTCGCCGCGGTGTCGAAGCCGTTCTTGAACATGTAGCCCCAGGACGCCGGCACCACGAAGCCGAGGTCGAGCACCTTGTTCAGGTGCTTGCCGAACGCGAGCCGCCCCTCGACGATGAAGCCCTTGTCGGTGATCTCGTCGTTCGACAGCGGCGGATCGACCTGCTGGCCGGTGCCGAGGCCGAACCCGACGTTCAGGCCGATGTCGAGGAAGCCGTTCGTGTGGGCCTTCTTGGCCTTCTCGTCGCCGAGCTCGGGCTGGATCCCGATGCCGAGGGCGAACTGCGTCCACGTCGAGATGCGCGCGCCGTTCGTGAGCTGGTGGTGCTGGATCGCGGCATCGATGATGAGGAGGCGCGCGCCGAGGCGGAGGCCGTACACGCCGTGCGGTGCGTTCGCGAAGAAGGCGGTGTCGCCGTCGGGCCCGTTGACGGGATCGCCGGACAGGCCGACGCCGCCGACGCCGCCGAGGTTGACGTCGCCGTAGAGCTTGAAGACGTCGGCGTCGGCACGCGCGGTCAGCCCCGCGAGCGTGAACGAAAGGACGAGCCACCGAGCTGCGTGCGACATCGACGCATTGTCACCTGTTTCCCGATGAGGCGCCAACGCGAGCCCGCCAGCCGTGGCGCTGCTCACACGGCGCGCGTGGCGTATGCTGAGGCGGATGTCCCGCGCCGCCGTGATGGCCGCCGTGCTCGCGCTCGGCGCCGGGCTCGGCGGTAACGCGTGCCGCGACGCGCAGCTCGTGGAGCTGGAGTCGATCCGCGCAGAGGTCTGCGCGTGCAAGACGGCCGCGTGCGGCGAGGAGGCGATGAAGCGCGTGCCGCAGGGCGAGGTCCGCGCGGATCACCACGCGCAGCGGATCGCGAAGAAGATGATGGAGTGCCTGTCGCGGCTGTACCTGGAGGACCGGCCGCAGGCGGACGCGGACGCAGGCGAGCCAGCGCAGACGCCGGCGCCGGCACCGGCAGGATCGGCCGCCAGGCCCTGACGCCAGGCGTGCCGGCTCAGCGCTCGTGCCGGCTCAGCGCTCGTGCCGGCTCAGTGCTCGTGATCGTCGGCCGGCGCCGCGGGCGGCGGCGGCGCAGCCTGCGACGTGCGCGGCGCGCCGGCCGGCCCGAGCTCCAGCTCGGGCTGGCCCTCCGCGGCGGCGGCCTCCGCCCCGACCTCGCGCTCGATCGCCTCCATGACGCCGCGCGCGGCCGGCTCGCCGAAGCCGGTGCCGGTCCACGTCCACGGCCAGGCCGGCATGATGAGCGCCATCGCGGGCGTGACCTCGACGTCGGCGTCCGACTCGTGGCCGAAGAACGCCGTCGTCTCGTAGTAGCGGATCGCGACGCGCACGAGCACCGCGAACGTCGCGGCGATCGGCACCGCGAGCACCACGCCGACGAAGCCGAGCAGCTTGCCGCCCGCGACGACCGCGAGCAGCGCAGACGCCTCGCCGAGGCCGACGCGGTGGCCGACGATCTTCGGCGTCAGGACGGCGGCCTCGAGCAGGTGCAGGACGAGGATCACGCCGCCGACGAGCGCGAGCGTCTCGACGCCCGCGCCAGCGCCGAGCGTCACGAGCGCGGCGATCCCAGCGCCGACGACGGTGCCGACGAACGGGATCACCGTCAGCGCGCCGACGAGCAGGCCGATCGGCACCGACAGCGGCATGCCGACGGCGGTGAAGCAGATCGCGTACAAGATGGCGAGGGTCGACGTCACGATGGCCTGGCCGCGGACCCAGTTCGAGACGACGCTGTCGATCTGGCGCACGAGCTCGCGGACGGTCTCGCGCCGGCGCGGCGGTATCACGTGATCGAGGCGGCGCCACAGGTTCGGCCAGTCGGCCAAGAAGTAGAACGCGAACACCGGCACGAGCAGCATCTCGGCCAGCACTGCGATCACGCTGAAGATGCCGCCGAGCGCCACCGCCGCGAGGTGGCGCAGCGGGCCCGACGCCTCGCCGAGCGCGGACTTGGCCTCTTCGCTCGAGAGGTACTGCGTCCAGTCGCGCGGGATCTCGACGCCAAACCGCTCCTCGGCCCAGCCGCTCAGGTTCGCCACGAAGCTCGGCAGATCGGCCGCGAAGTCGGAGACCTGCTCGGCGATCGCGGGGACCGCGAGCGAGATCCCGACGACGATCACGGCGATGAACGACACGAGGACGAGCCCCGTGGCGAGCGTGCGCGACAGGCCGCGCTCGCGGAGCCACTCGACGACGGGGTTCAGGAGGTACGCGATCCCGAGCGCCGCGAGGATCGGCGCGAGGACGTGGGCGAGGTACGCGAGCACCACCCAGCCGAGGACCACGAACAGCAAGATCAAGAGCCAGCGGACGAGGACAAGGACCTGCGTCAGCTCGCGCGGTGAGCTCGATGGCGTCTGCACCCGCCGACCGTCGTACCACGGCTCGCGGGTGCAGAGGCAGCCAGTTATGGCAGGACCGGCGCGAGCTCCATGCGGACCTTGCGCCGCTCGGCCCGGCCGAGCTCGAGCTCGAGGTAGCTCGAGAAGTAGTCGTCACGGCGGAGCTCGAACCGGTGGAAGCCGGGCTCGACGGCGATGCCGGCTGTGACCGCGTCGAGCGGCGCGATGAAGCGGCCGTCGACGTAGACCTGGGCGTCGCGGACGTTGCTGCGGACCTGCACGATCGCGTCGTCGCGCTCGACGCCGCCGGGGTGCGGCCGGCTCCCGCCGCAGGCGGCCGCCGGGAGCCAAACGAGCGCGAAGAGCACGAAGAGCGCCGTGCGCGCCGCACACGCCCCGCGCGCCGCGGCGCCTGCCGCCCGGCGCGGGGCCTGCCTCACGGCGCTCCCGCGAGCGAGACCTCGACGATCTCGCCGGTGACCTTCACCTTCACCGATATGCCGCTCTGCGGCGGCTTCCGGGCGATCTGCGCGATCCGCTCGACCGACTCGGCCGTGGTCACGCCGATCACCCAGCCGCTGGGCGACGCGCGTCGGATGGCCGCGAGCTTCACGCCCTTGGCGCCGGCGAGCCACTTGAGCTCCGCGGCGACCAGGCCCCACGGCGTCTTCGGCGCGAGGCGCACGAGGACGACGCCGGGCTCGACGACGGGCGTGTCCTCGCCGGAGAAGCCTTGCCCCTTGCCGAGCTCCGGCCGGGCGGGCGGCAGGACGTCGGCGGCCGCCGCGACGAGCGCGCGCTCGATCGCGGCCGTGACCACCGCCGGCTCGGTGCCGCGCGCTGCCACCGCGGCCGCGCCCTGCCCGAGCGCCTTCGTGCCGGCGAGCAGCCGGACGTGCGCGGTGACGAGCACCGCGGGCGCCGCGACGCCGCGCGCGAGCACCGGCTCGCCGACGGTGACGCCCGCGACGGCCGCGACCTCGGCCTTCGCCTCGCCGGCGAGCGCGTCGGCCGCGTCGTCGTCGAGCGGCAGCTCGCCCTCGGCCCGCGGCGCGGGCCCCGAGGCGGGCGCGCGCTTGATCGTCATCCCGCCGCCGCGCAGCACGGCGGCCAGCGCGCCCAGTCCCGGCGGCTCCTTCTCGGCGCGTGCGCCGAACGACGCGCGCGCCCCCTTGCTGTCGGCGACGCGCAGGAGGATCACGGCGGGCTTGGCGCCCGGCCTGGGCTGCTCGCCGGCGGGGGCCGCATTGATGGAGAGCTCGCCGAGCCGCGCGCGCATCTTGTCGCGATCGACACGCACGGTGACCGTCAGTTGCCGCCGGCCGTCGGCCGTCTCGTCCTTGGTGACGGCGAACCGCGCGACCCACAGCCGGGCGCGCCCAAAGATGTGCTCGGCCAGCGCCGCCTTGTTCGCCTTGCGCGTCTCGGCGTCGAGCAGCTCGCCGAGCGCCTGCGAGATGGCGCGCGCGAACGCGTCGTCGAGCGCCGCGACGCGCGGATCGCCCGCGCTCGCGTCGGCGTCGCCCTCCACCTCGTAGACGCCGACGTCCTCGGCGCGCGCGGCGGCGGGCCAGAGCGCCCAGGCCGGCGCGAGGAGGAGCCCGATCAGCGCGGCGATCCGGAGGATCGCGCCGGGGGCGCGACGCCGCCGGAGCTGCGGGGACGGCAGGGACGGCAGGGACGGCAGGGACGGCAGGGACCGCGGGGTCGGCGGGGTCGGCTCGGTGCGCACGTCGCGCCGAGCCTAGCAAACCGCCGCCGCGCCCGCCTGCTTTGGGATCAGGACGCCGACCAGCGCCAGCGCGCCCGGGTCTTGCGGCCGAGCACGATCTCGAGATCGCGATCGATCACGATGACGCGCGCGTCCGACTCGCCGGAGACCCGCGTGCCGTTGAAGCTCGCGGTGTCGATCATCAGCAGCCGATCGTGATCGTGCAGGAGCAGCGCGTGGACGCGCGAGAGCGAGGCGTCATCGGGATCGACGGCGTCGCAGCGCTGGTAGCGCCCGAGCAGGAGGCCGTCGTTCAACGTCCCGTGGCCGACGGCCAGGGTCGTGCGGCGGTGCGGGCCGATGATCTCGAGCGTGCCGGCCGCGTCGTCGGCGCCGACGAGGCGCGCGCCGGTGTCGCGCGGCCCGACGGTGCGCATCACGACGCTGTGGTGCGTGTCGAAGTCGCGCCGGGAGCGCTCGCGCGGGAGATGGCGGATCCGCGCCATCGAGCTGTCGGGGCAGCGCTCGAGCTCGTCGAAGTAGACGCGCTCGGGGATCATCTGCCAGGCGTCGCTCGGCTGATCCGGCCAGTCGGTGGGATCGCCGAGCGTCAAGATGAAGATCGCGTAGCCGCCGCAGCGCAGGAACGCGGGCCCCTCGGCGCGCAGCCCGCGCAGCTCGCGGCCCTCCTCGTCGATCATGCCGTCCTGCGTCTTCAGATCGAGGACGCGGTACCGCACGCTCGACGAGCCGCGCTCCCAGTTGTGGACGGGCGAGAGCACGATCGCGAGCTGGCGCAGCGCGAGGCGATCGCTGCCGGCGAGGAACAGATCGCAGCGATCGTGGCGGCCGACGATCGCCGCTGTCGGGCGCTGCACGCGCGCGAGCAGCTTGACGAGCCCGGCGGCGCGGCCGGTCGACTCGTCGACGGCGACGATCGCGATCCCCGGCTCGTCGACGGCGCGGCACGCCGGCGCGAACTTCGGGTAGGCGCTCTCGAACAGCTCGCGCATTCCCGCGCGCGGTCGCACCGCGGGACGCATCACGGTGCGATGGTTACCGCCGCCGCGCTCCTGGCCGTCCCACAGGCTTACCCCGATCGTCTTCATCAACGCGACTTTCACGCTACCAGGTGCGGATCGCGTTCGCACCCTTTCCTTGCGGCCACCCGAGATCTAGTTGGCGTCGCACATCGCGAGGGGCGCCTCGCGTCGGGACACACAGTCGGCTTCGTTCGCGCACATGAAACAGTGCAACCAATGCACAGCCGGGCAGCCGGGTCATCGTGAGTGTATGCTGCGACGACCGCGACAACTGCGACGCGGCGAACGCGACGGTGTGCCACCGCACTTTTGCGCCAGCTCGTAGCAGTGGCGCCGCGGCTCGCGGCGGGCGATGGCCGGACCGCGGGCGCGGGTGCTGCGATCAGCGACCCTCGACGATCACGAACAGCGTCGACTCGGTGCCCTTCGCGTCGGCCAGCTCGATCGCGCCGGCGCTCGCGCCGCGCGCCTTGACGCGAGGCGCGTCCTTGGCCCAGGCGGGGACGTCCTTCACCCAGAGGGCCGGCGCGGCGACCGGGCCGAGCTTGTAGCCGATCGCGGGGGTCGCCCGCGCGCCCTCGACGACGACGACGGGCGGGCCGTCCACGTCGGAGGCGGGCGCGGCGCGCGGCCCGGTGAGCGCCTGGCGGATCGCCTCGATCGGCACGCCGAGCGAGACCCGCCACGAGCCGTCGGTGCTGGGCTCGGCATCGACGACGATCGCGGCCGCGATCGCTCGATCGACGCGCGCCTTGACGGCGGCGTCGCCGAGCCGGTCGGCGAGCGTCCCGCCGCCAGCGAGCGGCAGCGCGGGGAGCGCCGCGGCGAGCTGCTTCTGCGCGGCGGCCAGGGCGGCCTCGCGGGCGGGGCCGCGGGCGTTCACGGGCGACGGCGCGTGGCGATCGGCGACCCCGACGCCGGTCGCGATCACGAGGCCGCGCGCCCAGTCGGGCCTGGCCCCGCCGGGCTTGGCGCCCTCGGCGCGCGCCGGGCCGGGCGCGGCGCCGGCCACGACAACGACGGCGACGACGACGGCCGCGACGGCCGCCATGGCCGCCCGCACCGCCGCGCGACGCCGCCCTACTCCCACTCGATCGTCCCCGGCGGCTTGCTCGTGATGTCGTACACGACGCGGTTGATGCCGCGGACCTCGTTGATGACGCGCGACGAGATCCGCGCGAGCAGCTCGTACGGCAGCGGCACCCAGTCCGCCGTCATGCCGTCGCGCGAGTGGACGGCGCGCAGCGCGAGCGCCTCCTCGTAGGTGCGCGCGTCGCCCATCACGCCGACCGAGCGCACCGGCAGGAGCACGCCGAACGACTGCCAGATCGACTCGTAGAGATCCGCGGCGCGGATCTCCTCCTCGATGATCGCGTCGGCGGCGCGCAGGACGTCGAGCCGCCCCTTCGTGAGCGGGCCGAGGCAGCGCACCGCGAGGCCGGGGCCGGGGAACGGCTGGCGCCACACCATGTGGCGCGGCAGGCCGAGCTCGAGGCCGAGCTGGCGGACCTCGTCCTTGAACAGCTCGCGCAAGGGCTCGACGAGCAGGAGCTGCATCCGCTCCGGCAGGCCGCCGACATTGTGGTGGCTCTTGATGACGGCCGACGGGCCCTTGAACGAGACGCTCTCGATGACGTCAGGGTACAGGGTGCCCTGCGCCAAGAAGCGCGCGCCGGTGATCTGCCGCGCCTCCTCCTCGAAGACGGCGATGAACTCGTACCCGATGAGCTTCCGCTTCTGCTCGGGATCGGTGACGCCCGCGAGCTTGTCCAAAAAGCGCGCCTCGGCGTCCACCACGCGCAGCGCGACCCCGAAGTGATCGCGAAAGATCGCCTGCACGTGGGCCCGCTCGCCGCGGCGCAGGAGGCCGTTGTCGACGAAGATGCACGTCAGCCGATCGCCGATCGCGCGGTGGAGGAGCGCCGCGGCGACGCTCGAGTCGACGCCGCCGGACAGCCCGCAGATCACGCGCCCGTCGGGGCCGACCTGCGCGCGGATCCGCGCGACCGCCTCGTCGACGAACGACGCCATCGACCAGTCGGCAGCCGCGCCGCACACGCCGAGCAGCCAGTTGCCGAGCAGCTCGGCGCCGCGCGGCGTGTGCACCACCTCGGGGTGGAACTGCACGCAGTGGATGCGGCGCGCTGCGTCACCAGGAGATGTAGAAAATCCGGACATCGCGCAGTTCGCCGACTCGGCGGTGTGCACGAAGCCGGGCGGCAGCTCCTCGACGTGATCGCCGTGCGACGCCCACACGGCGAGCTCCTCGCCGGGCGCGACCGTGCGGAACAGGCCCTCCGCGACCACGACGCGCACCGACGCCCGCCCGTACTCGCGGCGCTCGGCCGGCGTCACGACGCCGCCGAGCAGGCGCGCCGTGAGCTGCGCGCCGTAGCAGATGCCGAGCACCGGCACGCCGAGATCGTAGAGGCCGGGCGCGATCGTCGGCGCGCCGTCGTCGTACACCGACGACGGGCCGCCCGACAGCACGATGCCGATCGGGCTCATCGCCCGGAGCCTGCCGAGCTCGGGATCGGTGGCCAGCGTGTACGGGTGGATCTCGCAGTAGACGGCCTGCTCGCGGATCCGGCGCGCGATCAGCTGCGTGTACTGCGAGCCGAAGTCGAGGACGACGACGAGCTGGTGCGCCATCGCTACTCGACCCGGTAGTTCGGGGCTTCCTTCGTGATGATCACGTCGTGGACGTGGCTCTCGCGCAGGCCCGCGGACGAGATCTTCACGAACCGCGCCTTGGCGTGGAGCTCGGCGATCGTGGCGCAGCCGAGGTAGCCCATCGACGCGCGCAGGCCGCCGACCAGCTGGTAGATCGACTCGCGCAGCGCACCTTTGTACGGCACGCGGCCTTCGATCCCCTCGGGCACGAGCTTCTGCGGCGCCTCGACGTCGCCCTGGAAGTAGCGATCCTTGGAGCCCTCGCGCATCGCGCCGATCGAGCCCATGCCGCGGTAGCTCTTGTACGAGCGCCCCTGGTACAGGATGACCTCGCCGGGCGCCTCGTCGGTACCGGCGAACAAGGAGCCGATCATCACGGTGTCCGCGCCGGCCGCGAGCGCCTTGGCGACGTCGCCGGAGTACTTGATGCCGCCGTCGGCGATGATCGCGACGCCCTTGCCCTTGGCGGCGGCCACGGCGTCCGAGATCGCCGTCAGCTGCGGCACGCCGACGCCGGCGACGATCCGCGTGGTGCAGATCGAGCCGGGGCCGACGCCGACCTTCACCGCGTCGACGCCGGTCTCGATCAGCGCGCGCGTCGCCTCGCCGGTCGCGACGTTGCCGGCGACGAGCTGCACCTTGGTGAACTTGCGGCGCGCCTCCGCGCACGCCTGGAGCACGCCGGCCGAGTGGCCGTGCGCGGTGTCGATGCAGATGACGTCGGCGCCCGCGGCGACCAGCGCCTCGATCCGCGCGTCGCGATCGGGGCCGACGCCGACGGCCGCGCCGACGCGCAGCCGCCCCATCTCGTCCGTGGCGGCCGTGGGGTGCATCTCGGCCTGCTCGATGTCGCGGATCGTGATGAGGCCCTTGAGCCGGCCCTGCCCGTCCACCACCAGGAGCTTCTCGATCCGGTGCTTGTGCAGGAGATCCTTGGCCTCGTCGATCGAGACGGCCTCCTTCACCGTCACCGGATCCTTCGTCATGACCTCGCCGACCGGCAGGGTGAGCCGCTTCTCGAACCGGACGTCCCGGTTCGTCAGGATGCCGACGGGCCGCTTGTCGGCGTCCACCACCGGCAGGCCGCTGATCCGGTAGTGGCGCATCAGCGAGAGCGCCTCATCCAGGGTCTTGGACGGCGAGATTGTCAACGGATCCACGACGATGCCCGACTGGGCCTTCTTGACGCGGCTGACCTCGCGCGCCTGGTCCTCGATCGAGAGGTTCTTGTGGATGAAGCCGATGCCGCCCTCCCGGGCCATGCGGATGGCCGTGGCGGCCTCGGTCACGGTGTCCATGGCCGAGCTGACGAGCGGCATGCGCAGGGGGATGGCGGGCGTCAGCCGGGTGCTCACGTCCACGTCCCGCGGCATCACCTCGCTGAAGCCCGGGACCAGGAGGACGTCGTCGAAGGTCAGGGCTTCTCGAAGGGTTTCCTCGAGCATGCGGCACCTTACTCGCGGGGTATGACTTCGCCAAGGCAGGCCCCAAGGCAGGCCCCAAGGAGGGCCCAAGGAACGGCCGAAGTGGAGGACCGCGGCCCCAGCCATGGGACGCGGCTCCCCGGCGCGCGCGCAGATTGTGCAACTAACGCAGTGAATCGTGGGGGTGCGCCGTGGCACGCGCATTGATAGTGTGCAGCGACATGCGCAAAGCTCGCTCACGCGGTTGGCTCGGCCTGCTCGGCCTGCTCGGCCCGGGCCTCCTGGCCGCCTGCGTGGGCGCGGCGCCGCCGACGCCGGGTGGCGACGACGACGTCGTGGACGACGCGCCGGTGCAGGTGCAGCGCGTCAGCGGCAAGGCGATGGACTACTTCGTCGCGGGCACGTCGCTGCAGGGCGCCTCGCTCGCCACCGACGGCATCGATCCGCCGCGCCTGGGGACGAGCTCGGCCGACGGCGCGTTCGTGATCGACGACCTGCCGGTCGGCAGCCAGCTGTTCTTCTCCGTGTCGCGCACGGGCTACCGGCCGACGCGCAACCTCGTCGCGATCGCCGACGCCGCGGTCGTGCAGGACCTCTACCTGATGTCGGCGGTGGACATCGGCCGCCAGTACGCGACCGACGGCGGCAAGACGCCGAAGGCGGGCACCGCGTTCGTCGTCGCCGACCTCCAGCGCAACAACGGCACGCCGCTGTCCGGCATCCCGCTCACCAGCGTCAAGCTGGTCGACGCCGCGAACGCGCCGGTCGCGGGCGTGATCGGGCCCTACAGCTTCGGCGCGACCGGCGACATCACGCCGGCCGCGACGCAGACCGAGGCGCACGGCGGCAAGGCGCGCGTCGCGTTCCTCGACGTGCCGGCGGGCCGCTTCTCGCTCAAGGTCACGTTCACCGACGGCCAGGGCCAGCAGCAGACGATCTCGACGCCGATCACGACGGCCGCCGATGGCGCGACGCTCGTCCGCTCGGGCGGCGCCAGCAGCACCGCCGGCGGCGGCGGCACGGGCGGCGGCGGCGGCTCCCCGGCGAACCCGCGCTTCGTGGCCGACATCTTCCCGCGCCTGCAGACGGCGGCGAACAACGGCCGCGGCTGCGCGAACTGCCACGCCGTCAATGGCGTCGGCTCGGTGGCCGTGTTCAACGCGCTCGCCACCGACGTCCTCGCGGCGATGAAGGCCAAGCCGGGCATGATCGATCTGACGACGCCGGCGAGCTCGCTGCTCCTGACGAAGCCCCTCTACGAGGCGCCGCCCGCGGTGCAGAACCACCCGAACGCGACGTTCGTCGACGCCACCGATCCCGACTACAAGCTGATGCTGCTCTGGATCCAGCAGGGCGCGCTGCCGTAGCGAGCGCGAGCGCAAGCGCGCCAGTCCAGCGCCGCGTCAATCAGCGCGCGGCGCGCTCGCGCGGCGTACCACGCTGGTCGCGAAGTCCTCGATGATCACGGCGAGCCGCTGCTCGACCTCGCTATCGATCGCGAGGCCGCGCTCGGACATCACGAGCGTCTTGTCCAGCACGAACAGGCCATTGACGATGTGCTGTGCGCCGAGCGCGACCAGGACCGGCCGCAGCGCATAATCGAGCGCGAGGACGTGGGCGTGCGTCCCGCCGGTGACGAGCGGGAGCACGACCTTGCCGGCGAGCGCGAGCTGCGGGAGCACGTCCAGGAACGTCTTCAGCACGCCCGAGTACGCTGCCTTGTAGATCGGCGTCACCACCACGATCGCTTCGGCGCGCTCGACTTGCCGGATCGCCGCGGCGATCGCCTCGTCGTCGGCCCGCCCGGCGAGCAGCGCGGTCGCCGGGAGGTCGCGCACGTTGATCGACGCATGCTCGAAGCCGCGCGCGACGAGCTGGTGACCGACGTGCTGCGCGAGCGCCGCCGAGCGCGAGGGGTGCGAGGGACTGCCGGTGATGGTGACGACGGTGGGCACGGGGTTCCTGGCCACTATAGCGGACAGCTTGACAGCGTTCGCTGTACCAGAGACAAATCCCATCATGGGGGAATCTGGAGCTGGCGCGCGCGCGCCCGCCGTCGGCGCTGCCGTGGGTGTCTTGCTGGCTGTGCTCGGCGCCGGCGGCTGCCGCGACACCCCGGGGTCCGGCTCGGTGAGCGCGGGATCCGGCGGCGCGGCGCGCCCGACCGAGCTCCGGCTCGATTACGCGACCTACAACCTCAGCAGCATCGTCTTGAGGCACAAGGGCTGGCTCGAAGAAGAGCTCGCGCGCGACAAGATCCCGGTGCGCTGGCTGCTCAGCCAGGGCAGCAACAAAGCAAACGAGATGATCGCCAGTGGCAGCGTCGATCTCGCGAGCACCGCGGGCTCCGCGGCGCTCCTGGCGCGCAGCAACGGCGTACCGCTCAAGGTGGTGTACGTCTACGTCAAGGCGGCGTGGACCGGCCTGGTCGTCGGCGAACGCTCACCGATCACGACGCTCGCCGAGCTGCGCGGCAAGAAGATCGCCGCGACCCGCGGCACCGAGCCGTTCTTCTTCCTGCTGCGCAGCCTGCACGCCGCCGGCCTCGCGCAGAGCGACGTCGAGGTGGTCCACATGCAGCACGCGAGCGGGCGGACCGCGCTCTCGCGCGGCGACGTCGACGTGTGGGCCGGCCTCGATCCGCTGATGGCGTCGGCCGAGCTCCGCGAGCGCGCGCGCGTCCTCTACCACAACGGCGACTTCAACACGTTCGGCACGCTCAACGCGCGCGAGGAGTTCCTCGCCAAGTACCCCGAGCTCGTGCAGCGCGTGATCGGGCAGTACGAGCGCGCGCGGCGCTGGATCCTCGAGCATCCTGGCGAGACCGCCGAGCTGCTCGCCACCGAGAGCAAGATCGAGCTCGACGTGGCGACCCGCCAGCTC
>DATMCI010000316.1:0-8088 GCA_035558535.1 Kofleriaceae bacterium
CTACTCGGCGCCTCACGGCTTACCGAGACGGGACTTTCACCCGCTGGATCACCACAGCGAGACGGCGGTTGCGTCCTCCCTCCGGGAGGACGGTCTCCGTCGTCGTCGCGACGCACCATGGCGGCAGCTTATCCCACGGAGATTCCTCCCACGGGGATCCCCGCGGGCCAATCCCGCTCGTCCTCGCTTCGCTGCGGTGGTGATACCCTGCGCGCGATGGCCGCCCGGACGATCCTCGCGCCGCTCGCGCTCCTCGGGGAGCTCGCGTGCGGCGCCGCGATCGCCCACGCGTCGCCGCGCTCGGATCCGACGTCGGGGCGCGCCGTGTTCACCGGCGCCACGCTCCCCAGCGCGACCTCGATCGGGCTGAACCCGGCCGCGCTCGGCATCGGCCCGTTCGGCGAGGTGGTGGTCGCGCTGACGAGCACGCTCGATCAGATCGGGATCGACGCGCAGGAGCTCGACGTCGCGACCGGCGCGCTGGTGCCGACCGCGCGCGTGCGCGCGGTGGAGCTCTCGCCCGGCGGGATGGTCGGCCTCGTCCTGCGCACGGGCCGGTACACGCTCGGCGTGCAGGCCCTGACGTCGCCCGCGGAGCAGTTCGTCGCGGGCGAGCGCGCGCTGCGCTACCACACGAGCGGCGGCTCCCAGCGCGACTACGTCGGCACGGTCGCCGGCTCGATCCGCGTCACCAGCAAGTTCTTCGTCGGCGCGCACGTCGCGCACGACAACACGTTCCTGCGGCTCTCCTTCGCGCGGGACACCGCGCTCGCCGCGGGCGGCGCGCCGGGCGGCCAGAACAGCGAAGAGGCCTACGACGTGTGCGTCCGGTCGCCGTACATCGGCAGCTCGAACCTCAAGGTCACCGTCGGGCTCGCGGCGGAGATCTACCGCGACGTCTGGATCGGGCTCGCGTACCACACGCCGCCGGGCCTCGCGATCCAGACCGAGCTCGAGGGCGACGCGGACGTCACGCTGTCGCCGCGCGCCGGCGGCGAGCTCCGCGACGGCGACTCGTCGGTGTACGTGCAGTACCCGGCGAGCGTCGACGGCGAGGTGCGCGCGCGGATCGTACCGGAGCTCGAGCTCGATCTGCACGTCGGCGGGCGGTGGGAGGACCTGTCGCGCCTGCAGGCGTACGACGTGCGCATGTTCGGCCGCCGGCTCGTGGGCACCGGCGTCCCCGAGTGGGTGCTGCGCGCGCGGGGCTTCCACGACTCGTTCGCGCTGTGGGCCGGGATCGAGCGGTACGAGGCCGGCCAGATGTGGCGCTACGGCGCGCGCGTCGGGTACGAGACCGGGTCCGTCGACGATCGGGCGCTCTCGCCGATGGCGGTCGCGCCGCGGTCGTTCACATTCGATGCCGGCGGGCAGCTCCGCCTCGGCGACACGGGCTGGGCGGTGCAGCTCTCGTACGGGCTGCAGCTGTTCCCGTCGGTGACGGTGACCGAGAGCGCGTTCGATCCGCGGCTCCAGATCGCCTGCGTTGACAGCGGGTACGACTACAATTCGCGCGGCTGCGAGGCGTCGCGCGCGGGGTACGCGATCGCCACCGCCGCCGGGACGTACAGCCGGCTGCAGCACGCGCTGCGCCTGGGCCTGCGGTATGCGCTCCCCTGAGGGCACGCAGTGACGGGCGTGGCCGAGCCCGAGGCGCCGGAGATCGTCGTGTTCGGCGGGGGCGGCCTCGTCGGGCGGCAGATCGCCGAGGCGCTGGCCGACGCGGGCGCCCGCGTGGCGGTGGCGGGCCGGCGCGCGGCGGCGCTGGCGGGCGTGGCCGGCGTGCCCGCAGCGCGCGTGCGCGTGGCCGACGCGAGCGACGCCGCGGCGCTCGGGCGCGCGTTCGCCGGCGCGCGCGTCGTCGTCAACGCGGCCGGGCCGCTGCGCGAGACGGCGGCGCCGGTGCTCGCCGCGGCGCTCGCGGCCGGCGCGCACTACGTGGACGTCGGCGGCGAGCAGGCGGTGCTGCACGAGCTCCACGAGCGGCACGAGTCGGCGGCGCGGCGCGCGGGGCTGGTCGCGCTGCCGGGGGCCGGGCTCGACTGCTTGATCGGCGATCTGGCGGCGGCGTGGGCCGCGGCGCACCTGGTCGCCGAGGGCGGCGGTGACGGCGATGGTGGCGACGGCGCCGACGGCGCGGACGCCGCGGTGCGCAGCGCGCCGGTGCCGCGGCTCGCCGAGGAGCGGCCGCTCGACGAGATCGCCGTGACGTACGTGCTCGATGACCTCGTGATCTCGCCGACCGCGCAGCGCGCGTGGCTCGGCGCGGCGTTCGAGCGCCCGCTCGCGTGGCGCCGCGATCGCTGGGAGCCCGCGCGCGCGGGCGAGGGCCGCCGCGTCAACGCGGGCCCGGCGCTCGGCGGCGAGCGCGCCGCGGTCGCGCACGGCGGCGGCGACGCGATCACGGTGCCGCGGCACGTGGCGGCCGGCGCTGTCGCGACGTACGTGTCGCCGACGCGGCGCGCGGGCGCGATGACCGCGCTGCGCCTGCTCGCTCGCGCGCTGCCGCTCGTGCCGCGCACGGCCGCGGATCTGCTCGTGCCGTACGCCGAGCCGGGCGCCGACTACGGCCGCACGCGGTTCGCCGTCGTGGCGCAGGCGCGGCGCGGCTTCGAGGCGGTGCAGATCGTCGTGCGCGGCGCGGACGTCCATCGCACGACGGCGCGCGCGGCCGCGTGGGCGGCGCGCCGGATCGCGACGCGCGGCGCCGGGCCCGTCGGCATGCGCGCGCCGGGCGAGCTGTTCCGCGGCGAGCCGGCGCTGCGCGAGCTCGCCGCCCTGGCAGGTCTCATCATCGAGCCGAGCTTCGGCTGTGGTATCAAGTCGCCATGACCGAGCCGGTCCGGAGGAGCCCCGAGCGGAGGACCGTGCCCCTCACCGAGCCGGTCCGGAGGAGCCGCGAGCGGAGGACCGTGCGAGGTGGACTGTGACAGTGACCGCGACCATGACATCGACGTGGCAGCTCGAGGCCGAGGCGCAGGCGGGCCGCGGCGTGACCGTGCGGCGGTTCCGCCTCGGCAACGGCCTGGGCCTCATCGCGGCGATCGATCGCCGCGCGCCGATCGTCGCGCTGCAGACGTGGTTCCGCGTCGGCTCGCGGCACGAGCGCCCCGGCGCGACCGGCATGGCGCACCTGTTCGAGCACCTGATGTTCAGCCAGACGCAGACCCTGCCGCCCGGCGAGTTCGACCGGCTCGTCGAGCGCACCGGCGGCGAGTCGAACGCCGCGACGTGGGTCGACTGGACGTACTACAAGCTGTCTCTGCCCGCGCGCGACCTGCCGCTCGGCGTCCGGCTCGAGGCCGAGCGCATGCAGCACCTCGTGCTCGAGCCCGGGCCCGTCGAGGCCGAGCGCGACGTCGTCACGAACGAGCGCCGCGAGCGCGTCGAGGACGACGTCGACGGCTGGCTCGACGAGCAGCTCATGGCGCAGGCGTTCACGGTGCACCCCTACCGCTGGCCGACGATCGGCTGGATGGAGGACATCCGCGCGCTGTCCCTGCCCGACATCCGCGCGTTCTACCGGACGTGGTACGCGCCGAACAACGCGACGATCGTCTGCGTCGGCGACTTCGAGGAGCGCGCGCTGCTCGATCTGGTCGCGAGCCACTACGGCGCGATCGAGGCGCAGCCGCTCGCCCCCGCCCTGCCGATCGTCGAGCCGGAGCAGACGCGCGAGCGCGTCGTGCGCGCGCCCAAGCCGATCGCCACCGATCGCCTGCTCGTCGGCTACAAGGCGCCGGGCCAGGACGATCCCGACTGGGCCGCGCTCGAGATCGTCGCGACGCTGCTCGCCGGCAGCCCGTCGGCGCGGCTGTACCGCCGGCTCGTGATCGAGCGCGAGGTCGCCTCCTCGGTCGACGCGCAGCTGACGCCGTTCCGCGATCCGTCGCTCCTGCGGATCGCCGTCACCGCCGCGCGCGGCCACGGCGCCGACGAGGTGCTCGCGCTGATCGACGCCGAGCTGGCGGCGATGGCGGAGCAGCCGCCTGCGCGCGCCGAGGTCGAGAAGGCCAAGGCGCTCGCCGAGACCGACTTCTGGACCGCGCTCGTCGACGTCGACGGCAAGGCCGAGGCGCTCGGCCACTACGAGACGGCGCTCGGCGACTTCCGCAAGGTGACGGTGATCGCCGAGCGGCTCGCCGCGGTGACCGTCGAGGACACCGCGCGCGTCGTGCGCGCGTACCTGCGGCCGGAGCGGCGCACGATCGTGATCGCCGAGCCCGAGCCCGACGCCGAGCCCGAGCCCGACGCCGAGCCCGAGCCGGACGCCGAGCCCGAGGCGGAGGCGTAGATGGCCGCGACCGGTCCTGTCGTCATCATCGAGCCGTCGCACGACACGCCGCTCGTCTGGTTCGACGTCGCGATCCGCGGCGGCGCGTCCGCCGATCCGGGCGGCGTCGAGGGCCTGCACCGCCACGCCGCGCTGCTCGCGCGCCGCGGCGCCGGCCGCCGCGACCGCGCCGAGCTCGACGAGACGCTCGACGGCCTCGGCGCCGCGCTCGACGTCGGCGTGTCGCGCGACGCCGTCACGCTGTCGGGCCTCGCGCTGTCGCGCCACCTCGACGCCGTGATCGACCTCGCCGCCGACGTGCTCGCCGCGCCGCGCTTCGCCGAGGACGAGCACGCGCGCCTCCTGCGCGAGACGCCGCAGGTCCTCGACGAGATCCGCGACGACGACAGCGCGCTCGCGACCCGCTGGTTCGACTGGCTGTGCTGCCCGGGCCACGCGTACGGGCGCACCTCGCTCGGCACCGAGGCGTCGCTCGCGCAGATCGAGCGCGCCGCATCGATCGATCTGTGGCGCCGCGAGGTGGTCCCCGAGAACCTCGTGATCGGCCTCGCCGGCGACGTCGACGAGGACACCGCCGCGCGCGTCGTCCGGCGGCTCGTCGAGCGGCTGCCCGCGGCCGCGCGGCCCGTCCTCCCGAGCGAGGTGCCGGCGCGGGCCGCGCCCAGCCGCCGGCTGATCCTCGTCGACAAGCCGGATCGCACGCAGGCGCAGCTCCGCATCGGCCACCTGTCGGCGCGCTACGGCGTGGGCGACACCCCGTCGCTCGCGATCGCCGAGGCGATCCTCGGCGGCATGTTCAGCTCGCGCCTCATGCAGGAGATCCGCGTCAAGCGCGGCTGGAGCTACGGCGCCGGCTGCGCGCTCCGGCGGTCGCGGCTGCCGCACTGGTTCGAGATCTGGATGGCGGCCGGCATCGACGTCGCCGGCCCGGCCGTCGCGCTCACGCTCGAGCTGTTCGCCGACTACGCCGCGCGCGGGCCGACCGACGACGAGGTCGACTTCGCGCGCAGCTACCTGGTCGGCGCGATGCCGTTCCACGTCGCCACGGCGCGCCAGCGGATGCAGCTCGCGGTGCGCGACGCGGTGTTCGAGCTGCCCGCCGGCTTCACCGCGCGGCTGCCCGAGGCGCTCGGCGCGCTGACGGCCGCCGACGTGCGCGCCGCGTGCACCCGCTACCTCCAGCCCGACAGCGCCGTGACCGTGGCGGTGACCACGGCGGACCAGGCGCAGCGCGCGCTCGAGGCGGCCGGGGCCGGCGCGCTCACCGTGGTCGACCACGACGCCTACTGACGCGCGGCCCGCGGCCGGGCCCCCGCCCGCCCCGCGCCGTGCTATTGAGCCGCCCATGCCCGAGACGCCGAAGAAGCCCGACGACAAGAACTGGGCGAAGCAGGCGA
Organism: Kofleriaceae bacterium; assembly: GCA_035558535.1. GTDB lineage: Bacteria > Myxococcota_A > Polyangia > Haliangiales > Haliangiaceae > JABFXX01. The sequence goes on from DATMCI010000316.1 coordinate 5,692, forward strand.
CCGAGAAGGTGCTGGGGGCCTTGAACCGCGCCGACGAGATCGGCGGCGAGGTCCGCGACTACCTGCAGGACCGGCTCGCCCAGGACCCGCGCTACGTCGCGGCGCGCAAGCGGTTCGCGAAGCTGTTCGGCCGCAACTACGAGTCGCGCGAGGAGGCCGCCGCCGCCGCCGCGGACCAGGCCCGCCGGACGGCCGCCGCCGCCGCGACCCCGGCGGCCACCGCGAAGGCGGCCCGCTCCGGCTTCGGCGATCCATCGATCAAGGCGCAGATCTACGGCAAGAAGAGCTGCCCGTGGACCGGCCGCGCGATCACGCTGCTCGAGCGCCACAAGGTGGACTTCGATTACGTCGATCTCGAGGAGCCCGAGCACGAGGCGAAGCTGACCGGCCTGTCCCTGGAGACGAAGCAGCACACGGTGCCGTTCATCTATCTGCGCGGCCAGTTCGTCGGCGGCTTCAACGCGCTGTCGGAGGTCGAGCGGCTCGGCCAGCTCGAGGTCGCGCTGATGTCCGCGGAGGAGCGCGCCGGGGCGCCGCCGCACCTGCGCAACGTCGTGATCACGCCGCGGCCGAACACGGACGAGGTCGCGCCCGGTGAGACCGCCTCGCGCGAAGCACCGAGCGAGTGACGCGCCGCGATGCGAGGGGGTGGGTGGGGCCTCTCTACCGTAACGTCGGCTCTACACCCACATGCGAGCTGCTAACTGTCCGAAATCACGATCCGTAATTCTGGTATGCCCCGTGTAATGACGAGGCAACATGAACAAAGCGGGTCTCCTGGCATCCACCTTCGCGGCAGTCGCGCTGAACGGCTGCGTTGATGTCGAGCAACCGAACGAGAGCTCCACGGCGGGGATCTCGTTCGAGGAGTTCAAGGCCAAGGCGGCTCGCGAGGCAGGCACCGGCGCTTACGTCGTCGACTGGGACATCGTCCTGCACGGCGAGGAGAAGCTCTACAGCTACTGGACGCAGCTCCAGCAGGGCGCGCTGACCATCTACAACAACGGCGCCAACGGCGCCACGACCGGCGGCACCGACATCAAGTGGAGCGACGCCCAGAAGCTGAGCCTCCGGTACTGCATCGGCAACAGCTTCGGCGCGAACAAGCAGCTCGTCATCAACGCGATGCAGGGCGCGACGGTCCAGGGCTGGGAGAAGCTCGCGAACATCAAGTTCGTCTACGACGCGACGCAGGACGCGAACTGCACCGCGACCAACACGAACGTGCTCTTCGACGTGAACCTCGCCCCGGCGGGCTCCCCCTACCTCGCCCGCGCGTTCTTCCCCGATGACGCGCGCGCCGACCGCAACGTCCTCGTCGAGGACGACTCGTTCAGCACGGCCACCACCGGCGGCATCACGCTCACGAACATCCTGATCCACGAGCTCGGCCACACGCTCGGCTTCCGCCACGAGCACATCCGGCGCACGAACCAGGTCGCGAACTGCATCGAGGATCAGGCCGGCAACCTGCAGTACCGCGGCGTCACCGCGTACGACCAGATCTCGACGATGCACTACCCGCAGTGCGGCTCGCCGGGCAACACGCTCGCGCTGAGCCCGATGGATCGCCAGGGCGTCGCGCTCATCTACGGCGCGCCGGTCGCGAACATGTCGCCGATGACGAACATCACGGCGCCGACGAACGGCCAGACCGTGGGGCAGAGCTTCATCGTCTCCGCGGCCGTCGTGGACGCCGACCTCGTGAAGGCCGACCTCTACATCGACGGCTCGATGTACCAGTCGAAGAACGCGGGCCCGTTCAACTTCGAGGTCACGGGGCTCGCGATCGGCGCGCACCAGCTCGAGATCCGCGGCACGGACGCGGCGGGCCAGACGGCGACCGCGATGATCTCCGTGACCGTCGCGAAGGGCGCTGGCGGCGGCACCGGTGGCGGCACCGGCGGCGGCACTGGCGGCGGCGACGACGACGGCGCGGCCGCGGACGTGACGGGCGGCTGCAGCACCGGCGGCTCCGGCGGCGGCCTGCTCTTCGGCCTCGGCCTGCTCGGCCTCGCGCTGAGCCGCCGCCGCCGCTAGGCGCGGGCGCATCGGCCGCGGCGCCGGCCGCGCCGCCAGGCGCGGCCGCATCAGCCAGGTCTCTCAGCTCCCCGGGCCCGGCCCTCTCTCTTCTCGCGGTCCGCTCTCAGCGGGCCGCCCTCCTCCTCCTCTCCTTCTTCATCTCCTCAGTCCCCTCCGCTCGGTCTCCTCCCCCTCTCTCGGCTCCTCCTCCTCTCTCGGTCTCTTCTCCTCTCTCGGTCCCCGTCCTCCTCTCCTCAGTCTCCTTCCTCCTCTCTCGGTCCCCCGTCCTTCTCTCTCGGTCTCCTTCCTCCTCCCTCGGTCTCCTCCCTCCGCTCTCGGTCTCCTCGGTCTCCTCCCTCCGCTCTCGGTCTCCTC